>JAISCQ010000300.1 GCA_031265445.1 Bacteroidales bacterium
GGGTTTGACCCTGTCAGCAGCTTCGCAGCCTGACAGGTCGTTACTGTAGTGACCTGACAGGGTCTTTAGACCTGTCAGGGTCAAACCGATATATCGTTGACACGACTAACCTGTCGACGTTCGTCGGAGAACTTGCTACATACTGTAACTCGTCTGCCGACGCTCGTCGGAAAGCTTGCTACATACTGTAACTCATCCGCTGATGTTCATCGGGGAGCTTGCTACATACTGTAACTCATCTGTCGATGCTCGTCGGGGAACTTGCTACATACTGTAACTCATCTGCCGACGATTTCGGAGAGCTTGCTACATACTGTAACTCGTCCGCCGACGATCGCGGGGAGTTTGCTACATACTGTAACTCATCTGCCGATGCTCGTCGGGGAACTTGCTATATACTGTAACTCGTCTGCCGACGATCGCGGGGAGCTGGCTACATACTGTAACTCGTCCGCCGACGGTTGAGGGGAACTTGCTACATACTGTAACTCATCTGCCGACAGTTTCGGGGAACTTGCTACATACTGTAACTCGTCTGCCGACAGTTGCGGGGAACTTGCTACATACTGTTTCTAGCCTGACAGGAAAGACGCGATGCATCGCGTCTCTACAACGCAGCCTGCCGATGATCGTGGGGGATTTGTATACTGCATATTTTTTAAAATAATCTCTGACAGATTATTCAAGCCTGTGGCGGAAGAAAGACTGTGCGCTCCAAATTTCTTCTGTTCATCAGGGGACGTATCGCGAAAGACGTCGAACTGTCCGTCAAAAGACCGTTTAGATCCTCGTCTAAAGACCGTTTAGTCTCCCGTCTAAAGACCATTTAATCTCCCGTCTAAAGACCATTCAGTCTCCCGTCTAAAGACCATTTAGTCCGGAGACTGTTCTACCGTAAGCGTTTTATCAAACACAGCCGTCCCCGGTTCTTTTTGTTTTATAATGGCGGCTGAGGCAACCGTTTCAACCTTTTTTGTACTTTTGCATCCGCATGAAAAAATTATCTTCTCTCACGGAGAACCGTTTGAACGAGATTTACGGGGGACATCCGCAGGTGGCAAAGGTAGCGCAATCATTACGGCCGGGGGCAACCGTACGCCTGAAAGGATTGTCGTGTTCTTCCCCGGCGTTGGCGGCTGCGGCCCTGATGCAGCAATGGGGCGGCAGCCATATCTTCGTATTGCCCGACGACGAGTCGGCTGCCTATTTCCAGAATGACCTGGCCAACATACTTGGCGACCATAAGGTGTTTTACTTTCCGTCGTCGTACAAGCGCATGATCGCACAGGTGCAGCCGCACGAAGGAAATATCATCCTCCGCACGCGGGTGCTGGAAGCGCTGCTAACCCCGGTCCAGCCCAAGGAGAGGGAGACGGGCATCATTATTGTGACCCATGCGCATGCTTTGGCCGAGAAGGTGGTGAGCGGCGACAACCTGCAACGCAATACCCTGCAACTGCACAGGGGCGAGCATATTTCCATCGACTTTATCCACGAAATGCTGCATGAATATGGTTTTATGATGACCGATTTCGTGTACGAACCGGGACAGTTCTCCATCCGCGGAAGCATCGTTGATATTTTCTCATACTCGCACAACCAGCCGTACCGCGTCGATTTTTTCGGCGACGAGGTGGAATCCATCCGTTCGTTCGACGTCGACACACAATTGTCCGACACACAGGTTGACCTGATCCATATCATTCCCAACCTGGGCGCGGAGAAGCACCGTAGCGGCAGGTCGTGCTTTCTCAGGCAGTTCGATGATTCGACGGTGGTGTGGAGCGACAGTCTGGCGTTGACGCTGAACGAGATAGCGCGCATCAACCTCCATCCGCCCGCTCATGTGCTGGCAGGCGATGAGTATATTCCGTTCCGCGCCGATGAAACATTTGTGGACGAAACCGAAGTTTTATCATTGCTTCGCCGTTTCTGCAATATTGAATTCGGAGCGAACTGTTATTTTGAAACAGGCGCGGAAGCGAATTTCAATACCGCGCCACAGCCTGTATTCAACAAGAACTTTGAACTGCTGGCGCAGGATATTGCTTTGCGCGCTGAACGCGGTTACACCGTGGCGCTGATGAGCGAGAACAGGAAGCAGTTCGACCGTTTACGCAATATTTTCAGCGGGATCACGCCCCGGGCCGAGTTTGTTGCCGTGCCCAATATCGTGCACGAAGGGTTTATTGATCACGATCTGAAGCTGTGCCTGTATACCGATCATCAGATTTTTGACCGGTATCACAAGTATCGTACGGCTTACGGATTGGAACCGTCGAAGAGCCTTACCCTGAAAGAGCTTCAGGGGCTGCATCCCGGCGACTACATTGTGCATATCGATCATGGCGTGGGGATTTTCGGCGGACTGGAAAAGATGGAAGTCAGCGGCAGGGCGCAGGAATGTATCCGGTTGGTGTACCGCGACAACGATGTACTGTATGTGAACATCCACAACCTGCATAAAATCTCGAAATTTCGGGGTAAGGACAACACGGCGCCAAAGATCTACAAGCTGGGAACGGCTGCATGGCAGAACCTGAAACAAAGCGCCAAAAAGAAAGTAAAGGATATTGCCCGCGATTTGATGCTGCTGTATGCCCGGCGCCGTATCAACAAAGGATTTTCCTTTTCGCCGGATACTTACATGCAGGAGGAACTGGAGGCTTCGTTTATTTACGAAGATACACCCGACCAGTTAAAAGCCACCAATGCCGTGAAAAACGGCATGGAGAGCGGCTTGCCTATGGATCACCTGGTATGTGGCGATGTGGGTTTCGGTAAGACGGAAATCGCTATACGCGCCGCCTTCAAGGCAGTGAGCGATAACAAGCAGGTGGCTGTGCTGGTGCCAACTACCATCCTGGCATTACAGCACGAGCAGACGTTCAGGGAACGGCTGGAGAAGTTTCCGTGTACCATCGATTCCATCAGTCGCTTAAGACCCGCCAGGCAACAGCGCGAAACGCTCCAAAAGCTGGCCGAGGGCAAGGTGGATATCGTCATCGGGACGCACAAGCTCCTGGGCAGGGATGTGAAATTTAAAGACCTTGGGCTGTTGATCATCGACGAGGAACAGAAGTTTGGCGTGGCCGCCAAGGAAAAACTCAAGGCCCTGCGTGTGAACGTGGATACGTTGACGCTGACAGCTACCCCGATACCGCGTACACTGCAATTTTCACTGATGGGCGTCCGCGAAATGTCAATCATTGCTACCCCGCCGCCCAATCGCCATCCGATACAGACGGAACTGAACACTTTCGACAGGGATGTGATCCGCGAAGCCATCGAATACGAAGTGTCGCGCGGCGGACAGGTTTTCTTCATCCATAATCGCGTGCAATCGCTCCGCGAAACGGAGTCGCTCATACGCAGCCTTTGCCCCGGCGTGTCGACCGTAGCGGCGCATGGTCAAATGGACGGCGGGGAACTGGAAAAGATCATGCTCGATTTTATCAATGGCGACTACAACGTGCTGGTATCTACTTCGATCATTGAGTCGGGGCTCGATATCCCCAATGCCAACACGATCATCATCAATCATGCGCAGATGTTCGGCTTGAGCGACCTGCACCAGTTGCGCGGCCGCGTGGGACGCTCGAACAGGAAAGCATTCTGTTACCTGCTCACACCGCCTGTTACCGACCTCACGCCCGAAGCCCGGCGACGCTTGCGGGCTATCGAGGAATTTTCAGACCTTGGCAGCGGGTTCAGTATTGCCATGCAGGACCTGGACATCCGCGGAGCCGGTAATCTGATGGGCGTCGAACAGAGCGGGTTCATTGCCGAGATCGGTTTCGAGACCTATCACCGCATCCTCAACGAGGCGATGATGGAATTGAAGGAGGAAGACGGCTTCAAGGAACTTTTTGTTTCGAGTTCCGGGTTTGGGCTTCCGGGTTCTACATCTTCGCCCAACTCGAATATCGAAGATATAAACTCAAAACATGAAGTGTTTGTGAGCGAATGTCAGGTCGATACCGACCTCGAACTGCTGTTCCCCGAATCGTATATTGAGAATGTGTCTGAACGTATCCGGCTGTACCGTGCTCTGGACAATATCGACAGCGAGACGAAACTGGTGGATTTCGAGCAGGAGCTTGTCGACCGTTTCGGACCGACACCCGCGCCCAGCCGCGAACTGATCGGCGTAATCCGCCTGCGCTGGCTGGCTGCACGCCTGGGCTTCGAAAAGATTACGCTCCGTAACGAACGGTTGCTGGTACATTTCGTCAGCGACCCAAAATCACCCTATTACGAATCAGTCCGCTTCCGCCGGATCTTGTGGCACATACAGCAGAACCCGCGCCTCTTCAGGATGAAAGAAGCCAAGGACAGGCTGGCAATGAGCGTCAGCCCGGTAAAAGACATCGGGCAATGCATGGAAATACTGGAAAAATTTGAAACTTGAAGGCTGGAACGGCAGGAGGTTACGGCTTGTGATACTCCTTGAGGAAAAGTTGCACGAATGCCCTGTCGTTCACATTTGATGCAATATTCGTTCGTTATCTTAGCGTCTTTTTGGTAAATGATTATATTTGCATCATGAAAAGCGTCGTTATTTTAGGCACAGCCTATCCTTACCGTGGCGGCTTGGCTTCGTTCGTCGAAATGCTGGCCCGAACCTTTGGTAAACAGAGCAGGCAGACGGATATAATCACTTTCCGGCTACAGTATCCTGAATGGTTGTTTCCCGGGAAAACACAGTTTTCCGAATCGCCTGCCCCTGACGGTCTGCATATCACGCGGATGGTCAATTCCGTCAATCCGTTCAATTGGTGGCGGGTGGGTCGGCATATTCGTAAGATGCGCCCCGATGCGGTGATCCTGAAATACTGGACGCCATTTATGGCGCCTTGCCTGGGCACCATTTGTCGGATGGTTTCAAAAAACAGGCATACCGTGATCCTCACACAGCTCGATAACGTGATTCCACACGAAAAGCATTTCTATGACCGTATCCTTACCCGTTATTTTGTCGGTTCTGTCCACGGGTTCGTCTACATGTCGCAGCAGGTGAAGGATGATCTGGATACGTTTACCACGACCAAACCGTCGGTGTTTGCGCCACATCCCGTGTTTAGCAACTTTGGCGAAAAAGTTCCGCGTAACGAAGCCTGCCGCCGGTTAAAGTTACCCGAAGACGGGCGCTACATCCTGTTTTTCGGGCTCATCCGCGATTATAAAGGCCTCGACCTGATGCTCGATGCCTGGGCGAATCTCCGGCAAAACAAACAGACAGAGGGCAAAAAGCTCATCATAGCCGGCGAGTTCTACACGAACAAAACGAAATACCTGCAACAGATCGAATGTCTGGGCATTGGCGAAGACGTGCTGCTGCACGACCGGTTTATTCGCGACGAAGAGGTGAAATATTATTTCTCGGCGGCGGATATGGTGGTTCAGCCGTACAAAAGCGCTACCCAAAGCGGCGTAACGCAAATCGCTTACCAGTTCGAGACGCCGATGATTGTTACCAATGTTGGCGGTCTGGCCGAAATAGTGTGCGACGGAAAAACAGGATACGCAGTGGAGCCGGATGCTCGGCTCATTGCCCGCGCTATTGGGAAAATGTATGAAAACGGTAACCTGCAAAGGATGGCTGAAAATATGATTACGGAAAAGCGCCGGTTTTCATGGGATTATTTTGCGGAACAAGTGGAAAAATTGTATGAAACTGTGATCCGTCTTCATTCTCGCAAATGATTTTACAGGTTGCGTCAACATTCAAATGATAGCCATCCCCCGCCTGATAAGTTATTAAAACCATTCATCATATCAATCATCTGTTTCATGAAAAGAATATACCTTGTTTTTCTTCTTGCAGTTTGTTCTACAGGGCTGAGCGCTCAAAAAAAGTACGATATTGCCGCCTTTGTGTGGCCGGCATATTTCAACGAACCCCGTTTTGCTGACATTGGCGTCTTTCCTGATGGCAAGGGCGAGTGGGAAGCTGTCTGTCAAGCAAAATCCAAATTTGAAGGACACCGGCAGCCGCGTGTCCCCTTATGGGGTTATCAGGACGAATCCGATCCGGAGACCCAGGAAAAAATCATCAGTACTGCCCTTCAATATGGCGTGAACACGTTCATTTTCGACTGGTACTGGTATGATAACAGGCCATTCCTTGAAGATGTGCTGAACAAAGGATTCCTGAAGGCCAAAAACAACGCGAAGATGAAATTCTACCTCATGTGGGCCAACCACACGCTTAATGCCTATCTCGATCCTAAAAATCCGGACAAGAACCAGGTTTACTGGCAGGGAGAAGTGAGCCGCGAGGTATTCGACGGTTTTACGGATCATCTCATCAAGGACTATTTCAAACGCCCCAATTATTACAGGATTGATGGCAAGCCGGTTTTTGCCATCTACGAAGTCAGTACCTTTATCCGTGGGATGGGCGGCGAACAGCAAGCCAGGGAAGCGCTTGACGCTTTTCGCAGGAAGTGCCGGGATGCAGGGCTGCCCGGGGTTCATATTCAGGCGATACTTTGGGGAAATATTCCGGCGACCCTGTCGGGAACGCCCGGTGATCAAACTAAAACCCAGGACAATACCGTCAAATATTTCGGCTTCGAAAGTCTCACCAATTACCAGTGGTGTCATTTCGTGCCCACCAACCAGGATTACCAGTCGTGGGGCGAAAAAGCGACGGAAAAATACAAAGAATTTGATCAATTCAGCGTCCCGTACTATCCGCATGTTTCCATCGACTGGGATCCTAACCCGCGTTTTCCGGGCGGCCCGCAACCCTGTGTTTCGAATGTTACCCCGGCGAAATTTGAGACGTTCCTGCGCGTGGCGAAGGAATATGCGGACGCGCATCCCAACCGGCCGCCCCTGATCACCATCAATGCATGGAACGAATGGGCGGAAGGAAGTTGCCTGGAACCTGATACGGAATTCAAGTACGGTTTCCTGGAAGCTGTGAGAAAAGTTTTCAAATAATCAATTCACATCGATCTCCCCCATCAGGGAGCATTTCATGTGCTCCTTCACTTGCGATGCAGTCATGCCATGCCCCAAGAGGAACATCAGCTTGGTAACAGCCGCTTCGGTGGTACTGTTGTAACCGCTTACGACGCCTGCATCGAGAAGTATTTTCCCGGCATGGTAGCGTTCCATTTCCACGGTTCCGGTAATGCATTGCGAAACGTTGACGATCACCATCCCGCGGTCTACGGCATCTTTCACAGCCTGCCTGAACCAGTTGAGGTTGGGGGCATTGCCCATGCCGAAGGTTTCGAGTACCACGCCTTTCAAGTTGGGGATACTGAGGATGGCTTTGACCATGTCCGGGGAGATGCTGGGAAATAATTTCAGTATCACTACATTGGGATCGAGCATATAGTGGAAGCGCGGCATCTGGCGGATACGCGGATGAATAATCAGGTGGTGCTCATACTTGATGTGTACCCCGGCCTGCGCCAATACCGGGCAGTTGAACGACTTGAATGCATGGAAGTTCTCGGCGTTCACCTTGGTGGTACGGTTACCGCGCATCAGGTCATTCTGGAAAAAGATACACACTTCGGGAACAAAAGGGCGTCCGTCGGGAGCTTTGTCCACGGCAATTTCCAGCGCAGTGATCAGGTTTTCCTTGCCATCGGTGCGCACTTTTCCGATAGGTAACTGCGAGCCGGTCAGGATCACAGGTTTATCAATATTCTCAAGCATGAAACTAAGCGCCGAAGCAGTATATGCCATTGTATCCGTACCGTGCAGCACCACAAACCCGTCGTAGCGGCTATAGTTGTCCTGTATGATTCGTACGGTTTTCATCCATCCCTCCATATCCATGTCCGACGAGTCGATGGGCGGATCGAACTGGATGCTGTCGATGGTGAATTTCAGCAGGGCAAACTCGGGCATATGCTCCTTCAGATGTACAAAATCAAAGGCTTCGAGCGAACCGGTTTCTTTGTTTTCGATCATACCGATGGTTCCACCTGTATATATCAGAAGTACAGAAGCGTTGTTGTCAATCATCACATATAAAATTAAGATTGTTCCTATTTTTTCAGATAAAGTCCAAATATATCCATTTAGGCAATATGAAAAATAAATTTCTGTTATATTTGTCAAAAATCAATCAATCGCATGTTCGAGAAAATATCGTCCTTTCGCCATATCCCCAACGCCATTACATGTCTGAATCTGTTTTGTGGCTGTCTGTCTGTTATATCTGCATTTAACAACAGGCTGGAAACGGCGTCTTATTTCATTTTTGCCGCTGCTGTTTTCGATTTTTTCGACGGTTTTACGGCTCGCTGGCTCAAAGCGTATTCCGCCATAGGGAAGGAACTCGATTCGCTGGCCGATATGGTGAGTTTCGGGATTGCGCCGGCTTCCATCATGTATGCGCTGTTGCTGACAGCCGCGTCAAAACACGGGTTGCCGGTCGAAACCTGCGCCTTCGGATGGCTTGTTGCTGCGCCGGCCTTTATGCTTGCTGTGTTTTCGGCCTTGCGGCTGGCCAAGTTCAATACTGATACGCGGCAAACCGATTCGTTTATTGGCGTGCCGACTCCGGCCGCGGCGCTCTTCATTTGTTCGCTGGCTTTCATATCTTCGGAAAGTAATTCATTAGCAATGCTTACCGGTAATATGTTTTTCCTGTTGGCCGTAGTGGCCGTATTTTCGTATTTGCTGGTGGCCGAACTGCCTCTGTTCTCGCTTAAATTCAAATCGTTTGACTGGAAAAGCAACAAAACGCGGTATGTTTTTATGGCGCTTTCGGCATTTATTTTGCTCATCCTGCATTGGGCAGGCTTGGCGCTGGTAATTTCAGTGTATATTGTTGTATCGATTTTTACAAATATTTTTTGTGACAGGAAGGGTTCAACTTAATAAAACCATGCGCCGGGAAAGCAAATGAATTATTTGGCTCATACATATCTGTCAGGAGACAGCGATGACATCAGGATCGGGAATTTCCTCGGGGACTGGGTAAAAGGCAGCGATTACCTGAAGTATTCCGAGGACATCCGGACAGGTATTATTTTGCATCGCAACATCGATTCGTTCACCGACCAGCACCCTGTTGTACGGTTAAGCGCCAGTCGGTTCCAATCGCGTTACGCCAAATATTCGGGCGTGATCATTGATATTTTGTACGATCATTATTTAGCCCACAACTGGGCGGATTTTAGCAATGTGTCGCTGCACGATTACGTGAGCCGGATGCATAACCTGATGCTGAATAATTTCGAAATACTGCCCGAACGGTTACAGAACTATCTGCCGGGATTCATGAATGAACGCTGGATTGAGCGCTACGCAACACTCGAAGGGATACGCGATGTGCTCGAAACCATGTCGAAACGCACGTCGTTGCCCAACGAAACCGAGTTTGCCATCAGCGTGATGGAAGCTTTTTACAATGACTTCCGGTATGAATTTTTCGACTTCTTCGGTCAAATCATCGAATTTGTCGAAGTTAAATTCATGATCTCAATACACCGCCCGACAATGTAAGTAAATAATAGGGATACGGATCAAAGATCATCATGCGAATCAAAAAAATTAGTGTCGTCAAAAATTTGGCGCGAGATTTGCATTAGAAACGTTTTTATTAAAATTTTTTCATTATATTTTATATTGTTAGTTGAATCAAAAAACTAAAAAAGGGCCGTTCGGGAGAACCGCTCTTTTTATTTTTATATTCCTTACTGTCAGAGACCAAAGAGATTGGCATATATGTAAGGTCAGGCTAATCTTGCCTTGAGTTCGCTCAATTCTTTGTCTCAGACCGATATGGTTAAATCACGGATTAAGAAGCACAAAAAAGAATAAAAGCAGGACAACCGGCGCATAACAGGACTGTTTGCGCTTCGTTCATCTCTGCTTATTCATCATTAATCATTCCAGGAACGTGAACTATTTCCCTTGATATTCTGCAAAAGTTACTATTTGTGTGTGTTCAAAGGTTTTAAGAATTTCTTCAATTTGGGACGTAACGCTACTTCTGTTAATTCGGCAAGTAGCTCTTTACAAAAAATCAATTGAACGCGTCCCTCAGTCAACAGTTTGTCAATAAAATTGATTTTTTTGTCAACAGGAAGCTAATCCAAAGGTTCGTGTCAATAATGATTCTGATTTGTCTCATCATAGCGGGCTTGTCTAACGGTTTCCACTTCTTCGGTTATTTCTTCCAGCGAAGGAGCGTCGGCTTCATTCCTGCGAAGTTTTGCCAGCATTTCCGACAAAGTGGGCTTGGGTTTAATATGAATTAAATCCATTTCCGCTAAATTCATCAAAAGTGCTTTTGCTTTCGGATGAACGATTTCAATAGTTAAAGCTTCCATATTTTATTATATTACAGATATTACATGCTACAAAAATACAAATATTATTTGACTCAAGTTTCCCAGCCTTCATTTATCTTTATTTCAGTTGTTTTTTTCTTTGGAAGATTGACCGCATCACATGAATGGCCATCCTCTATCTGAACTGCGCAGTAGTTCAACTCGCTACAAAGTTGAGGAGAGGAAGAGGCCGTCTCTACCCCGGGCTGCGCCCGGGGTTATGAAAATATAGCCCTTTCGGGCTGTCCACAAAACCATCCTGCTATGCTTCTTCATACAATCTGTTTTTATTCACATGCCCGGGTTTTAAAGATAAAAATTTAAACCAAATTGGGATTGCCGATTTAGACCCGCAAGCGTTGAAAGTCGCCCGTGAAAAGTTTAAAGAGAAAAACCGTAATGCCGCTTATTCCGATCAAATAGACGCATGGGATGACGCTACATTCCTGGATAAAGCGCGAATAACCATCGACCGGAAAATAACAA
>JAISCQ010000305.1 GCA_031265445.1 Bacteroidales bacterium
GGCGACAGGCGTTTTACTTCAACAAACGCAGTCCTGCAGGGCGGCGCATACACGAACAAAATCAGTCTCGAGCCTTCCGGATTAATCGGGCCCGTCAGAATAATGATTAATGATTAATCGCTCATTGATACGAATCAATTTTGCCTGCGGGAAGGATTAAAATAATGACTGGTGAAATGAAGAAAATACAATTCGCGGCAAGCCGACATTCCTTGACGTTTCCGGGATTCCCGGAATGGAAAAAACGTTAAACAAAAAGATATTTTTTCGCATGTTATGGAAAAAGACTACCTTTGCGGCGTAAAAATATAAATAATGAAAGTCATGGATAAAACAGGTGAACGGGTATTAATATCATTTGATTATGCTTTAAAGCGTTTATTGCGCAACAAGGCAAACTATGAGGTTCTGGAAGGATTTTTGAGCGAACTGCTTTCGAAAAACGTTTCGGTGAAAAGTATCGGCGAAAGCGAGAGCAACAGGGAACATGCGACCGACAGGTATAACAGGGTGGACATTCTGGTAGATGGAATTGGAGCGGGGAGTTTTTACAGTTTAATTGCGCCATGATTGCGCCAATTGCGCCATAATTGCGCCAAAGTATAAATTTGGATGGATGAACACAGGATTTCACGAAAAACAAACTTATATAGTTGATAATTACAAACCAAATAATATGATTTGTATTTTGAAAATTCTTTGGTTCACCATATTGATTTCGGGCTGTGTGGCTTCGCCTGCGGTACAGCTATCCGGCCGGGAACAGGCCGATAGCGTCCTGATGCCCGCTACCGACACCATCCGGATGGTTTTTGCCGGCGACGTGATGGGGCACGGCATGCAGATCAAAGGCGCCTGGCGCGATGGCGGCGATACCTGTTACAATTACTGCCCCGCTTTCCAGTGGGTAAAGGATTATATTTCAGCAGCCGACCTGGCTGTAGCCAATCTCGAAGTGACGCTGGCCGGCGCGCCCTATGCCGGATACCCGAGATTCTCGAGCCACCAGTCGCTGGCTTATGCCTTGCAGGATGCCGGTTTCGACGTGTTGCTGACCGCCAATAATCATACGCTCGACCGCGGTAAACAGGGCATGGAACGTACCCTCGATGTGCTGGACAGTATCGGGATGCCGCATACCGGTACCTTCAGGGATTCTGCCGAATGGAAGACCTGCTACCCGCTGATGGTCGAAAAGAATAACTTCCGCCTGTCACTGCTCAATTATACATACGGCACCAATGGCATCCCGGTGGAGAAGCCCGATGTGGTCAATTTCATCGACACTTTGCGTATGGCTTCCGATCTTGCCAGGGCGCACGAATCATGCCCCGATTACATCATCGCCTGCATCCACTGGGGCGAGGAGTACCGGAACAGGGAGAACGCGACACAGCGCCAACTGGCCGCATTCCTTGCCCGCAACGGATGTAACCTTGTGGTGGGATCGCATCCGCACGTAGTGCAGCCTTTTACGAAGATATCCGTTTGTGCCGGCGATTCTGTCCCCGTCGCATACTCGCTGGGCAATTTTATCTCCAACCAGCGCGACCGTTACCGCGACGGCGGCATTACTCTCGAAGTAACACTGACCAAAACGGACAGCATGCTCACATTACATTCCATCGATTATGAGCCATTCTGGGTATACCGTTATCCGGAAAATAAAGTTTCGGTATTCCGGCTCATCCGGATCAACGATTACCTGCAGCATCCCGAACGGTATCCGGTGATCGGCGATCAGGACAGGAAACTCATGATGCAATTTTACAATGATACAAAGGAGATCGTCAAAATGAAGCGCCTTAGATAACATATCGTCAAAAAAAACAGGGGTTTCGTGTAAAAATTCATGCATTTTTTGCATGAAGACATGGATTTTGTCCGAAAAAATATTAGGTTTGTGCCTTCAAAAAAATAGCATATCAGCACACACAAAGATGATTAACAGTGATTTAGTTGAAATGACAATGAAGCGGAACGTTCATCGTTTCCGATGTCCGATCCGGGAACAGTAAAATGCGCCTGTGTTTTGCCTGTCGGAGAGTTTTTTTATTTGTTTCATTTTTCATTTTAATTAATATAAACTGATTATCATTCATATAACCGATGAAATTCAACATTGAAGTAGCCAGCGAAAAACACTGCATATACGCCGAAGAAATCTGCAGTGAAATGGAAGAATCGGCCAAAATTCGCGGTACGGGTATTGCCAAACGCTCCCCCGAATATGTCAGGAAAAAGATGCGCGAAGGGAAAGCTGTTATTGCGCTGGATGAACAGCAGCATTTTTCCGGCTTTTCATACATCGAATCGTGGAGTCACGATCATTTTGTGGCCAATTCGGGGTTAATTGTAAATCCCCAATATCGTAAGAGCGGACTGGCACGGCAAATCAAAAAAAAAATATTCGAACTCTCGCGTAAGAAGTTCCCCAATGCCAAGATTTTCAGCATCACTACCAGCCTGGCGGTGATGAAGCTCAATTCGGAAATCGGCTACAAACCGGTTACTTTCTCGGAACTGACCGACGATGAAGTATTCTGGAAAGGCTGCGAAGCATGTGTCAATTATGATATCCTGCAACGCAACAACCGTCGGATGTGCCTTTGCACAGGAATGCTTTACGATCCGGCCAGGGAAAAAAAATTCAACTTCATCAAAAACTTCAATCTCCTTGAACGCTTCCGGAGGGTGACAACGGCAAAACAGAACAGGAACGGAAAATAATTCGTCGTGTCTTTGCGGCAATGCCGATCGCCGGAGCACATCAACGGCTACTGCCGTTTCATGGTTATTTGTACCACATGGGTTGTTTCGCCGGTGATTTTGAAACGGTCGTCGATACGCAGACCCGCAATCCATGCGATTTGCGCTCCGGAAACCAGCACCCAGCACTGCTCTTTCGCAATAAGCGATAATTTCATATCGATGAAAAAATCGCTCAGTTTTTTCATATTCTTCATTCCCAACGGGCGAAACATATCTCCGTGTTCCCATTTCCGCAACAGAAGAGGGTATTGCAATTTACTTCCGTCCAGGCAGGCAGTATCCCGACCGGTATCGGGCATATATCCGGCGCTTCTTTCGAATTTGTCTATTTCCAGGCGAACAGGGGCGTCCAGGTACGATGCGTTTTCGTCAATCATGTATTTGTACGGTTGCTGACCATCCAGCTTTTGTAACATCAGCGCCTGCCTGTCATAAACAGCCCGGTGAGTATCGCTGAAAAACCGACGGCCCGAAGGACGGCTCCGTTCCTCGAGAATTTCGGCGGCAACAGTATTCGAAAACCCGTACGGTTTCAAAATTTCGTAGAGTAAGGCAGGGGGGGAAGGACTTTGAGCAAGCTCCCGTAAGTTAATATAAACCAAATCGTCTTTGGCGGCGACAATTTTGTTTCTGTAATGTTCGATCGCTTCGTTATAAAACAGGGCTACAGCCGAAAAATGTTCGATGTCACGGTCGAGGGTCTGTCGTATCCCCGGGAAATATTGCTCCAAACCCGGGATCACGTGATGCCGGATATAATTGCGGGCATATTTATCGGTTGTGTTACTCGAATCCTCCCGGAAACCAATACCATGCGTATCGGCATAAGCCTCTATCTCTTTGCGTGAAGCAAAAAGCACCGGCCTGACGATTTTTCCGTTCTGTTGCCTGATGCCGGATAATCCATGTATACCGGTTCCGCGCGCCAGGTTGATCAGCAATGTTTCAATGCGATCGTCGCGGTTATGGGCAATGGCAATAACATCGTAATCTTCGCGAACGGACAGCTCGTGGAACCATCGGTAACGCAATTCGCGGGCAGCCATCTGTATGGAAAGACCGTTCTGCAGCGCATAAGCTGATGTATGAAAACGTTCGGTACGGTATTGAACGCCTAATTTCCCGGCTTCGGATTTTACAAAAGCCTCGTCGAGGTTCGATTCGTCGCCGCGCAATCCGAAATTGCAGTGCGCCACGACCGTTTGAATGCCCGCAGCATGTAACAGGTGGAGCATCACCATCGAATCGATGCCGCCGCTCACAGCAGCCAGCACCCTGCTGCCGGATTTCAAAAGCCGGTGGCGGCCGCAATAATGCAACATCGCTGTTTGCAGATCGGATGACTTTCCCATGAAATAAGAATTTTGATTTATATTTATACTTTACGACAGGATCACGAAAATGTTACAGAATTTCCAGGCCCGTCACCTTTATCTGGCAAATAGACAAGCTTAGGACTTTATTTTCGTAACCGCATGCAAGCGAAGCGCAGCTTGCGGAAGACGCCTCCCCTCCACTTCTGCCTTGACAGCTCCTTAGTCTGGCCGGCAGAGAACCGGTCAGGGTCAAGACCGCTGACAGGAATCCCCACAAACGGCTATATAGCATGTCATAAAATCCCAATAAATGGGGATTGCCCGGCGCTTGCACAGCCCGTACTTTTGCCGCCGAATTTTTAATATGATATAAATGTCGAAAGGAATATTAATCCTCGTTTCTCTGCTTTCGTTTTCTTTGCAGGCGTTTACACAGAGGGACGGCGATAGAAACGCTGTTATTCGCGGTACGGTAAAAAATGAGAAAGGCGAGCCGGTAGAATATGCTTCCATTTACATTAAAAGCACGCAGTCGGGTACGCAATCCGACGCCGAAGGGAAGTTTGTCCTTCAGGTTCTTCCGGGCGCGCAAACCCTCTGTGTACAGTCGCTTGGCCATGTTACGCACGAAAAGCAGATAGACCCGAAGCCCCACGGGCGGATCGACCTGGAAATACAGCTGGAAGACAGCCGTCACAATCTGGACGAAGTGGTTGTTGAAGCCCGAGGCCCCGTACAGCGTATCCGTGAATCGTCGTTCAACGTGATAGCGGTCAATGCGGAGGCGTTGCATCATACTTCGCTCGATATTTCTCATGCACTCGACCGCGTTTCCGGCGTAAAGATTCGCGAAACGGGCGGAATGGGCAGCACGTCGCACGTTTCGCTTAACGGATTCAGCGGGAGGCATGTCAAAATCTTCATGGACGGGATGCCGATGGAAAGCTTCGGCTCGTCGTTCCGGCTGAACAATATCCCGGTTCATGTTGCCGAGCGGATTGAAGTTTACAAGGGCGTTGTTCCCATCGAACTGGGCAGCGACGCTCTGGGCGGCGCAATCAACATCGTTACGGGACAGTCGCGCAGGACTTTTGTCGACGTTTCCTATTCCTACGGCTCGTTCAATACGCACAAATCGAACATAAGCCTCGGACATACGGCTAAAAACGGATTTTTTGTACGCCTCAACGCTTATCAGAACTATTCCGACAACAGGTACAAAGTAAAAACGCGCCTGCTCGATCTCGAAACCAACGGCTATTCGCAGGAGGAACACTGGTTCCGACGGTTTCACGACAATTACCATAACGAGGCGGCGATCGTCAAGGCAGGCGTTGTGCGCAAGCCGTGGGCCGACCGCTTGCAGGTGGAACTGACGGTAAGCAGGGAAAAACAGGATATTCAGAATGCCAATCTGATGAAAATAGTGTATGGCGGGCGCGAACGAAAGGCGCAAAGCGTAGTCCCCGCGCTCTATTATGAAAAGAGAAACCTGTTTACCGAAGGCTTGAACCTGCGCATATCGGCCAATTACAGCCTTGCCCGAAACAGTAATACCGACACGCTTGCCCGTCAGTACAACTGGCAGGGCGAATACCGCGCCAAGAGCTTCAAGGGCGAAGGACAGTACACGATGGGCGAATATGACAACCGCAACGCATCGGTTTCGACAGGATTGAGCTACCGGTTCAACGGGCGGCACCTGTTTTCCTTCAACAACCTGTACGGCAATTTCAGCCGTAAGGCTACCGATGCGGCTGCTAACGCCGAAACAAGCACTGCCGCCACCTTTATGCGCCGAACCAACCTGAAAAACGTATCGGGACTGTCCTATCGCTTCGAGCCGTCGAAGCGATGGAATGTCTCGGGTTTCGTGAAGCGTTACGATGTGCTGGTGCGCGGCCCGATCAACGTATCGACTACGACCACGGCCACTTATGAGGAACAAAAACGCGATTTCGGCACCACCGGCTACGGAATCGGCGCCACCGTTTTCCCTGTCGCCGAATGGCAGCTGAAAGCTTCGCTTGAAAAAGCCTTCCGCCTGCCTTCGGAAAACGAACTCTTCGGCGACGAGTCGCTGGAAACGGGCGATGCAGGCTTAAAGCCCGAAAACAGCCTCAACCTGAACGTGAATATTTCTTACGAGCATACTTTCGGCAAAGCCCATTCCGTCTATTTCGATGCGGGACTCATTTACCGCGATACGCGCGACTATATCCGCCGCCAGATAGAACAGCGCTATGGCGGCGCTTTTTACACCAATCACGGGCGGGTGCGTAATTTGGGCGCAGACGTCGAAGCAAGGTATTTCTACAGGAAAACGTTTTCCGCAGGAGGAAACTTCACGATTCAGGACATCCGGAATATGGAACGCTACAGCGCTGCCGGCAGGAAACTGATCTACTACCGCGACCGGATGCCGAATGTGCCTTACATGTTCGGCAATGTGGATGCAAACTGCAACCTCAATAACTGTTTCGGGCGGGGCAATGTCCTGTCGTTCGGATACAACATGCGCTTCATTCATTCGTTCTTCCGCGACTGGGAGAGCGAAGGCGGCGACATCATTATCCCGCGGCAGCTTTCGCATGACCTGAGCATCCTGTATTCGATCCGGGACGGACGCTACAGTGTCGCTGTCGAAGCGCTCAACATCGCCGACGCAATCCTCTACGATAATTACAGCCTGCAAAAGCCCGGACGGAGCTTTCTGCTGAAATTCAGATATTTCCTTTACAGATAATAATTTTAATTCAAGTCTAATTTAATTTAATTCAAAAGTCAAAGTTTTATGATTACAAAGTTCAAACAGTCAATTTCCGCACGCTCGCTATCCATCTTATTATGCGCGTGCTCCCCGTTATTTTTTGCTTCGTGCGACAAAGACGACGCTCCGTCCGAACCCGAAAAACAGGGCGCTTTCTTTATTTCGGCTACCGGAGAATCGGCGCAGTTCATTCTTCGGGTCGACGACCCCGAAACGGGAGAAATGTCCATTGCCAATAATGTGAAAACGCTCGAACTGTCGGGATATACGTGGATTTTCAACGCCAACCCCTCGGTTGCTGTCGGGTTGATTTACCAGCAGGGCGATCCCGGCATCGGACTCGGATACGTGGTAGCCGAGGACGGCTCGCTGCACGAGTCGGGACAGTTCAACATCACTTCCCGCTTTACCTCCTACGGCTTTTTCGACCGTTACGCCCTGACCAGCGTTGGCGGCATAACGCCCCTGGATGATGCCGGCAACGCGCTTACCGACGACGCGGGCAACGAGCGTACCGATGGCGTTACGTTCACCATCATTGATTTAAAGAATAATTTTGCCTTGCAGGAAAAAACCGTCACGACGCTCAATATTACCGGCAACGGCGGACAGGCCACCCTTTCCGGCATTGTGGACATGGGCAGCGGCGAATTTCTTACCGGGCTGGTCGTTTCGCAGCCGAAAGACCCAAGTCAGGGCGGCGGCTCAAGTTCGGGCGCGATTGCTTATCCCGACAGCGTCTGGGTTGCCGCATTCGACGCCAACCTGAACCTGAAACGCATCTACCGCGACGACCGCATCAGTTATTCGTCGGGACGTTTCCGCTCGCAGTACTATTCGCAGATTGCAAAGGCCGACGATGGCAGCGTATATGTCTTCTCCGGCTCGTACGAGAGCACAACCACCCGTCCGGCGGGCGCTTTGCGCATCAATAAGGGCGCAGCGGCTTTCGACGCCTCGTATTATTTCAATATCCAGGAAAAAACCGACGGATACAAATTCCGTAAAGTATGGCACATCACAGGAAATTACTTCCTGCTCGAACTTTACAACGACCTTGAGCCGACAGCTACCGGCGCGGCTACGCAATACGGCGTGGTAAACGTAGCCGACAAAACGTTCACATGGGTAACAGGCATTCCCGCAAAGGATCAGATCACGGCCACCGGCCTGCCCGCGCCGTATAACGGCAAGATGTATTTCCCGATTGCCGCGGAAGCTGCCGATCCGGCCATATATCTCATCGATCCGGCAACGGCGAAAGCAACAAAAGGCTTGAGCATTACGGGCGCAACAAGCATTAACGCGATAGGACGGCTAACACAGGATTAAACATGGTTAAGCTACTCATAGATTTCATCCGGTTCCTCTACACCCTTGCGCCATTGCTTATGGCGCTGGGCGTTTTGGTACTGCTGGCCGTTTTGCTGTCGAAATCAATCAGGCGGCATGCAGCGGTTTATTACACTGTATTTGCAATTCCCTTTGCGATGGTTGCGATTCCGTTTACCGGAAGACTGCTGGGAGTCGAGATGTTCAGCTTCGGCCGCGTCCCGTTCCTGGGCGGCGTCATAAGGGATTATATACATGCGGGAACGCTGGGTTTCCCCCTGCTGATCATCATCATGTACACGGGCGCTTTAAATCCCCGCAATTCCACGGTAAGGAAACTCCTCGGCATACGCAGGGAGTTGTCCATCCTGTCGGGCTTCCCGATATTGACACATTCCCTGATCCGGGTAACGAACAGTTTTCCCGCGGCGCTCAGGTTTTTCACCGACAACGAAGGCTATATGGCAGGCGGGAACGTGATAAGCCCGTTGGGCGCGGGAATGTCGAATTTCAGCCTTGTACTGGGTATCCTGCTGTTAATCCTGTTCCTTCCGCTTTGGGTTACGTCATTCGGTTCGGTGCGCAAACGCATGGGAAGCGTCAGGTGGAAAAAGCTGCAACGGTGGTCCTATGTTCTGTATGCGCTTTTATTTATCCATGCCATGGGTCTTCAAGTCGGCGGACTGCTGAATCCAAGAGGCGGACGACATGCGCAGGTTGAAAACATTCAGGCGACGGGTAATCATGGAATTGAAGCAGAAAACATCCGCAATCAGACCGGGGCGGGAAACAGTGAAACACAGGCAAATCCGGAAATGCGGGGAAGAGGAAGAAGCAGGGAAGCCGCAGGAAGCGGTCGGGAAACCCGTACCGAACCGGCGAACCGTCCGGACGGAAGAGAACGCATGCACGAAAACCGGGAAACGGGTGCGGGCGAGCGCGATCATGCCCCGAATGTACAGACGGAAGGCGGGCGCGGCAATAATGCCGGCGTTTCCGCAGGCGCTGGCAGAGGCGGTCATGTACAGAGCGCAGGATTTGCAGATATTAAAACCGGTCCGCAGACAGGACAATACATCCATATCGTTTCACTTGTTTTGATTTTCGGCTCCTATCTGTATCTCAGGCTGCGAAAGGAACGGAAAGACAGGGCAAAAAGGAAATCTCAAACAGCAGAAGCATGAGCGGGCTTATTTATAAAATTCTTTTAGGCGTGCTGGTTGTCGCCATGAATGTCATTCGCATTCATTACATGAAGCGATACGGAAAATGGCATGACAGAGAAAAGGAAATCGCCCCGGTACGCGAAAAGCGGCTGACGCAGCTGAAGTTTGTCGCGCTGGCCAGACCGGGCATCCTCTGGCTTTTCACGCCATGGCTGTCGTTCGGGCAGTTCGCGTTGCCTGACGGCGTGCGGATAGCCGGTTTCGCCGTCGGCGCCTGCGGCATGTGGTGGTTTTACCGGATACACAGGACGCTGGGCGACAACTGGAGTCCCGTACTCGAAATACGCACGGAACATACGCTGATTGTTTCGGGACCTTATAAGCGAGTACGGCATCCGATGTATTCCGACATGATCCTGTGGATGGTTTCGTTTGTACTGATTACGGCTAACTGGTTCTACGCGATCACCCTTTGCGTCGGGCTGACCATCCTCTTCGCCGTCCGTATTCCCGACGAGGAAAAGCTGATGACGGAACGTTTCGGCGAACAGTACGCCGCATATATGAAACGGACAAAAAGGCTGATTCCGTATCTGAATTAAGAGTTAAAAACGAAGAGCTGGCTTGCGAGCGTCAGCCAGCTTTTAACGCTTAACTTTCAGTTCTTAACTCTAAAATGCTTACCTTTGCCCCGTAAAAATTTAAAGAAGATGATACGCAATATGGACAAAAGACAGGCGGGCGGCGCTCCCGCAGCGGCGGACGGCACGGTAGCGACGGTAACCGGTCTTTGCTGCGCAAAGCCCTTATCCGGGTACCGACAAAACGTCGTAAACAGCCGGAACGTTATGTGCAATACGGGCTAAAATGGTTGAAAAAATATTTTAAATACAGAATTGACAAAATAAGTACGAGTCATTAATTAGTTTGCATTAAAATGCGAGAATTTGATATTCA
>JAISCQ010000065.1 GCA_031265445.1 Bacteroidales bacterium
TACACCGCTGAAACCAAGCGGTTATATGACCTGTGCGCCAATTTTCGCCGCCAGCCGGAGGCGCTGGATGCACTGGGCTGCCTGTCGCTGATGCCCCTGTTCGAGCATCTGGAGTCGGCGAATGTCGAATTCGACAAACTGTTCATGCTCCGCCACGAGAACCGGGCCAATGCCGGACGCGTCGACTCGCGCGTCATTCGCGCCGAATGTGATAAAGCAATCACTGCGATGTGGAATGCCGTCGAGTTCTGTATGGTCGAATATGGCGAAGGCGCCTATACCGACTTGGTGAATGCGATCAACAAGTACAACGCTTATTACAAGCAGCAGCTTGCCGCACGCGCCACACGACGTAAAGCCAAAGAGAACGTCAGCGGGGAAAAACCAATATCCCCGGCGGAAGTATAAAGTAGCGGCAGTATGCTGCGGGCGGGTGGGATGGAAGCTGTAATTTTTGTCAATTAAAACATATCAGAAGATGAAACGAAGGTTGATTTTAGTCGTGTGTTGCGTGATGCGTATCGGCATCTGGGAATTATGCACCGCCCAGCCGCCCGAACTTAAACTGCCGCAAATGGTACCGGTTTCTCCCGAAGCGGCTGCCGTGGGTCGATACGTGGATTATCCGGTAGATTACTGCACCGGGGTAGTGAAAACGGAAATACCGCTGTACGAAATAAAAGTGGGCGACCTGGTTCTTCCCATCACGCTCTCCTATCATGCTTCCGGACTGAAAGTAAAGGAACCAAGCGGGTGGGTGGGCAACGGATGGACTTTAAACTGCGAGCCGTCCATTATGCGCACCGTTCATGGCCTGCCTGACGAAGAGTCCTACCCCAATACCGGATTCCTGAACGTGAAACGCTCCATGATGAACGAGGTAGATCACTATTACCAGATAGCTTTAGGGAGACGGGACGGAGAACCGGACGCTTTTTATTTCAAGCTTGCCGACAGCGGAGGTAAATTCTATATAGACCGCAGACTGCCCGATAGCGATAATTTCCAGGCGCAGCTCTATCCGGCCGGGAAGGAAAAAATCTATTTCGACCGTACATTAAACTATTTCACGCTCACCGATGAAAACGGGATCATGTACCAGTTTGATACCAAAGAAACCATGGGTCGCATCGCTCAAATTCCGACCCGCTGGATGGGCAGTTCCATCCATTCTCCGACGACCAGTTCCAAAATCAGCTTTGAATATTTGAAACAGGAAATCGAGCTGGCGCCCATGTTTAACGATAAGGTTACCATTCAATATAATCGAGACAATCATCATATCCCGGAATTGCTTACCGAATACAAGAACGGACAGGCAAAGTCCTATACTATAGACGCACTCGGAAGGACTACCTATAGCGGAACCCAGTCCGCGCCGTCTTCCTATTACATGGATCAAAACATTCAACGGTGCAGGATCAGCAGGGTCGCCTTCGGAAATTCCGGCAACGACGAAGAAACAGGACATATTGTATTTACCGTTTCCCCGAGCTTTCGTTTACAAAAGATCAGCGTTTACGATGCGCTGGGTCAACCCGTTCGCGAAGCGCTGTTTTACATCACGCCGTTTAATGCGCTGACCGAACACACCAAGCTGGACTCCCTGCATATTCTCAACGCGACAGGCAATATCGTGGAACGGTACCGGTTTGTGTATCAATATCCCAGCCAGGTTCCATCGATCTATACCCTGTCGGTTGATCACTGGGGATATTTCAATGCTGCGGACAATACGGGATTGGTGATGGTGCCGCTCGGTCAGGTTGACAACCTCTCCATCGGCGGGGCCAACCGCAACGCGTCCTCAGCCATGGAAGCAGGCGTACTCAAGCGTATTTTCTGGCCGGGCGGGCGAATGACGGAATTCGGATATGAAATCAACAGTTATATGAGCGAATACACCACACAGTATGTGGGCGGGTTGCGCATCAAGACCATAGACGACCGGGACCGGGCCACAGGGAGGTGGTTTACCAGAGTGTTTGACTATGACGGAGAATATGCCGTTGAAAGAATGAAACCGATCCTCGACAATTACCGGTACGACTATCAGGTTCATACCTGGACGACACAAACTGTGCTTGTCAAGCCGGTACGCTGCTACCAGTCGAACGCGATCGCCAACCTGATGTTTTCGACCGGCGCGCCCCTTATATACGGCAAAGTAACCGAGACGCGTCAGGGAAACGATTTAACAGGCCAGCTGAAAACCGACTATTATTATACCGGGCGCTACCAGGCTGAGCAACGGTCGTCGTTTACGCCGCATTACTTCAACCCGGAAACAGACTGGATGTACGGCGTCCTCCAAAAGAAATATGAATACCGCTGGGAAAACGGCGCTTATGCTGCTGTTAAAAGCACTGTGTACGAACTCGGATACACCGGAGTTCTGAAAACGGGACCTTCTTATCAGGCCTATTTTAACAAAGTACTGCAACCGGAGGATCGTTTTTCGCTTGATGAAAAAAGAGCCGCCGCTACGTATACGATGAATCTTAGAACTACCGAAAAAATCCTGGTGAAAAAGGAAACGCAAACCGAATCCTTTCCCGGAGGAGGCTCGGTAGTAACCGTAAAAAACTATGAATACAACAATAACAACAGCGTCCTCTCCCAAAAACACCTGAATCCCATAAAGATAACCTCTACAACATCAACGGGGACGCTCGTCGAAACATTCGCTTACCCTGAAGACATCGCCTATCCAAGCGCTTCATCCGAAGAACAGGGACGCCTGAGCTTAGTCAATGCCAATATGATTCACAAGCCTATGGAATACAAACGCACGGAAAACGGAGCGACGACAACGACAGAGTGGCGATATTCAGGCGGAAAAATTCGCGATATATGGTCAAAGATCGACGGAGCATGGTCTTTTCAACCCCGGATGATGATTCACGAATACAACGCATACGGAAATCCGGCTTGCGTATCGGAAACATCGGAGCTCAAAACGATGTACATCTGGGGCTACAACAACCAGTATCCCATCGCAAAAATTGAAGGGTTTCGATATTATTTTGAAGTTACCAACTTTATCGGATTAGAGAACCTCCAAGCCATGGAGAACAGGACCGTTCCTTCGGCGCGGGATTGGGAGACCATCCGTAACATGCAAAATGCCTATCCGAATATATTGATCACCACCTATACGTATCAGCCGCCGGCAGGTATCCGGTCGGAAACCGATCCTTCGGGACGAACCGTCTACTACGAGTATGATGCCGCAGGTCGCCTGAAATGGATTCAGGACGAGAGCGGAAACATCCTGAAAGCTCATTATTATCATCTGGTGCATGGCGGTTATTATTGAAAATTGAAACACATCATGAAAACGTTCAAGAAATATTTTGTCATCAACTCATTCCGTCATTTTCGGCTTCGGTTGAACCGTTCCGTCATACTGGCCGGCTGTCTGATTTTGCCGGTTTGGAGTCAGTATGCCGACGGGCAAACCGGCGCGCCGACCACCTTCGATCTGTATGTCGCCCTAAACGGCAATAACCTCAATCCGGGCACTCAGGCAGCGCCTTACCGCACCATACAGTGGGCCATCGACCATGCGCCGCAAAACGGGGCGACCATCAAAATAGGCGCGGGCGTTTATGAGGAACGTCCGGTCATTGTCGGGAAAAACATCAAGTTAGTGGGTGAAACCGCTCAACCCCTGCTGGTCGTCATTGACGGATCAAGAACCGGAACAACGCTTACGGTGACGAATTGCCGTTCGGAATTTTACGGAATCGCCATCATCAACGGGCGCGCTTTGGATACCAAGGGCGGAGGCGCCCACCTGACGAACGCAAACGCATATTTCTATGGCGTTGTTTTTTCGGCAAACTGGGAGGTGCTGGCAACAGGTTCGGCCATTGCATCCACCGGAAATTCAACCCTTCAGATACACAATTCATTGATATATAACAATCGAAGCACGTACAGCATCGTCGACATCCAAACAGGCGCCGCAGTCATGAACAATGTCACCATGGCCGGCAACCGCGCCGGAATCATGGTTAATGCATGCAACGGAGCCTCTGTGGACATACGCAACAGCATTGTGTACAACAGCCCCTATCAGCCGTCGTACAACTATTTTGAATTTGCGAATGACGGTTCCTGCCTGTTCACGGTCAACTACACCAACTGTAACAACAAAAAAGACGGCACGATCCAGTTTGGAACAGGGATTCAGTACGACACGGATCCCCAATTTGTCGGCGCCGCCGAAAATCAGTATCAGTTGCTGTCCGCCTCGCCCTGCATCGATGCCGGCGATCCCGCTGCGCAGTACAACGACAGGAACTTTCCGCCGTCACAGGGCGCGGCGCGTTGCGACCTGGGCGCCTACGGCGGTAATGCGGCAAACATATCCTACCAGACGGGAGACGGAAGCACGCCGCCGGTCGTTCCGGGCGAACCTGTACCCGACCGGCCGGAGATCACTACCGGGGCCAACAGCAGTCAAAACTACGTGTATACGGTTGTTCCGCAAACAGGCTCCGGTACGATCCCGAAAAATCCGGAAGAACGCTCGCCGGACGCCTACCTGGAATCCGTTCAATACTATGACGTTTTTTTCAGGCCGACCCAGACGGTGTCCATCGCCGCGTCTCCGGCGAAAAACGACATCGTCGCCGAAGAGCGATACGATGTTTACGGAAGAAAAACGCGGCAATACCTTCCGTACGAAACAGGAAACAGCGGTTTGGGCGCAGAGCGGTTTTACGCTTCGCCTCCGCAGGGGATTCCCGCCGATACATACCCCTATTCGGAAACCATTTATGAATACTCGTCGTTCAACCGGGTCAGGGAGCAGTATGGACCCGGACAGGCCTGGAGAAACGGCGGCAAAGGTCAACGCATCACCTACCGGGCTAACCTCGCCGACGAAGTACGCCTGTGGACGGCGACCGAAACGCAGATATCCTCTTCGGGATATTATGCCGCCGGAAAACTGTACGTGACGGAAACGACCGACGAGGACGGACGGAAAATGACGGAATACGCCGACACGCAGGGACGTACCGTCAGGCAGCAACAGCAACTCGCTGCGGGAAACGCCGTCACGGACTATGTGTACGACCCGTACGGACGTAAGGCGTACGTGCTGCCCCCGGCCGTCGACAAAAGCGCCGGCAGAACCATCCCGGTGGACGGCAGCGAGTTTGCCGGCTTCATTTACGCCTACAGGTACGACTATCGCGATCGCGTGGTGAAAAAGCATGTCCCCGGAGCAGGATGGACCTATACCGTTTATAACTATATAGAACAGATTGCATTCACCCAGGATGCCGACCAGCGTACGCGCAACGAATGGACTTATTTCATATATGACGCCGAAATCGGGCGGATGGTGATCACCGGCCTGTATACCGGCGCCAGCGCCGCTATCCTATCCGGATACGGCGACCACCGCTTACCCGGAGAAGATTATTTTCATACGACCTACCCTGCTTCGGGCATGAAGCCTCTTACGGTTTACTATTATGACAATTATGATTTCCCGGGCAATCCATTCGATGACGCCTCGGAATCGGACCGTCCGCAGGGCCTGCTCACCTGCAGCAAGACGAAGGTAGTGGGCAGCGATCCGGAGGTTTGGCTGTACAGCGTCACGTATTATGACCACAAGGGTCGCGCAAAGCTCGTCAAGAGCCAGCAGCTCACTGCGGACGACGGCAAGGCGGTTGACCAAACCCGCTTCTACTACGACTTTACCGGCAAGATCACCAGGACGGAACGCAGCATCGCCATGCCATGAAAAACCAATATCCCAAAATACATATCATGAAAATCACACGATCATCAATATATACGGCTATGAGAACATATCATTACCGGCTGGCAAGAATATCTGCGATGGTTCTGATCGCCATTGCCTTTGGCACAGCAGGGTTGAAAGCGCAGGATGTGCAGAAGGAAGGATTTGTAGACCTGAAAGCGCAGGATGTACAGAAGGAAGGATTTGTAGACCCGAAAACGCTTGTGGATGAAAACGCACGGCAAATACCGTCGAAGCTGATCCAGTCGGAACAGAAGCTGACGGACGTCAAAGACCGGTCGTGGGTCAATCCCGGGATCATGGTGGAGGAAAGCGTCCTGCCGGAGGAAAGCATCCGTGCAACGCCACAGAAACTCACGGCAGAAGACCTGAAGATCACGGCAGCCAAAGCATCATGGGCAGATCCGGGCCTGATGGCTAGCAGCGCGGCAATAAGCGCAGACGACGCGAAGGCGTATATCCTCCTCATGGGTGACAGGATGGAATATCCCATTGTTATAGGAACTTATGGCGCCTTTTTCTCCTGGTCCAACACCAAAAACACCGGAAGTCTCACGAATGCCTATACGGGACGTCCGACCAATGATGTTTTTTACAGGCTCACACTGAACTGCGCGATGGAAGTGGAAATCCAAACCTGCGGGTCAGGCCTTGCGGACACTTATGTAACCCTGCTCAACAGTTCGGGCGGGTACATGGAGACTTTCGACGACGTGCAGACAGCAGGAACCTGTTCCTCCATACGCCATGAGTATGTCAAAAGAAACCTCAGCGCGGGCACCTATTACCTCGTTTGCGAAGGCTGGAGCCAGAACGGGAGCATTACCACCCAGGTCGCCGGTCGCCCGGGTAACACTATAACGACTGCCATCAACGCGGGAACTTACGGCGCCTTTTTCACATGGTCCGACATACAAAACACCGGCAATTTCACGAATGCTTATACAGGACGTTCTACCAGTGATGTTTTTTACAGATTTACGCTGAATTGCCCGATGGAAGTGGAAATCAAAACCTGCGGATCGGGTCTTGCGGACACCTATATCACCCTGCTGAACGGTTCGGGCGGGTACCTGCAGTCATTCGACGATGCACAGGAAGCAGGAACCTGTTCCTCCAGATTCCATGAGAATGCCAGGAAAACCCTCAGCGCGGGCACCTATTACCTCGTTTGCGAAGGCTGGAGCCAGAACGGGAGTATTACCACCCAGATCACCGGTCGCCCGGGTAACAGCATGGCGACTGCCATCAATGCGGGAACCGTCACCGCTTCGAGTTCATATACCAATACACAGAACACCGGCAACTTTACCAGTTCGTACGAAGGGCGTCCCACCGGCGACGTTTTCTACCGGTTTACGCTGACCCAAAAGATGCTGGTCACCCTGACCCATTGCGGTTCGGGCCTGGACAATACCTGCATGCATCTCCTGGATGCTTCGGGCAGCCTGGTGGTCAGCAATGACGATTATTCGGGGGAAGGGGCCTGTGGCAGTTCCACCCTCCAGTCCTTCATTCAGCGCGAGCTTGCCGCCGGCACGTATTATGTGGTATCGGAAGGGTACAGTCAAAACGGAAACATTCAAACCGGCATATCCGGCGCCATCTATGGAGACAAGCGGTCACACCCGGTTGTGGCCGGTTCATTCGGTGGTAATTCCCAATACAGCGACACCAGAAATACAACTGCTTTTACCAATGCTTTTACCATCGCTGACCAGGGCCGTTCTACCAATGACGTATTCTACAGGATGACGCTGACCCGGAAACTGACGGTCACCCTCACCCATTGCGGATCATCGATAGATACGTACATGCATCTCCTGGATGCTTCAGGCAACCTGATTACAAGCAATGACGACTATTCGGAAGATGGGGCCTGCGGCAGTTCCACGCACCATTCCTTCATTCAGTACGACCTGGAGGCCGGCACGTATTACGTGGTATCGGAAGGGTTCGGTCAGAATGGTGAAATCCAAACCAATATTACCACGCATGTCAATGAGTTTGGTTATACCGACTCACCGAATCCGTACAGTTCGGAACCGGAAGGAGTGGGTTCCATGGCCGGTTCATTTGATGTGTCGCCAACAGGGGCGGCTACCTTTAGCATTCCCATAGAAGTACCGCCCGGCGTGGGCGGCATGCAACCCTCGATAGCCATTGTATACAACAGCCAGGCAGGCAACGGCGTAGCAGGCTGGGGATGCAGCATGGCAGGGATATCCGCCATCACCCGCGTACCGAAAGACATATACCATGATTATACCGCAAAGGGAATCACCCACGGGCTGGCGGATGCATTCGTCCTCGACGGGCAAAGGCTGATGTATGACGACGAATGCGGCGTATCCGAAGGAGGTGTCGGGGCAGTGTATCATCCCGAAAACGACCCGCTGACGAAGGTTACCATATATGGAACTTATACCAGCACAACTACCGGCGGAATTCTCAACAAAATTACCACCACCATCGACAATAGGTGGTTTCAGGTTGAACGGGAAGGAATAACCCGTTACTACGGCAGGGCTGACAATGCCGGTACGACCGATTCCAGACAGGAATACTCATACGCCAGTGGGTCCTTATTATTTGGGAGACAGCACGAACACAGGATCAACGCATGGTATCTGGGCTACGTGAAGGATGTGCACGGAAATTACATGGTATACAGCTATGACGGCAAAGGGGATGCCGGGGCGCGTTATTTGACCGGTATTACCTACGGGAAAAACACCGGCGCATCCTCCACCCTTCAAAACAGCGTATCGTTTGAGTATACCGCGACATCCCGCCAGGATCCGATTACATATGTTGTGGAGGGGATAGAAATGAACCTCACGCGCAGGCTAAGCGGCATTGCCTGCAAAACGGGAAACAGCGTATACCGAACCTATACGCTGGCATACAACACTACCGGCGACGGTTCGGGCGTGAAATATTCGCGGCTGACCTCAGTAACCGTCAAAAACGGAGCAGGCGAAGCGCTGAAACCCGTTACGCTGAACTGGAGTTTCCTGCCATCACGAACCATCACGAACAGCACGCCGACAGGATTTCCGGCCTCGTCGAATACAGGCAACAAGCATTATCTTGGCGCCGACCTGAACGGCGACGGCATTTCCGACCTGGTAGAGATAGACGTCAACAAGTATAATACCGAATCCGCAGCAACCGTTTACCGGTCAGGATATGCCAACGGACAGGTCAGTTTCCTGCCATCTGCAGAAATACGCCTGCCGCAGGAATTCAAGGCCACCTCCGGCGAAGCGTGGCAGAGTACCTCCGGAAACATGATCATCGGCAATCAGGGCGCCCAATACGTTTTTAAACCCTCGTGGGAAGCAACAGGTTCGGAAAGGCGTTTCTTCTTTACGCTTTTCAACCACTTCGGACTTTCTACCATCCTGAGTAACGAACGGACACTGCCATTGAAGAACAACAGCGAGGAACCTCCGTATGTAACGGGCGATGTCAACAACGACGGCAATGACGATTTCATTTACCTTGCCAAAGAAAAAACAGACGGCATGTACTGTGGAAAAATCGGTCGTTTGAAAAATTTTTCCAGTGCGGGGAACAAGTTTATCTGGGTGGCGGTGGCGGTTGACCTGGCTAACAAGCCGGAAAAGCTGTTTCTCTCCGACTTCGACGGCAACGGGATGAACGACCTGCTGATCTTCCACAGCAGCGGTTATACCATACTCTGGAATACGGGAAATCCCGCTCAGCCTTTTGCAGACAGCAACCGAACGTCCGGAACCGCCATTACCGATGTAAAAATGATTCGCCAGGGTGATTTCAACGGGGATGGATTGCCCGATTTTATCATGAACACTACTGGTAGTGGATTCTGGAATTTTGCATTGAATCGTGGTAATGGGACATTTACTGTACAACCAGCCTGCACACTGGCAAATGCTTATGATCAAAAGCTTAGTGATAAGGATGATGATAAGTTTAATTGCTTGGTTTGTGATTTTGACAATGATGGTAAATCTGATGTTGTGATTACAAAAGCTATGTATAGAATTATTGATAAGCTATTCAAAACTGACAGTGAGTTTTTAAATACGTACACTTATTGGATGCGCTCGACGGGGACAGGATTAGAAGAAAAGTCCTCTACCATATCAAATAAAGACTATGATGCCTTGAGCCGTTTTATTGTCTGCAGCGATTTCAACGGCGACGGACAGCCGGAACTGATCAATTACGGTTATGACCTGTATAACGGTTTGAGTACATCGCGTATATGGCGTGCGTACCGCAATCCGAATTTTACCGCGGCAAGCGGCAGGGTAACCGGCATACAGGGCATGGAGGGTACCACCGGCATTGCGTACGGGTTCATGACCG
>JAISCQ010000093.1 GCA_031265445.1 Bacteroidales bacterium
ACCCTCAAAAATCAAAAATTCGCGGAACGACAGCCCGTATAGCTGAAAATGCCTTACACGGCGGCTCAAATCTGCGTTTGCCTTGAATATCTGCAATATGGACGAGCCGGTAAAAACCATTTTCAGTTTTGGAAAATCGTCATAAATATTCTTGATTTCCTGTGCCCAGCCGGGATATTTATGCACTTCGTCGAGATACAGTTCTTTTCCGCCAAGCAGGTAAAAATCGTCGGCGAGCGAATATAAATTATTGACGCTGAAATATATGTTGTCCAGACTGACATACAATACGTCTTGCGGGTCGCTGCCAAAGGTTTCTTTTATATGCTGCAGCAACATGGTGGTCTTGCCTGTTCCGCGTGCGCCTGTAATGGCTGTCAGGCGGTTGTTCCAGTCAATTTGACTTTTCAGGCAGCGTTCAAAACGCATGTCCGTTTCTTCCAGTTTGCGATAAAACGCTGAAAATAGCTGCTTCATATCTTTCAATTTTCCCGCAAAGGTACAAAATGTATTTTACAAAGCACAATTTCCGGTATTTTTGTGTTTTATGAAATACAGTTTTATAAACAAAGGATCATCTTCCGCAAGGTTGATTATGTTAATTTAAATCAATTATTTCTCACTATTTCCGCCATCTCGTTAAACACGTCCAGTTTGCTCAGTTGCGCCAGCATCCGGAAACGCGGTTCGAACGATTTCGGGAACCGTTTTAATACGGGCGATTCCTTCAACTTGTTGTACAGGTAATACGTCAGGTAATATTGCGTCAGGTTCTTACCGTTTTCGAATACTTTCAACACTCTGTCCTGGAAATTGGGAACTTCGGCTTCGTCCGCTTTTTCGATGATGAAAAGAAATTCATCGGGAATCTTGCGGTTCCTGGCGGCGGTATCCAGCCGGTCGCCGAGCATCGTTTGCATCTTCCGGTTCTTTGGTTCGATATTGGCAGCCATGAAGAAAGCGGCATCATCCTTTACGGACAGGAAATATTCCACCCAGCGCCTGTCTAACTTACCGGCATCAAAATTTTGACAGTTGAAGTAATTATTACCGTAATAGCCTCCTTCCGCATAAGTCGAGAGAATGGCCTGCGGCTCGATGCGTTTGTTCCTGCAGTGTTCGATAAAGGTATCGTACATCTGCGCGGATGAATATATTTTGGCGCAGGCTGCAAAGTAATTCGGGATAATGTCCGTTCCCCACGCCTTCATCACAGCATCGCCGGCGACCAAACGTTTGAAGGTTTCGATACCGGGCTTGCCGAGCGTTGCCAGGTTTCGCGCAATATCCCAACCGATCATCCGGCCGCTGTATTCGAGTATCGTTTTGCGGAAATTGATCATGGCGTTGAAACTCTTATGCGCAAGCAGTTCTTCGAAAAAACGCAGGATACGTTCGTCGGTTTTGCCGTAGAGAGCGGTCAACTCGGTACGAAGGAATTCGAAAGAGGCTTTCAGGGTCTTTTCGTCCACATCCTTGTTGAGTGCGGCGCATGTCTCGAAATCGGCGCGCACCCTGTCGAACACTTCCGGGGAGAATCCGGGCAACAGCTTGATGGCCTCCACAATGCCTTCGAGGTTGCTTTTGTTCCTGTTTTTCAGGAACACGTCCACAAGCGTTGCCTCGCTTTCGGGCGTATTGTAGCGAGCCAGCGCCTGGCAGGCTGCTTCGCGCACCGGTTTGTGCCTGTCGGTAGCCAGCGTCATCACCAGCGGCTGGTTAGCCGCGTCATCGCCCAACGCCTTAACAGCTTCGGCTTGCAGAGCGGGAGACGATGATTCCAGTATTTTCGTGATCATTTCCGGTAAACCGGGATATTTCAGTGCATACAGCAATCGGAAACGGCGGATGTCTTCAGCGCGGCCTTCGTAGCTGAAAGTCGACAGAAGCAACGGAAGCATCCGGTCGCCCAGCGGCGGAATCACGGTGCGTTCGATGAAATCGGCCAGCTCCGCATATTTGTCGCCCAGCGCACGGTTAACATACTCGAAGGTACGGAAATCGTTGAATACGCCATTTTTGAATCCATCCTCCACGATGTTCATCCTTCCGGAATAGGAGGTCGTCAATGCCCGGATCATCGGACTCAGTTCAAGATACGATGCCCTGGTGCTGATGTCGGCCAATGATACCGATGGAGTCAGAGCGGTGGCTTCCGCTTCTTCAGCCGCAGCGCCCTGCGTGTAGAGCACCGAATAAAGCAATGTTCCCAGCCCCAGCAACTTATCGGCCGAGTCGACCGGATCGGTACGGATGAGTTCTTCCACATCCTGCGCTAACTTTTTGAATACGGGCGCTTTTTCGCCCAGCTTATAGAGAATGGGAACATGCCTGGCAAGACGCGGGTCGCCCTTGGCAAACTTGCTGCCTGCAATGTACAGGCGGTTGATTTCTTGCTGGAGATCGTATAAGGGTTTCATTTTTTTCGGGTTTCGGGTTTGAAACTAATATAAAAGCCTGATGATTTTATCGGTGAACAGTGATAGCGGACGCGCCGCAAATAAACCGCTTTGGATGTCGTTGTCGAACATCACGGCCATGCAGATGCCGTCAGCGTCGGGCGGAAGGATGGTTTCGAGCGTGGGAACAACCGTATCGGTGAAATACGGAATTTCGGCCAATGTGAGCCTGTTGCCCTGCGCATCCTCCACGACAATATGATTACCGGCCCTGTAAGCCTTGCTGACGCGGATAACAGCCACGGGATTCTTGTCGTTGAGCGGATTCTTGATGGAACCTTTTACGGTCTTCACCAACTCGGCGAAATTGCCGGCTGCATAACTTTTGACCTTTTCCACATCGGCGGCAGTGATGTCGCGTACCGAAAAGGCGTCGTTCCAACGGGCGCGCGGGTTCATGTCGCCGGGGTAGATGTACAGTTCCTTCATTTGCAGCACGTCGAAGAACGAGTTTTCGGCCTTTACGTAATTTTTTGCTTTGTACGGACGGTAATTCTTTGTCTTATAGATGCGTCCCGACTTGAGATTCATCCAATAGCCCTCGTCCACCCATTCGCGGCGTGCGGGATCATCGTAGCTGTGGAAGGCCAGTTGCACCGTTTCGGCGTTTCCCTCCCAAAGCCCGTGCTGCAACAGTTCGGTAAGCTTCCATGCATAACCGATCTGCTCCTCGATGGCCGAGTTCAGTTCGATGGCTTCGGGATTTTCTTTTTTCGCGTTCAGGTATTCACGACTTTTACGGAGCAAAGCGGAGATATAGTTGAGCCGGGCGATGGCGCGCGTGTAGTGTTCGCCCTGTACCTGGTGCAGTTCCTCGAAAAGATCGTTAAAAGCGGTTTGTATGCCGGATATATAATAATTTCCCAGTTGCTTCACCTGGTCGGCCAGCGTACGTTCCGTTTTAGCATCAATTGCCGAAAGCCCCATCTGTACAATGCTTTTCAGCAGCTTATCGGCCAGGTTGACGCCATCTAACTGCGATGCTGCTTTTTTCGACAGCGAATGGAGTCGGGCTTTTGTATTTTTCACCGGTTCGGCAACCGTTGCTTTGGCTTCTTCCGTCTTCTTTTCTTGGTTTTCCTGACGTTTCTCGATCTTGGCGCGTTTGCTTTGTATATCTTCAGGGACATCGGCCACCGCAAACGGTTGTCCTCCGGCAAAAGCATACATCAGTCCCAACACGTGCTTGCAAGGGATCTGCCTGCTGGGACAGCTGCACCTGAACACAGGCGCTGCCGGATCGATGTAATCCGCCGAGCAGTAATACGGGTTCTTTCCGCTTCCGGAACACTCGCCGAAAATCAGCGTCCCATCGGCCGATTGCCGTAAACCGGATACCTTTTTCAGTAATCCGCGACCGTTCTTTGCCGCATCGGCATTGGGCGCTACCAGGTCTACTTCTTTTTCCGTTATGTTCATCCGCACCATAAAATTAAATGTTTTTTTAAAGTTTCAAAACAATACTTCTTTTACGAATAAGGGATGTGGAAGGTTACATGTTTTTAACCCGACGAAAATGATAACCGCCGTCAATCCTCAGTAGATTGCCTTTACATATTTTTATCTGATATGACAGTCCCCATGCAGCCTCCAATTCATCATGATTTCTAAATGATCTTATTACAGCCGGTTGTGTATACGTCGAAGCGAACGAATGAGCATTTTGTTCCCGGAACGTCCGAAAACGATTCCAAAAGAATCCTTACCCCGCCTTTTATTGATCATATAATTATGGCATCTTTTCCAGTAATTCCGGTATTTTGGAAATCGTTAAGGTGCTGGATCAGCCCGAATGGGCTTGATTTTCATAACCGCGGATCATCGACCCGCGGATCAGCCGTCTCTTCTGCGATGCTGCCTGAAAGGCAGGACGCCAAGTGCAGATAATAGTCCTGCCTTTCAGGCAGTCGCTCAGGATACATATCCTTTCCGCGGGTTGATGACCCGCGGTTATGAAAATCCGGCTTTTCAAGCCGCAGAATCGCATTTCACAAAAAGTACCGCGTAACATCACTTATGAATTAGCACTTCATACAGTAATTCCAACAATTTGCTTTCCGAATCAAGTTTCTTGGCTTCGAAATCCTCACCGCGAGTTTTAGAATTTATTTTTGCCAGTATATTTCTGGTATTGATAAACGTATAATAATGGCGGCCTTGAAAACTGCCATCATATTTACATTTGTAAGTGTATATTTTGGCCGGATACACCTTACCATCTTGATACGGCATCTTTTCCAATAATTCCGGAATTTCGGAAATCGTATATGGCCCCCAGGTATACTTATCTTCATCGCTAAACAAACAGCCATTGACTAAATTTTCAATGGCCTCCACTTGATCAATCGTAGTTTGGGGACTGTCTGTTTCGGATGTTATGACGATTTTCAATTCTTCTACATTGTGCATCATCCCCCAATTAGCAAAAAAACCGCCTACAATATAGAGATCAAGAGCGATTGTTTCTGATTTCATTGTTTGCATTTTTTCTTTACCTCCGTATACTTCGTACAATATTTCAAAGAACCTTCGTTCCGAAGCCATATCTGATATTTTGGTTTTCCTCCACCCATTGAATATGTCGTTTTTGGTATTGGTATTGGTAAATCCATAAAAATGACGGCCATTAGATTTAGCAATACCGTACTCGCACCTGTAAGTGTTGTTTTTGGCTTTATATTCCCTGCCGCCCTGGTATGGCTGGCCTGCAACAACAGAGGACAGCATGATTGAAACGAAAAATGTGACAAAAGGTTTCATATTTTATTGATC
>JAISCQ010000121.1 GCA_031265445.1 Bacteroidales bacterium
TCGCCGCATCACCGAATTTGTACAAAAATACAGGGATACCGCGCACGAGTTCCTGCCGTATCACCGGTTCGGTGCACAAAAATATTCCTTTCTCGGCAGGAAAAATGAGATGGAGGAAACGCAGGCGTTAAACTTCAAATGACCCTGTCAGCAGCAAATTTGGCGAAACATCGTCATGTGCCATATTTTTCATAATTTTGCCCCTTCGTTGAAAACAATATCCAATAAATATCAGAACCTTATTTATGTTCGAAAATTTATCCGACAAATTAGATCGCGCGTTTAAAAATCTGAAAGGCGAAGGCCGGATCACTGACATCAATGTTGCCGAAACGCTCAAGGAAGTACGCAAGGCGCTGCTTGACGCCGACGTCAATTATAAAATTGCCAAGGAATTTACCGACAGGGTGAAGGAAAAAGCCATGGGTATGAACGTCCTCACGGCTGTAAAACCGAGCGAGATGCTTGTCAAGATCATGCATGACGAGTTGGCGGCGCTCATGGGCGGACAGGCGGCGGACATCAGCCTGAAAGCCAATCCGGCGATTATCCTTATTGCGGGTTTGCAAGGTTCCGGTAAAACGACGTTTTGCGGAAAATTAGCCAATTACCTGAAAACAAAGAAAGGCCGTTCGCCATTGCTGGTGGCGGGCGACGTGTACCGTCCGGCAGCTATCGAACAGTTGAAGATACTGGGCGACCAGGTGAGCGTGCCGGTTTATACCGAAGGCGATCATAAAAACCCGGTTAAAATTGCCGAAAATGCGATCACGCATGCAAAGATGCACGGTTTCAATACGGTGATCATCGACACGGCCGGGCGTTTGGCGGTCGATCAGGAAATGATGGACGAAATTGCCGCCGTCAAAAAAGCGGTGAATCCCGAAGAAATACTGTTCGTGGTGGATTCCATGACCGGGCAGGATGCCGTGAATACCGCCAGGGAATTTAACGACCGTTTGGACTTCAACGGCGTAGTGCTTACCAAGCTGGACGGCGACACGCGCGGTGGCGCGGCGATCTCCATCATGTCGGTGGTGCACAAGCCCATCAAGTTCATAGGTTCGGGCGAAAAAATGGAAGCGCTGGACATCTTCCACCCCGAACGTATGGCCGACCGTATCCTCGGCATGGGCGACATCGTGTCGCTGGTTGAAAAAGCCCAGGAACAGTACGATGAGGAAGAAGCGCGCAAACTGCAAAAGAAAATCGCCAGGAACCAGTTCGATTTTAACGACTTCATCAGCCAGATACAGCAAATCAAGAAGATGGGCAACCTCAAGGATCTCGCTTCGATGATTCCCGGCGTCAGCAAAGCCATCCGCAACCTGGACATCGATGATGACGCTTTCAAAAGCATCGAAGCCATCATCTATTCGATGACGCCGGAAGAACGCTCCAACCCGGCAGTACTGAACGGCAACCGCCGCATGCGTATCGCAAAGGGAAGCGGTACGGATATTCAGGAAGTGAACCGACTCATCAAGCAATTTGACGAAACCCGCAAGATGATGAAAATGATGACCGACAAAAATAAGATGACCAAAATGATGCGGAACGCGCCGCGGAGATGATCCATATCAATGCCTGTTCTCTATCTCTCTCCCGCCCTGTTATCCGAAAATACCATCCCGCAGGTGTTGCCGCCGCACGTGGTTACCGTAATACACGGTTTGCGGCAGTTTATTGTGGAAGATATCCGCACGGCAAGGCGTTTTCTATCAAAAACCGGGCATCCCGTACCGATTGACAAGTTGCTGTTCCGCGAATTGAACGAACATACCGCTGAAAGCGAGATAAACGCTCTCCTTTCCTATCTGCAGACGGCCGATACCGGGGTTATTTCCGAGGCCGGCGTTCCCGGCGTGGCCGATCCCGGCGCGGCGGCAGTACGGCTGGCTCATGCGCACGGGATCAGGGTGGTGCCGATGGTGGGACCTTCGTCTATTTTAATGGCGCTGATGGCCTCCGGACTCAACGGACAGTCATTCGCCTTCGCGGGATACCTCCCGGTGAAACAGAACGAACGCCGGGAACGGTTACGGGCGCTGGAACGACGTTCGGCGGACGAACGGCAAACACAGATTTTTATCGAAACGCCTTATCGCAACATGCAACTGCTGGACGATATCCTGAAATGTTGCCGACCCGAAACCATGCTGACGATTGCAGCCGACATCACCGGAAGCAACGAGTATATCCTTACGCAGAACATCCGGCAATGGAAAAACAAACTGCCGGAATTGAACAGAATACCGGCGGTGTTTCTATTGCAGGCATAGAAATACGTACAAAATTATCCCAATGCCTGTCGAATGTCCTCCAACAGATCGGCCGAATCTTCCAAACCCACGGAAAGCCTGATGGTATGATCCGATATGTTCATCCGATCCCGAACTTCCTGCGAAAACGTACCGAAAATAGTACTTGCCGGATGAATGATCAGCGATTTATTGTCGAACAGGTTGGTAGCACGTTTGATGAGTTTCAAACGATTCAGGAAAATAAAACACGCTTCCTTTGATGGCAAATCAAAAGTAAGCATGGCTCCCGGCAGTGCACCGAACTGCTTCCCTGCAAGATCGTAAAACGGATTGGACGCTAATCCCGGATAATTAACGATTTGCACTTGTGAGACCTGTTGCAGCCTGTCGGCTATATGAAGACAGGATGCAGCAACTTTTGCAAAACGGAGCGACAGGGTCTCCAGTCCCAACAATTGCGCCTGCGCCGCGTGTGGCGTCATGTACGCACCCATATTGCGGTGTATTTCCTTACGAAGTTTGGCCGTAAACGTTCCCTGGCCGAATATTGCGAAATCCTTCATAGCGGGCTTATCCGTCCAGTCGAACGTACCATGATCGACCAGGATTCCGCCCAGAGTTGTTGCTCCACCCGAAATATACTTGGTTGACGAAACCAGCTCTATATCGACGCCAAAATCTTTCGCTTTCCATGCACAAAAAGGAACAACGGTAGTGTCGGCCACCAGAGGAACATTCTTCTGCCGAACGACGGTTGAAAGCGCTTTTAAATCGGCTATTTCCAACTGCGGGTTGGTGATAATTTCGAGAAACAAAGCGCAGGTATTCCCGTCGATGGTATTTGCAACCCCGTTTAAATCGGTTAGATCGCAAAACCGGACTTCCACGCCGAATCTTTTCAACGTAGATGCAAACAGCGAATAACTGTTACCGAACAGGTGCGGCGATGTAACAATATTTGCCCCCGTACAGGCGATGTTCATAAACAGGTTGCTGATGGCCGCCATGCCCGAATTGAAGGCCGTAACGCCAAAAGCGCCGGTTATTTCTGCTACCCTTTTCTCAAAATAATCTACTGTAGGGTTTGATATGCGCGAGTAAGTAAATTCAACCGTACCGGCAAAGGCGTCGACCATGGCTTCGGCGGTTGCAAACTCAAAGGCGCTGGTTTCGTAAGCAGGGAACTGCAAACTGCCATAGGGATCCTGCCTGGGATATCCGGTATGAATGGCTTTCGTATCAAAATGACTTTTCATGATTCTTCTGTTTTTTACATGGAACATTTATTTTGCAAATGTATACAATGAAGAAATAAAAAACACGGATTACAATATTTTTGAAAAATATAACTACATTTGAACCTTTGTAAGAAAAATATATCCGTATCAAAAGAACAATCGATATTAAAAACAGAATAATATTCTATGGATCATCTTGACGCCACCGATGTCAAACTGTTAAAATTACTCCAGGAAAATTCGAACCGAACCGTGAAGGAATTAGCTTCGCTGGTGAATCTGTCGTCAACGCCTGTTTTCGAGCGCATGAAGCGACTTGAAAAAAACGGTTACATCAAAAAGTACATGGCCATCCTGTCTCATGAAAAGCTCAATAAAGGATTTGTTGTTTTCTGTCAGATCAGGCTGAAATACCACAGTTTGGAATGTCGTACACAGTTTATGAATGTGATCGCAGATATCGACGAAATAACGGAATGTTACAACATATCAGGCGAGTATGATTTTATGCTGAAAATATGCGCACAAAGCATGAGTCATTATAAGGATTTCGTGCTGAATATATTAAGCGTAGAAGAAAGTATCGGAAGTATCCACAGTCTCTTTGTAATGGAAGAAGTAAAGCAAAGCTATTCGGTTCCGTTTGGCGTCCTTCAAGATCACAAACCTGACTGATCGGACTTCAAATATCAAAATTTAACAGCGAATGTATGTCCATGTGTAATTATACATGGATATTCGCCGCTCACGAACGATCAGTTCAATTCCACAGGCTGGTATTTGCATGCGAGGATGACCTGTTTGGTTTCCGGGAAATTAAATTATAAACCGGCTTTTTCTTAGAATTATATTTATATTGTTTTTTAAAATAAAATATGATATTGATGATGGCGTGTTGACGATGTCGAAAAGTTATTTTTAGAAATTTGGAGATTTGGTTTTGAAGCGTCTATTGACAAATTATGAACAGGATGGATGCTATAAAATTGATTGAAAAATAGCGTTTTGAAAATTCCATTAACAAATGTCGGTATCGTTTTCCACACCGGAATGTTCTTATTAAAAAACACTGTTTCCGGTGAAAGCAATGTTGATATTTCAGGATTAAAATTCGGGAAGAAAATTTGGGCGTTTTCGAAAGGCGATTATAGAGATATCCGATCCGGAAAAGCAAGCGGTTTTCCGGAAAAGTTATTACAAATAATTAACATTGGGTTAACAGCTTATTATACCGTACGCGGTGTAAATTTGTGATGCAGGGCGAACACACAGGTTTAGGGCGAACACACAGGTTCGCCCCTACATTGTCGTTGCCGGTGTCGGGAAATGGTTTCCTGCCGGCAATGACTCCCTGCCGACGGCGAGAAATGGTTTCCTGCCGGCAACGACTCCCTGCCGGTGGCGGGAAGTAATTTCCTGTCGGCAATGACCCCCTGCCGATGGCGGGAAATGGTTTCCTTCCGGCGATGACTCCCTGCCGACGGCGAGAAGTAATTTCCTTCCGGCAATGACTCCCTGCCGGTGGCGAGAAGTAATTTCCTGTCGGCAATGACTCCCTGCCGACGGCGAGAAGTAATTTCCTGTTGGCGATGACTCCCTGCCGGTGTCGGGAAGTTTTTTGACGGCGAGCAACGACTCCCTGCCGGTGTCGGGAAAGGAATGTTATTTTGCGTTCCTAACGTTTTTGCCAAATTTTGTTTTTCTAATGAACTTGTTTTTACGAAAAATATGGTTGTAATAAGATGATATGCTGTTGCTTTCGATGATTTTTTTTGCATAAATTCGGTTGATGCAATAAATATATGTTACCTTTGCAAACAAGATTAAAAGTAATTCACATGAAGAATTTGCCGATAGGAATACAGTCGTTTGAGGACTTGCGAAGCAACAATTATTTGTATGTGGACAAGACAGAGCACATCCACCGGTTAGTTACGACAGGGAAGATTTATTTTCTTTCCCGTCCGCGCCGCTTCGGAAAATCCATGCTCATCAGCACACTGGATGCGCTGTTCAGCGGACGTAAAGAACTGTTTAAAGGCCTTTACATCTATGATAAATGGGACTGGTCGAAAAGCAATCCCGTTATCCGGATCGACTGGACGGCTATCGAACACGGCACGCCGGAAGAGATAGAAACGGATGTATCCGAATTTCTGCAGGGAATAGCTACTGTTAACGGTATAACTCTTAACCGTCCGTATGCATCCCCCCGGTTTGGGGAGTTGATCACACAGCTTCATTTGAAAACAGGACGAAAAGTTGTCATTTTGATAGATGAATACGACGCACCGATACTGGATGTAATGAGTAAATCGCCGACAATGCTGAAAGCCATTCAGGAATCGCTTCAAAGCTTTTACAAAATACTGAAAGCGACCGACGAACATTTACAGTTTATCTTCCTGACCGGCGTTTCCAAATTTGCCAAACTGTCGATTTTCTCGGCGCTGAACAGTCCCAAAGATATTACCATTGATGAACGGTACGCAACGCTGTGCGGATA
>JAISCQ010000113.1 GCA_031265445.1 Bacteroidales bacterium
AACCAGCCGGTCGCGGAATTGCGGTCACTGTCGATCAGCAGCAGCATCCAGTTCGGATCGGTATGCGGCGTTATGCCGGCGGACGTTTCGACGTAGAAACAGACATTCTTCCCGTCCACTGCCACTTTGGAAGCGATGATGTCGTTGCGTCCCGACCGGTTGACATAGTGCAGTCCGCCGTAGCCTTTCGCGTCCCGGTAGGCCACGTCGCCGCGCGTATCGTAATAGGTCGTCGCCACGCTGTTCCAGTCGTCATACAGTCCGTCCGTCTTTATGGAGGTAAAGCCGCGGTTTTCCGGTACGGGCCTTATTCCCTTGTAGCGGCGGATGTTCTGCGCCATCTGCATGTAATAGTTGTCGGTATAGCCTCCTTTCATCGGGTGTATGCAACGGTTAAATTCGGAATTGTACTGGTCTACGAAAAAGAACGGGTTGTCACGGCCCAGCCAGGGTGTTACGCCTCCGTTATCCGGCTGGTACTTGCCGGCCGTCCATTCGTTCCAGTCGTTGATATAGAGAAATTCCGGATTACATGCGAGGGTTTCGTCCCAGCGTTCCTGGAAATAGATGCCGTAGCCTTCGGGATTTTCAACCGTTTTGCCGAGCCACGGCACATAAGCCGGCGCCGGGAGGTCGTATTCGTTCAGCGCCGGCTGCCCGTTTGCACGCGACCAGGATTTGCCTACGCCCATATTCTCCTTCGTCATGGTGACGGGATGCTGCGCCGGGGTAACAGCCGCCTGCTCCCGCCGGCCGTTATGGGTGGACAGCAGTTCCAGCGGCTTCATCGCTTTGACTTCAGGCTCGGCCATGCTGTATCCGAAGCTCCAGTTGTCTTCCGTACCTACGTAGCGTTCGCCCGCCCACTTATAGTAGCCCCACCACATGTTGCGAAGCGTGAAAAAATGCTTTACTTCGTTCGTGTAGTCGGTCAGCGCCTGCTGCGTATAGTCCGGGTCTTTATAATGGGGATGGGACGGGTCGGTTCCGGCCTTTTCGTCATAGTTCGGATTCGGATTTTCCGTCCATCCGCCGCTTGCGTTATGTTTCGGATCCCGGTTGTAGAGCAGGAGCGGCCTGTCGTCCCAGTAAAACCACAAGTCCGGATACTTATTTTCCTTATATATGCGGTTATACAGATCCTGTACAACCGTCAATACCGGCCCGTTGAAAGCCCAGAAACAGAATTGCGGCGTCCGGTTCCCTTCCGCCCTCATCTGCTGCATGACGGCGAATGTCACCTCCCACTCGTCCCAGTACCGAACGGCGTTGGTCACGTCCATCACCAGCACATCCACTCCGGCATCGGCCAGCATGGACATGTCCTTTCGGATCACCCATTCATCCTGACTGAGGAAATATCCCATCTCCGGTTCTCCCCAGTGATAGGAGCCTTCCGTCCACAGCGGATGTTGAGCATCCAGCCTCGCCTCCGGCGCTTTCTGCAGGACTTTGGTCACATCGGCTTCGTATGGGCTTTTCATACCGGCAAGCCCCTGCGTATGCCAGGTAATGTAAAAAATACCGACGACACGGCGCTGACCGGTTTTCACCGATCCGGCTTCGCCGATCCCCGGCATGGAGCGTCCGAGCGCATCGGTCGCTACCCACGTGTCGGGATAAATATCCGTAAAATCAGACTCCCTGTCCGACGGTTGCGAGAAAATATCTCCCGAAAACAGGACAAGTAACAAAAAACCGATCATTCCCGGTTTGAATAAAAATTTCCATTCATGCACTTTCATCATATTATTTTTGAAGATGTTATTCTTCGATTTTAGAGTTTTCCTTAATTCGATGCACCCGAATCGGGCAGTTCCGAAAGACAACGAATCTATTTCAATCGGATGAAAAAGTCCTTGAAAGAAGCTGATCTAAACATGTCGATAAATTGATTCCGATCATGTCAAGATACAAGAGAAAAGATACGCTGCTCAAAATCCCGGATTTCGTCGGGAGAAGGTTCCCGGTAAGCACGACCGGTATCCTTTAATCCGAGTTTTTCCAGTTTTGATATTCCCATGCAATGATAGGGTATCACTTCTATCCCGGATATATTGAATGAATCAAGCAGGTTTGCCAGCGTTTGTATGCAGGCTTCGCTGCCGTGCCATTCGGGAATAAACAGAATGCGCAGTATGATGTTGGCTTTCGCGGCTGATGCCGTTCGCAGGTTGTCCAGTATCGGGGATAGGGCAACACCCGTGAGTTTTCGGTGAAGAGTTTCGTCCGGCATCTTTATATCCCACAGGAATAAATCGGTATGGGGCAAAAGGGCGCATAAATCTTTTTTGCGTCCAAAACCGGAAGTTTCAACAGCCGTGTGAATCCCGTTTTCGCGGGCGGCTTTTAATAATGCCGCTGAAAATTCGGGCTGCATCAATACTTCGCCTCCCGAAAGGGTGATGCCACCGCTTGAATGGATATAATACGCCCTGTCGTGCAAAACTTCTTCCATCACCTCATTCACGGAGTATTCCCGACCGACAGGCTCTATGGCTCCATACATGCAGGCATCGGCGCAAAGCGAACAGCCCAGGCAATACCTCTTCCTCAGTCTGCTATCGGCAAGTATGCGGTGCGCATTGTGTTGGGGACATGCCTCTTCGCACGCATCACAATGAACGCATTGCACTTTATGAAACAGCCATTCCGTTCCTGCATGTTGCGATTCGGGATTGTGGCACCAGGCGCAGCACAAAGGGCATCCTTTCAGGAAAACCGTCGTGCGTATTCCCGGGCCGTCATGGGTACAGAAATGCTGGATATCAAAAACACGCCCCGTCATCGCTGTTATTTCCAGAAATAAATCAGTATGTCTCCCGGCGTGACGGCGTGAATCCGGTTGTCGGCGATAACAACGGTTCCGTCTTTTTTGACGCGGCGCAGGGCGCTGCTGCCGACAGCCTGTACGTTGATATCTTCATTGATATCGTGATTGACGATCACCAGAAAGTTATCCTCTCCTTTTTTCATCAGCGAGACCAGGGCGCCTTTTCCTCCGGTGATGTTCAGGGAACGAAACGCCGGCGGAAGTTTCGATTTGTCCAGCGCCGTGCAGCCGGCGGGAATTTCGCCCGTGTGCGCCGTCCACTCTACTGTGGCATTCAGGAACACCGGCGACAGCGCCTTGATTTCCCCGTTCACCTCTTTCAGGATGTGCCAGGTGTTCAGTTTTTCCCCGTTTGGGCCTGTGGGCGCCTGCCAGCCATCGGAGGCTATATGGGAGTAGGTGAAATACTGGATGCATTGCGCGCCGTACGCCAAATCACTGTACACCTGCAACCGAATATCGTTGCGCACAGGAAGCGGGTATGGAAATTCAAAATTTTTGTGCGCCGTGGACAGCGCAAACGCCCACAACGGTTTACCCGCCTTCCTTGCTTCGGATGACATCACTTCCAGCGTGTAATACCAGCGAACCTGCAATTCACGCTTCTTCGCAACGGTATTTTGCCATATCGGGTACATGTCGAAAGAAAGGATCTGTACCGGCACATCCCGAATGAAGCTTTGCACAAACTGCACGCACGGCGACGGCTCCGGAAACGCAGGACCGCACGACAGTTCCGGCGCCCATTTGTCGGGCACGGCATCCGCACAGTACAGGCACGGCGCCAGATTAATGTAAGACGGATGTACCCGATCAATAGCCTGTACTCTGTTTACCCTTGCCGTCAAATTCGGGAACTCGCTTTGGTAGCGCGGCTCGTCAAGGAGGTAATAGCCGAAAAGAGCGGGATGCGATTTCAGGCGGTCAATGTCTGCCTCCGAAAGATAGTCGAATACGCCATCGCTGATCAATACTTTCATATTGACGGCAGCTGTTGCATCCAGCAGTCCGAAAAAATGTTCCGTACCGTCGACAAAGACAGCCTGCAAATCTTTGATCAGATCAACCGCCATGTTGACGGTAAATCCGGCCGCTGCCATATCCCGGTGAACGGCAGCCGGACTGTCGGCACGAATACCCCACCATCCGAGTATGTCAATCTGCCTGCCTGATGTGTCCGACAGCCGGTCGGTGGAAGGCTGTTCCGGCAGATTCTCTTTTGCTTCCAAGCTACAGCAGCAAGAGATCAAAAAAGCGGCTAAGATAGCCTTTGCTTGTTTTATGTGTATCATATTATTTTAGAAATACTTTTTCCGGCAGGGCTGAAGTACTGCATATCTCCCTGCTGAACAGACGGGTCGCAGTCAATTTTAAACTGCGCCCGCAAACCGCTGATGCAGCATATTATTATTGTTTGTAAAAGGATCGTCTTTTTCATTCATTTAACTCCTATTCTGATTATATCTACGGGATTATATTCATTTCGACAAAACGGGCGACAGCATTCAGGAAATGAGCTGTAATCCAGAACACCGTCCAACTTTCGGAATATCCTCCGCGCAGCATGTGTACATTAGACATATCGCCATGTTGTGCATAATTTGTCTGTTGTAATTGTTCGCCCTGACTGCCTTGTGGAGCCGTCAATTGAAAACAGCTCCGATACATGACCGGAGCCAGCATTTCCAGACGTTCATCCTGAAGATAAATTCCCATCTTGTATATTTCCGGCGCAAAAAGCACGCCATAGACATCAATATGCTGATTTTGGGGAGACACCATGCTTTGCGGATGGGCATGTACCCACCCGGACATCCAGTCATCCGTCCAGTCCGTAGCGATCGACCAAAGTCCTTCTTCCGGCGTTGTAAGCAATCGTCTATCGTCAAGCAAAAACTGCAAACGATTCCCAACAACACGGAAATCAGCGCCCGACATCCCGGATACTAATAATAGAAAAACGGCTGCAAGGAGGAATGATTTTTTCACACGATCTGTTGTGTCCGCTGAATGATCATATCCTGCCATTCCTTGCACAGCGTGGTGAATCTTGCCGACCAGCCGGCCACACGTACCGGAAGATTCGGATATTTCTCCGGATGCATTTGCGCATCAACCAGCGTAGCGCTGTCCACTATATCAATATGCATATAAAACCCTTTTTTTTCCCTGAATGTTTTTGCCAGCGCCACCAAAGCCCGTATGCCGTTCTCGCCTTTTACCGATTCGGGTAAAATTTTCAATTCAACGGTCGCCCCGTTACAGCATTTTGTGAAATCCATCTTGCAGTATGAGTTCAATACCGCCGTCGGGCCTTTTTTGTCGGTTCCCGGCGAGGGAGAACAGTTTGTGGCAAGAATATCGCCAATTTTTCCGCCGGCCGGATTCGCCCTGCGCATCATTCTCCAGTCCACTTCCCTGCCAAACGTACTGATGCCGCAGGGGCGCAAAACGCCGTTCCGTTCCTTCACTTTCGCCATCAGCGCCGTATAGTCGTCGTAAACCCTGCACATCATGGCGTCGCTTTCCCGGTCGTCATTGCCGTAGAACGCAAAGCGATTTTGTACCAGACGGCGCATGCCTTCGTTCGTATCCCAGTTGTTGCGCAGTATCTTCACAAAGTCATTCAATCCGATGCACTGTTCTTCAAATACCAGCCTTTTCAATACGAGGAGGCTGTTGGCCACATCGGTTACGCCTCCCGCGTGGATGCCGTTCACCGAATACTTGGGGCCGCGCTCGTTATATCCCTTTCCTTTTTCGATGCATCCTTCCACAAACATCGAAATCAGCGGAGCCGTATTATCCGGATCGCTGTAACGGGTATCCAGGACGTGCTGCATGTTGGCGATCTCCCTGTCCAGCTCGGATACAAACGCCCTGTAGAGGGATTCAAAACCGTCGTACTCAAGCGGCGTTTCCTGTTCCCTGTCAAGATTTAATGCACGAAAGAAAGACTGCATCATGTCGAACGGCCAGTAGATAAAGGCTGTTTTGCCGGGAATGATGGCTTCCCAGCATCCGTCGTTGGTAAATTCGCGGGCTTCCGCTTCCGGATAGCCAAACTTGACCAGTCCGTCGATCACCACATCTTCATTGTATACGGATACGATGCCGCCGCCGAAACGCTGCACTTCGGCAACTCGGCGGAACAGCTTTTCGGGCGTATGTTTACCGAGGCGTACGGCTACCGGATAGTCGCTGATGTGCAATTCTTCGATCACATCCAGGACGAGGTATGTCACATCATTGGTTACTTCATTTCCGTTCCTGTCCGTTCCGCCCAGAATGATATTCTGGTAAAACTGAGCGTCGCCCGTAGGACCCGAAACGCCGATCCATTCTGTTCCCTTGACCCAGAAATGGGCGATCAGTTCCCGCGCTTCATCCAGTGTGATACGGTTTTCCTTTAAGTCTTTCTTCAAATACGGATACAGCATTTGATCCATGCGCCCGATGCCCGACCAGTTTCCCATCAGGCGCTGAAAGGCATACATCGACCAGAGCGACTGTACCGCTTCGCGAAAGTTTCCGGGCGCATTTTCGGGAACCCGCTTGAGCGTATCAATCAGCCTTTGGCAGGACGCCTGTTCTTCCGCCGGCGCGTTCTCCATTTGCTTTTCGAGCAGCTGTATGTTACGGTTTTGCCAGACGGCAGCGGCCTCCAGGGTTTTTAACATCGACTGCAACAGGTCTGTTCCATGCCCGTCCAGGTTACCGCGGCTCAACCGTTCATTGATTTCGGCGCGCAGTCCGCTGTATCCCGTTTTGAGAACTTTCTCAAAGCCTATGGTTGTGTGGCTCGTTGAGCTAATGTTTAACAGGGGTGTCACGTGGTTGGCGCTTTCCAGCAGCGTGGCCGAACCGACAACCAGTTCGCCCGGCAATATCCGGAGCGGTGCATTTTGTGCCACGCTCATCGCTGCCAAAGCATACTTTTGAGATGGAGACAGGGACGCGTCCTGCTCTTCGGGAAAACTCCAGTCGGCTTTTACAAGGCTGCGTCCAAATTCGCCGGACAGGCCTCTTTGCGCCAACTGATGCGTTGTTACACTGAGGCGTTGAGGCCGTTCCGGTTGCCATGACAGCCGCCATTGATTTGCAGGAAGGATATCCGGATGCTGCTTTTCTTGGGCAGACAGAGCCGGAACGCCTACAGACAGGGCGCAGGCGCCAAGAGACGCCCTTTTCAAAAACTCTTTTCTTGAGATGTGATTAATTGTTTCCATTTTTTTGATATTTTAAAAAATGATTTATTTTTGAGATTGGTTATTATTCTTTTATTCTTTTGACCCTGACAGGTCTGACGACCCTGTCAGGTCGTTTACGTAAACTTACGTATCTCAACCTGTCAGGCTGCGGCTTCTTCTACCACCGCTGTCAGGGTCAAGACCACTGACAGGGTGTTCCGCGCTATCCTGACAGTGGTCGATAGACCCTGTCAGCGGCGGAGTTTTTGTACAGCGACACCGTGCAACGTTGCAAAGAGAAAACCCTCCCTGTTGTTGATTCTTGCATAAAATTTTCAAAAGATTTCAACATGATGAAGGATGTTTTTGAATCAATTTTTTTGCAAAGGAAACCAAAATATTAATCAAAAAACATTTCTACTGTGAAAAGTTACGCAACCGATTGCGTATCGCAACGGCTAATGGTTGAAAACCGGAAGGTTTGCCAAGCCGCTAACGGTTTAGTCCGGTATGACTGTACTTGACACCCGCGTACAACCGTACTCGGGTGTCGAGTATTATCGTACTTGACACCCGAGTACGGTAATACTCAATGTTCGCATTGAATGAAACCTCGTTTTTCGTGAATATGGACATACAGAATTGACCTCTTACTCCTGATAAACATAATTGAACCTTCCTGCGGGCGCGACATCGCCATGAAGGTAGAAATCCATAATGTCGCCGTCCTGCTGCATGTTGTCCGACCATTTAAACTCAAAATTCAGGGTCCCGTCCATTGCCACAGCGCGGCGCGGGATACGGAGTTCCATCTGCTTGCCGGAGACGCGGTAATCCGCTTCGGCGCAGGTTTCCCAGTTCCATCCGCCGGCGTTGCGTTCCACCGTCGCCTTGTCGCCGGCGGGCGGGACGCGGTTGATAACATAGTCGTAGCCTTCCCAGCCGGTTGAGCGTTCGCGGTCGCTGTTGATGAAGAGGCGCATCCAGCCGGGAGCGCCGGGGGAAGTAATATCCGCCGCCGTCTCTATGTAAAAATAAAGGTATTCGTCGTTGCGGGCTACCCGGGCGCGGACAAAATCATTTCGTCCGGTGGCGTCCGTGAAGTGCAGGCCCGCCCATCCGGGACTGTTGCGGTCGAAGGTGTTGCCGGCCGGCGTTTCATAAACCGGCGTGACGTCTTTCCAGTCGTCAAACCGCCCGTCAACGGTAACCGTTGCAGGCGCCGAAGGCGGCTCGGGACGTCCCACACCCTTGAAGCGGCGTATGTTGGCCGCCATCTGGTAATAATAGTTGTCGCCGTGCCCGCCTTTCATCGGTTCGATGTCGCGGCTTCCTTCCTGGCTGAATTCATCGGGGAAGGCATTATATTGCTGTCCCCATGTCTCATACCGTCCGGCGATCCACTCGTTCCAGCCGGTGATAAAAATAAACTGCGGGTCTATTTCCAGAGCTTTGTCCCACTGTTCCTGGAAATTATACCCATAGTTGACGGCATCCGGCTCCGTGTGCTGTCCCTGCCGGTCGGTGTAGCTCCGGCCAAAGGCGCCGGGCGCGTTCATGGCCGTCAGGCCGCGCTCGGCCGACCAGTTCTGCGCCACGCCGACGGTGGTTTGTTCGTATTCGCCCGTATAGCGGCGGATGTAGCCGTGCTGAGGGTAGACTTCGAGCCAGCCCCAGTGGTCGTCGCGCGAGGGCCCGGCGTTGTAGGAGGGCTGTCCCGGTCGGAAGGTGAAATAGTTCTTTATTTCCTCGGACAGGTTATCCGGGTAAGCCATGATCAGCGGCTTTCCCTTCCACATAAAGAAAAGGTCTTTGTAGACGCCCGGCTTATAGAGGTCGCGGTAGATTTCCCCGATGGCCTCCCTGCTTCCCTGCGTGGCGCTGAAAGCCATGATGAAAGCGATCTGTGGCGTCCGGACGCCATCCCTGCGCGCTTCGGCAAAGACGCTGCACAGTTCCATATAGGATTCCTTCCATGTGAAGTTGCCGTTTGTACAGTCGAAGATCACGACGTCCACGCCGGCCAGCGCCAGCAGTTCGGCATGACGGCGCAGCACCCAGCGGTCGGTATCAAGGTAGTATCCGTACAGCGGCTCTTCCCAATAGTAATAACCCGCGTCGGCAGGCCATGCCGGATGGTAAAAGCTGCTGATAGCATCGGGATGTTCCCTCAGGATTTCGCTGACATTGTACGCTTTCCGCGTACTCATGCCCGACTGCTGCGTATGCCACGTCCAGTAAAACAGCCCGACGTATTTGTTCTCCCGGACGTCGCCTGCTTCTTCGTGCGAAGGCAAGCTGCGACCCAGCGCATCGACGGCCGCCAGATGATTGTAGACTGCGTCTTCCGGTTCTTCCGGCGGGTTATCTTCCTTATGACCACAGGAGGCCGCCAGCAAAAAAGCCGCTAAAAAAATGTTTTGATATTTCATTGCTTGATAATTTAACGTTTTGATAATTTATTGATATTTAACACTGGTTATTTTAAGAGTTATCAGAAAAATAAGTACTGCATTTTTCCATTAGCACGGTTTTGACCCTGACAGGTCATTTACGTAACAACCTGTCAGGCTGCGAAGCTGCTGACAGGGTTGAAACCGCAAAGGAGAATGCTGCTATCCGCCCAGCCGGATTCTTTTGATCCGGGCCGAACCCTCTTCCGAAAAAGAGAGTTTCAGGCTCTTGAGCGCATTTTCATATCCCGGCAAGGCGGACAGATGGATTCTGTACACGCGGTTCACCCCGTCGGCCGTAATGGTTTCGCGGAGGACGATCGGCGGCGTTGCAGGAAATTCGGCTTCCTTCCGCCGCTGTTCCTCCTCGACGCTTTGGCTGCCTTCGCTCCAGTTCAGCCAATCGGTGAAATCGGACTTGCCGACCGGTTGAATTTCTACGGTGAGCGTGAGTTCACGTTCGTCCGATTCGAAAGCGCCCTCTAACTCCAACACCGGAGCATCGGCCGCTTTCCAGAAGGTGACGGGGCCGACGATGGCGGCATTTTTCCCGAACCGGACGTCAAGCGACCCTTCCACCGGCCAGCCGGCGTCCGAAGCGTCGCCCTGGTAGTACCAGTTTTGCCGCGAGCGCTGAAACGTCCATTCGGGACAGGCCGGTGTCTGCCGGCTCTTTTCGGCATAACTGCGGATGTCGTCCACCGTCCCCAGGATGAAGTGCGTTTTGTACGTCCACCGGATGTTGTGATCCAGAATCTGCGTCCCTACCGGAGCGATATGCCCGGTTTGACTGTCTTTTTCTCCGCCGTGGCCCTTGAGCGCATCGCCGGGATGGAAGCCGCCGTTAAAGGTCATGACTTCCGGCTGGAATACGCCGATACCTTTTCCGTTATCGTCGAGTAGCGCCACCCAGTTTTCGGGCGTGTAGAAATGAACCCACGGCCAGCCTTTCCCGTCGTCCCGGGCGACCACGCGCGTGACCGGCTGGCCGGAAAACGGCCGATCTCCCAGATAGGTCACCAGACTGTACCATGCGCCGTTGGTATAGACGGCCGGCATTTCCTGCGGGCAGGCTCTGTATTGCGTCCGGTCTGTCCGTTTGTTGACAATCGTCGCCTCCATGGTAATCACGTTCCCGTCCAGGGTGTAGAGACATTCAAATTCGCAGTCGCCGGGTACTCCCGCCGTATGCGGCCACTGCATGGGAATGCAGCGCACAAACAGGGTATTCCCGCCACGCATTTCAGACTCGATTATTTTGGAACGGTTCCCGCCGGCATCGCCCGACTGAATCGGGTTCCATCCCAGACCTGCCCAGCTGTCCGTCGGTTTCTCCCCGTTTGGGCCGATATATGGCCAGGGCCCGCTGTAAAAGGACATCTGTATCTGACGTCCCCAGTCCGCGCTGTTAATCATATTCTTCCCGCCATTCTCCCGGTCGGACAGATACGTGACCGCGCCGCCGATACGCAGGTCCACTCCCAGCTTGATACGGTCGTTTTCCAGGTAAACCATGGATGACTTAACTTCCGGAACATTCGGCGTGTTCTGCGAACAGGAACAGCACAGCAGGACTGATAGAAAAGGCAGATAATGCTTCATGCGACCTGCATGAAAGGATAATAAAACTGCAAATCCTGTTTTCATGTTATTGATTTTTTAAAAGTTATTGATTATTTATCTAAAATTATGATTAATTATGATTACTAACTCAAGTTTTAAAACGCAAAAAAGCGCGTAAACCTTTGAATGATTGGTTTACACGCTTTGATGAAGGCTTTTCAGTCGGACTGGTTTCAGTACAGAAATCCGAACATCCACAGGGGTATTTTGTTGTCTGATCCGTATTCAATATCGTCGGCAGCAATATAAGCGTCGGGAAGCGAATAAATTTGCCTGTTGTTTTTACCTTTCCCGCCAATCTCGAACGTATATTTTCCGGAAACCAGGAAATCGCCTTTTTCGGGATATTCTACCTGATACCGGTACTCTAACTGGTTGAAAAAGAAACTTTCCCGCAAATTTCCGGTATTGACGCCGCCGGTTGTCAGCGTATAAGCCAGATTCGTATTTTCAAGAAAAATCTTGTCCGGTTTTTGCAGTTTGCTCATTCCCGTACTGTCCCTGTACAAATGTTTTGTCAGATGCGTTTCCTGCAAATAATGCAGGTAGGATACGAGCGTTGTGCGGTTGATGCCGATATGTTCGCTCAATTTTTGCACATTGGGCGTAAACGGGGCGGATTCGGCGATGGCCAGCAATAACTTCTTCAATTTCGGGATATATGAAATATCGACGCCGCGAAGCAGAGGTAATTCGATTTCGAGAATCAAGGCGACAACCTCTTCTAATTGACCGTAGTACAGATCTTTCATCTCGAACGTGAAAGGATAGTATCCGCTCTCAAGGTAACGCCCGAAGTATTGCAGGGGCTTTATTCTTTTCAGGATTTCACCTGCAATATCCCGATGGTTTTCCAGAATATCCTGCAAGGAATAAACGGGAAAATGTTCGTGCAGGCTTATATTCAAGTATTCCCTGAACGACAGGCCCTGCATCTGATATACTACGGCGCGACGGCTCAAATCGGAGCGGGCGTTCAGGACTTCGAGCAACGACGAGCCGGTAAAGACAATATGCAATTCGGGATAATCGTCGTAGGCATTTTTCAACTCCTGCGACCAGTTCGGGTATTTGTGTACTTCGTCTGCAAACAGGTATTTCCCGCCTTTCTTCACGAAGTCGTCTATCAGTTCGATCAGACGGTGTTCCGAAAACCGGATGTTATCCAGACTTACATACAGCGCCGACGAATTTCTCGGCAAATTCCGCTTCATGTACTGTAGAAGCAGGGTCGTTTTGCCGACGCCACGCGCTCCGCGAATACACGTCAAACGATGATCCCACCGAATATCATCCATAATGCTCCGGACAAAATCCAGCGAAACACCGTCCGTTTTCCGGTATGATTTCTCAAACAGCGTATCCATGTCTTTCATTTTTGTTTATTACAGTGTGCAAAAATACAATATTTTTGCTTATTGCGATAAGCATTTTAACGTTTATTTCATCGTGTAAACCAATATGTCAAAGAACAGTTTTTGAGCTACCTCAAAGACATCTTTTGAGCCACCTCAAAGACACCTTGTGAGCATAGGCACAAACACCTTGTGAGCATAAGCACAAGCACCTTGTGAGCATCGGCAAAGACTGTCTTTGAGGAGATGCGCTTTTTCCATATCGCCCCTGTCAGGGTCAAGACCGCTGACAGGGCTGCGAAATACGGATTCCTTTAACCGCAGGCCAGTACATAGTTAAATATGTATGTTCGGGGTTCTTTCAATGGGGTGGTTCCGGATGTGAACTGCGTGACGATGGACAGCCGGTAGTCGCCGGCAGGCAAGTCGGTCGGGGCTACAAAGGTGATCTTCGAGGGTTCGTTGACAGCGATCATGCCGGCGGGTACCGTCCGCTGAGCGCCGGTATTGACGTCGGTCAGGAAAAGACCGACTCCCTGCGCCGCATCGCCGGCGATCCTGATCTTGACGCCGGTCAGGTTGACGGCGCCGCCCGGAGTGATGCGCGTGTTGACTTCGCCCGAGGCGACGTCGGTCAGCGTATTGACGTAGATGCCCGACTGGGCCATGCCGCGTACATCGACCGCGATCTCCTTCAAGGCGTTGCGCGCCTCAAGGGTAGGAGTTGCCTGCAGAACGAGGCTGTCTTCGTCGGCGTTCCACGCGGCGTGATCGCCGATAAATACGCCCTTGACGCCCAGCCCGTAATGCGACAGGCCGAACTCGACCTGCTTGCCGTTACAGATCTCGTCCAGCGCTACTTCCTTCAAAATCTCATACGCCGCGTTCAGCGTCGTTGCGTTCAAATCCGTCCGCTGCTTGACGGCCAGCGCGATCAGCTCGTCCTTCTTGAGCGAGCCTGTGGATACTACCCTTCCGAAACGGTCGTCCTGACGTTTCGTCAACAACAAATCGTAGAGCTCTACGATTACTTTCCATACTTTTTTCATATTACTTCGGTTTTTAAATGATTTGATAGATATTGATAATTATATTAATTCATGTTTTGACATTTCCTTGACATTGGACATTGATCATCTTATGCGAGCGTTGTCAGCGTTATCAACGTTCCACTACAATCTGCCGTATTTCCGGCTTTTCATTCACCCCGTCGTAAATATGCAGGTAATAAATGCCGCCGGTCAGGTTAGACACATTAAATTCTACCTTTCCGCCTTTGGTGGTGGAGCGGCGCAACAAGTTACCCTGCCCGTCGTACAGACGGACGTCGTAAGCCGGCTCCCGTTTGACGGCCTGCTCCGAAGTTTTAGCCTGTACAGCGGCTTCCGCGTCTATTTCGATGTTGAGGATATTGGAGGCGGGATTGGGGTAAACAGCAGCATATCCATAAGAATTATAAGAATTATAGACACTAACACATATCTGTTCGGAGTATGGCTGCGTGTAATAGCTGGATACAAAACGGCAGGTGATGCAATATGATCCTCCATTGTAGAAAGTTACATCCAGCCTGGAACCATAATTGTGCCATGAATAGCTATTGCTATTGGTTGGTATGACAGACCATTGATAATCGTCATAATAAATCGACGTTGCCGGACTGGCATAAAACGACACAGTGTTGTTTGTGGTGATGGATGCAGGAGCTGAAATGCTTGTTATCGGCAATACGCCCTTAATGGTTTTCGATACTGTGATGGTTGAATAATCGGGCAGCGTGACGGTTGCTGTCAGCGTGCCATTGGGCGAACCGGAAACAGGAGTGCCATAAAGTGCGCTGACTACGGCAGGATTCGCATTCTGGCCATATATAATTTGAAATCCGGGAGCGTTTACCGGCGTAACAGTCCAGTAAACAGGAAACGTTGTATTCACCGAATATGACTCTGCCATATAATCGGTGATATAATTGGGGCCGGTGATGGACAGCGGCGAACACGTAAAGACGAGTTTGGTGTCAACTACCGTACCGTCGACCTTTGCCGCGAGCGTACCGTAGCCGGTGTCTGTCCCTGTTCTGGTAACCGTTGCCGCTGCCCCATTGCCCGACACTGTGAAGGAGCCGGTGATCGTCCATGTGATCGTACCCTGCGGCGCATTGTCCAGGGTAAATGTGCTGCCTTCGTAACATGCGGAGGCAGGGCCGGTGATACCGGTTGCACAAGGCGTGATTGTTTTTTCGGCAACCACTTGGTTAGCAATCTTCGCCGTGAGGATTCCGTTGCTGTTACTTGACCCTGTTTTGGTAACGGTTACCGGATTGGCTGTGGCAGAATTGAGCGTGAAGGGGCCGGTTACCGTCCACTGTATGGTACCCGGCGGACAATTTTCCAGGGTAAATGCGCTGCCTTCGTAGCATGCGGAGGCTGGACCGGCGATGCTGGGGGAAACAGCCGTGGTAAACGTTGTCTTATCGCTACTTACCGATTCTATACTTCCGTTTAAAGATGTAACGTGAGCTGTTATATAAAATTCGTAGGCAGTGTTCGAATCCAACCCTGTAATAGTTTTGTTTGTTGTTGTTGCAGATACGTTTGTGTAATTCGATAAACTTCCTGCTTTTCTATAATACACATAATATCCTGTTATCGTTCCTGCCGGCGCCGTCCATTGTATGGAACAGCTATTATGCGTTACGCCAACCACTGTTAAGCCAGTCGGTGCGCCGAGCAGTGCGGTAGAGGTGTGAGTTATTACAAGCCTGGCATTTTTTACCACAATTCCATTATAAATCTCGTCTGCGTGTTGCAAGCTAATGGGAAAATATCCTCCACTTAGTAGAGTTCTCAAAAAATTAATGGTATTCTGTTTAGGCAGTATTATTTTTTGATTATTGGTATTGGGTGTAAGACTTGTTGCGGCAATCAATAATGTGTTATTGGCGCTGTTACCTATTTCGTCATATAAAGCTTGAGGTAGATAAAAATCAATACTCGAACTTGTTGTTCCGCTAATTTTCACAGATTGACTTCCCTCTGAAGGTACATTTGATACTGATTCACAATCAAAGAACAATGCAACCTCCGAAGTCACATCCAACACAGAAGAGGTAATTGCATCCATATCAAATTTGATAAAACCGCGACCACATTTTGCCCCTATTCCGGTTTTCCCAACTTCAATTTGCGGCAGTGTTTGATGTATTGTTAAATTCATGTAGTTTTTGGACAAAATTTGAGATTTAAACTGTTATTTTTCAGTTATATAGTTTTATCGAATCTATGCCAATTTAACAATACCGTGTTTGATATAGATAATGGTAAGTCGGATAATCCGGATAATCCGGATTATCCACAGTGATGCATATTGCGCCACCGTTTACTGCAATATTATTTTTTGTTATTTTTCCCTGACTAAACGCCATAACAGGAATACTCAGTAATAATAAGAATAAATTCGTTTTCATTTGGTTGATTTTTTAAAAATTATAGATGAATCCTATACTCATATTGGTTAAAGAACTAAAAATAGTAGACCGGGTATAAAAACCAAAAACTTTATCTACACGCTTGTCATCCGTAGACAAGTTTTTTACAGTTTCGGAAGTAAAACCCAAGCGCAAAAAATTACATGTTGCGATGATGCTCAACTTTTCGGTAAAATCGTATGAAACCATGGGAAAAACATTGATTCTGATCATAGAACGGGATTCGACTTTCTCTGTAACTGATGGTCCCCACTTGGATTTTGTGTAACTTCCGCCTATTTCAATTGAGCCATCAACGAGCAAAGAGAGTTTTTCAGTTCCCCATAATTTATAGCGGCTAAAAACAGAGAATCTCCATTCGGGAGTGCTATAGTTCCTTTCTATTTCCTGCTCCGGATCAATCGGATCGGGTCTCGTGTATTTTGAACTGCTCTTAGCGAGGGTTACCTTAATCCCTACAGCAATATCGTCATTCAGC
>JAISCQ010000226.1 GCA_031265445.1 Bacteroidales bacterium
CCGGATGGTGGTCAAGTCAAAGGTCATCGACACCACATCCGATTTCGGACGCCTGAACGCGACAATCAATCCCGATTTTTGCTCGGGAAGATAAAAATGATACGCCAGCCAATTTTCCAAGGAGTAATTGCCGTTTGTCAACGGATAAAAATCACCGTAGAAAAACGGCTTTGCCCGTTGCGCTTCTTCGATTCGGATTCGCCACCAGTCCCATTCTTCATCGGTTCTTTCGGCTATGGGCCGAACACCGAGATCGTCAAGGCTCGCCACCACGCCGGATGAAAGCGCCGAACGGAATTGATACGTGTCCGGCTTTCCCACAAACGGACTGGTTGAATTGGCCGGAAGCCAGTGTGCCATCCCAAATGTATGAGCCTGCGTCGCTTCGGTCAGTAGATACGGAAAGCAGTTATAATCGGTTCGCCAAAGCGGCATGCTTCGCTTCATGGTTTCCAGTTCAATACGGCGTCCGCCACTGGCGCAGTTGTCAATTACCATATCCGGACGACGCCGAAGCAATTCATCCCAATAGGCATAAACTCCTTCAACAAAACGCATTTCCCTCATTCCGGCACGATTCGGCTCTTCCCGGTGTGTCCAGTAGGGGAACGGGTCAAAGTTAAAATCTTCACGGTAACAGTCAATCCTGTTTTCCGCAATCAATCCCGAAACCGTTTCGGTAATGTATTTTTTCGCTTCCGGTTTACCCAGATCAAGTAACAGATTATCGCCTCCGGTATCAACAAACCATTCGGGATGTGCCGTTGCAGCGCCGGTTCCGCGAGTGGTTCGAACGGGTTCAAACCAAAGAAGGAATTTCATGTTTGCCTTATGAACCGCATCACTGATGGGTTTAAGCGTTTCGGGATGCCGGTGTTTGTTCACCATCCAGTCGCCAACCGTTCCCCAGTCGCCATTGAAAACATTCGGACAGTCCGTTTCACTTTTTCCGTACCAGCCGGCGTCAATCCAGTAATAATCATACGGCAGTTTCTTTTCGGCAATCGTTTGGATAAATTCCAGGTGAGTCTGATTGGGCCAGCCGCCCCATGTACTGCAACAAACCGGCATTTGAAGCGGTTTGCCGTCTTTCTGCGGATGAAAATGATTCAAAACTAATTGGCGAAACATATTCTGACCGTGCATGGATTCGCCCGACCAGTAAACCACCAGCATCAACGGCGAACGAATGGATTCGCCGGGCAGCAGTTTTGTATTCAGGTGTTCCATGCCGGCGGAAAGCGGACAGGCGCCGTTACCGTCGTGACCGATTTCCGCATACCATAAACCGTTCCAGCCGATACCGACGATCAAACCGTCGTCGCCCGTTTGAAGATTGAAAAACGGCAACCAGGTTGCCGACGGACGGGTGTCGGAATCGAACAGGGAGTTATTCAGAGCGCGCCGGAAGTCCGAATTGGTTTTGGAATCCATGCGAACGGTACGGGAATTTACCCACAAGGATTTCCGCATTTCTTCGCCGGTATATACAAAGTCGTCGGTCCGGCTGTCTGAACCCTGCGAACGGTACAAAACCGGCATGGATTCGTCGGCACATTTCCAATACGTATCAAGCGCCTTGAAGTCGTGAACCGGGTCAGTATCGGCGGCGCCTTCGTTTTTCAGGAAAACCGTCCAGCTCATCGCAGGAAAGTCACGGTATTCCGTCAATTGCATTTCGCACGACAGTTTTGTCCGTCCGTCTTTCCAGCGAAGCGTATGGATTCTTGTATGGTTTATCCAGCCACCGCTTTCGATGTTGGCGTTGTCCGGCTGGATCCATTCCGTACTGGAACGTTCGCCGCAGACAAAACTGAACGGTATTGCCGGCGCGTAACGGGCGGCGTCCGCTTCGGCGCCGTTTTTGGTCAAAAAACCGAGCCAGCGGGTGATCAACGTCATCTCCTCCGGTTTTACCGCCGAAGCATACGGTTCAACAGCATATTCCACCGCAGGCTCGTTCTTGCAGTCGATGAACAGCGCCGTTACCAGCGCCAGGCTAATGATGATTTTCCGTTTCATGGTTTTACTTTTTTGATTTTTATCACTTTTATTATTCTTTTATTATTCTTTTATTATTCTTTTATTCAAGCGTCTGATTAGTTACAAAATCCCGTCAGGGCGTAATCATTAGCGCAGGGAAAGACGCGATGCATCGCGTCTCTACAACGCAGCCTGCCGACGGTTGCGGGGAACTTGCATCATACGGATAATTGTTCGCCGACGGTCGCGGGGAACTTGCATTATACTGTGGCTCGTTTGCCGACGGTTGCGGGGAGCTTGCTACATACTGTAACTCGTTCGCCGACGGTTGCGAGGAACTTGCTACATACTGTGGATCGCCCTCCGACAGGATGTCGGGAACAATGGCTGACGTTTTTCCATTTTGCGCCCGGACGTTGGCCGGAGCACATAACAGAAAGATAATACTTATTATTGATACGGTATTCTTCACAAAAAACTGATACATAAACTTGGTTTTAAAAGTTAAAATTATTTTTATCGACTGCCTGTTATTCAAACTTCACCCCTTTCACAAAATCATTTGTGATAATGATATTGGCATCTGCCGCGCCGGTTACTTTTTTACCATTCATCCATACGTTTTTGAACACGATATTGGAAACGTCGTAGGCATCACTGTAACCTGTGAAAAAAGATTTCGGAACATGCCCGGAAGTATAAGTGATATTTTCATACGAGATATCATGAACTCTTCCTAAGGTGCTGTCCTTACTGTATATGCTTTTATTCAGGAGGATTTCAAAAAGCCGCCCAAGATTTTCCGAAGTGGCAATTCGTTTGGCGCCGAATGATGCGATTTTAGTGATGTCAGTGACTAAATTCTCCGGATTTTCTATATACAGGTCGTCAAGAATCGGTTCCTCCACGCGGATATTTTCGTAGTGTATGTCGAATATCTCCGCCCTGTCCCCACTTTGAATATCCATGGCAATAATGTTATTGCGGATGATATCGCTATTGCGAAAAAAGCAGTGGTAAATGGAATCGGCCACCGTTTCGGCGCCTATTTCAAGGGCGCGTCCCCAGTCGCACCACACTACGCAGTTATTCACATACACATTGTATATGTTACCCTGTTGCGGCCTGTCCCATTCCATGCCCCACTCTCCCGGTACGACATGCCATCCCTTGACGCCCTTCAGGGCAATAGCATCATCAAAAGTACGCATGAATGTGTTATTGATACTCACGTCATGACTGTTGATCACATCAATCCCATCCGTATTATACCGCCACATGCCGATCAGTTTGATGTTATCCACGCGGATGTTGCTTGAGCCGAAGGCTGTTACTGCAAAGGAGGGCGCATCGCGCAGGATGATCCCCTCGATGGCAATATTTTCGCAGTCCGTCATTTGAATACTGTTTCCCTGATCGCGGGAAAACGAACTCGCATCAAGGATGCCCCTGCCTTTTATTTTAACGTTTTTGACATTTTTGGCCACGATGACGCCATGCACTACCGCGCCGCCCGCGATATAAACCGTCTGACTGTCCTTAACCCGGATGACGCCCGGATGATGAACGCCCCGCCCGAAATACAGCACATCTTCACTGCTCTCTGCCACAGGATCTGTTTCCGGCGGGTTATTGAATAAATACAGCACATGGTGCCGGTCATTCACTTCAATGGCTAACTGGCACGGTTCGGATACCTGAAAACTTATTTTATTGCCCCGAATATCCGGCCGGATGTTTTTTGACAAAGGCCGGATGACCACATCCCGGACGTCAATATGGGATGTGATCTCCACATTGACCGTTTCGCCGGCGTCAAAATAACCGAATGAAGACAGTTCGGTTTGCGCCAAAGGCCGATGAAAGGGAGGAACACCCCCATTGACGGGTATGGCAGATACCCGTGCCTGATACACAAACAAAGGCTGTCCGTTTATCTGTACCTTGAAATCTTCCGAAACTGCTTCACCTTCCGGAGCCGGATAAAGCACTGCGGAATGATTATTTTTATAAAAGGCATTGATCACTGTGAAGATTTGTTGCGCAATATTGCTCATGCCTTTGTCGCCGGGATGCATGCCTATCCCTTCGACAATTTCCGCTTTACCGCCGGCTAACCTTTGCCATTCGCTTTTGTCGCCCCGGTAATTTTTCTCTTCTTTCGCAAGGTTTTCCCTGTCCAAAGGCACCAGGTGCGACAGTTCGACAAGAAAACTCCGGGTGAATAACGCCACCTGTTTTATAACCTCATGCCGCACCGGTTCTATCCAGAAAGTGGTGGTGCAGATGACCGGCGGGCAGTGGTCTTTCTTGAAACGGCGGATCAGTGAGATGTAGGCGTCCCGGAAAAGTTCGGGCGTATGTACTTCATCGAATACCACATTTTCGCCTATCTGGATGATGAGTATATCGGGATGGAAATTGACGAGTTCATCAAAAAACGAGTCGTCAAATCCGGGAAAATTTCTTTCGAAATAAGCGATATTGGATATCCTTAACGTGATTTTCCTGTCCGGCATGATGCTGTCGGTCATTTTTAAAAGCCGGTGCGCATAATCCTTTTCAACGGCTGATGAAGCCATTCCGCGTCCCCAGCCTTCTTCTCCGGTAATATATGCCAGGCTGTTGCCCAGCACCAGCATCTTCAATTCCCTGCCCTGTTTTCCGTTGTCCGTTTCCACATACAGGGGCGGCTTTATCCGGTTAAATGCTTTCAACTGCGCTTCGGATACTTCTTTTTGATGTTGCGCACAGCACAGCGAAACCGCACTGAACAGTACATAAACCGTGCATAAAAATATTCGCATTGTTTTCATATTTGAGTATTGAATAATTTAGGGACTATATAGATTATAACTATTTGTAAAAAAAATATTTACTTTTACCTTATTATGCAAAAACAGACCTATCAAAATCTGAAGCGCAATATTGCGCAGTTTCAATCGACAGTTGGTCTCTCTCTGCCCTGCTTTGAAGAGTTTTTCTCTTATTTTGAGGTTCAATGGGATAAGTATAACAGCCGATTTACCATAGCAGGGAAAGTGCGTATCCGTCCGCCGCGGAGATACAAAAACAAGGTGTTTGAAGACACTCAAAGTATGCTTGTGTTTATACTGTATTATCTGAAGAACAACTGTTTGCAGGAATCTCAGGCTGCCATGTTCGGGATGAGTCAGCCTCAGGCTAATGCGTGGATACATCTGCTGAAGAACGTTCTGGTGGAATCTCTCCAGGCAAGTAAAAGCCTTCCGTGCCGCGATTTTGAATCGCTGCAAAAATTTCTTCAAGCCGGTCAGGATGTACTGATTGATGGCACGGAGCGTCCTGTTCCCCGTCCGTCGGA
>JAISCQ010000230.1 GCA_031265445.1 Bacteroidales bacterium
ATCAATATGTTCCGAGAAATAATGTTCCAGTTCTTCCTGCGTGTATCCACACAGACTTGCGTACCGCCCGTCAATGGTAATATCTTTGGGACTGTTCAGCGCCGAGAAAATCGAGAGCCTGGCAAACTTGGAAACGCCGGTCAGGAAGATAAACTGCAAATGTTCGTCGGTCGCTTTCAGGATTTTGTAAAAGCCCTGAAGCGATTCCTGAATGGCTTTCAGTTCTGCCGGTGATTTGCTCATCACATCCAGTATCGGCGCATCGTATTCATCGATCAAAATAGCAACTTTTTGTCCTGTTTTCAAATGAAGCTGTGTTATCAACTCGCCAAACCGGCTGGATGCATACGAACGGTTAAGAGTTATACCGTTAATGGCAGCTGTCTCCTGCAGAAATTCGGATAAATCCGTTTCTATCTCTTCCGGCGTATTATGTTTAATAGCCGTCCAGTCTATCCGGATAACAGGATTGCTTTTCGACCAGTCCCATTGATCGTAAATGTAAAGACCTTCAAACAGTTCTTTACGCCCGCTGAACAGTGCATCCAGCGTGCTGATGAGCATTGACTTTCCGAAGCGGCGCGGACGGGAAAGGAAATAAATCCTTCCTGTTGTAACCAGTCGGTGGATTAGTTCGGTCTTATCCACATATAACAAATCCTGACTGCGCAAGATTTCGAATGACTGTGTCCCTATCGGTAAATTCTTCATATCTATTATTTTTTATTCGGCAAAGGTAATACAGATTTTTGTTCATTCCCATAAAAGAACTGCTTTGAAGCGCTTCCACCGGGTTTTCGCGGCTTGTTCCGTACACGGTGTGGATGACGGAAAGTTTTTCCTGCAAAATTACGGCTTCCTGAGCGATTACACGATCATGGGCAGTACATTTTCGCGCCCGGCTACGGGAATCGAACCTGTAATCGAATGGAAACAGTTGGAATAGAAACAGTTAATACCGCCGTACAGGTACGCAGGTGCATACCTGGTTACAAGTGCACCTGTAACCGCCGCCACCGCCGCCACCTCTGTAGGGAGCAGCCTTTTCCGGCTTGCCAAAGGAACCGGGGACGCAATTGCAGGTACAGGTGGCGCCGGGTGGTACCGGCGATCCGCATGGCAGGGTATAGGTGATTTCCTGCCCCATTGTGTTCATCGCTTTGAAGGTTACGCCCTTTGCCGTTTTAGGTGATGATTCCAGATCGATCAGGCAGGTAAGATATAAGGCATCGGGCAGGCTCCACAACTTGATGGTACGGTCGTGGCTGGCGGAAGCTAATATCTTGCCGTCGGGGGTCGCAGCCAATGCCTGGATGGCATCTGTATGCCCTTCCCGCGTTTTCATCAAGGCGCCATCCGGTATGCTCCATATTCTGATGGTTTTATCGTTGCCGGCTGAGGCGAGCACCCTGTTATCGGCTCCAAAAGCCAGAGATTTAACCAGGTTTGCGTGCCCCTTTAACAATTTACTTTCGGGTTGGGACCATAACATGATGCTCCGGTCGCGGCTGCCCGAAGCAAGAAGCTTTCCGTCAGCGCTGAAAGCCAGCGACCATACGCGATTGGTATGTCCGGTTAAGGTTTGGATGGGAAGACAGTCCGGCAGTGTCCATGACCGGACTTTTGTGTCGCTGCCGCCCGTGGCGAACATGCTTCCGTCAGTACTGACGGCAATTGACATGGTTAAACCAATATTATTCAGCGTATTTTGAATAATTCCTTCCGGGAGTTTCCATAGCTTGACTGTTTTGTCGAGGCTGGCCGACACGAGCAGATTCCCATCGGGTGTACAGGCCAGCGACCATACACGCTTCAAGTGTCCGCGAAACGTGTCTTTTACCGAACCGTCCGGTATGTTCCATAAAGTGATGTCCTTATTTCCGCCTGCAGCAAGTATTTTGCTATCGGGGCTGAAAGCCAGCGACCACGCCCTGTCTTTTGCATTCAATGTCTTGATCAGCGAACCGTCGGGCAATCTCCACAGCTTGATTTTCTGATCGATGCTGCCTGATGCGAGCATTTTCCCGTCGGGGCTGATGGCCAGCGAGAGTATTTCCTTGCTATGTGCGTAAACTTCGCTGCAACCCGGAGCGTCGGGCGCTGTTTTGACGGTTTTTGACGAACTCGAACAACTGTCTAACAGAACCAGGGCGGCAGATGCGGCCATGCCGGCGCCTAAAAATCCACGGCGGCTGGTTTTCATATCCCACGGCAGTTGCGTTACCGGCACTATTTGTGCGGGTTCGCTGGTTCCATCCCCAAAGACGCGGGTCAGTTCAAATGAAGGTTTTTTCATATCCAAATGATCTAATTTATATTGTTTTGCTGTTAAATTCAAATTATGGCCTCCTCCGGAGGTTCGTGCCAAAATATACCGCCCGATTCGGCAATTCGCGACAAAATCTGGTCCCTGGTCAACTCATGGATGATATTGCATCGGCTGGTTCCGGAAAATTCCAGAGAACCGGTCATTGTGAGCGCCTTATGGTAACAGTCGCCTCCGCATGTCCATCTGGCAAAACAATCCCTGCAATAATCACGATGTTGTACCGCCTGTTTCCGCAAAAAAGCCAGACGCTCCCTGTCAAATGTGTAGCCTCCTGTTTCTGCGGGTTTCCCGTAAAGGAAGACCTTTGCCCACGGGTTATCTTCCGAAAAGACCTCGTAACATGCCGAGACAGTCCCGTCGGGAGTGAGGGCAAACATGTCCCTGGTGGCACTGCAAAAATGATTCGTTAATATACCTAACCTGGCGCCCGAAAAAACAATTTCGCACCCGTATTTTTTAGCCCGGGCTAGGGCATCGCGGTATGCAGCAACAAACGCGCCGGTTTCAGCCGACGGAGCATCGGTCCAGCGTCCGATCTGATATACCGGTTCGACCTGAATGTGCCGGGAATTGAAACAGGAACAGATATATTCCACAGAGTCGGCCATCATTGGAATCAGGTCGGCCGTAACGGTGACACGAATGCCATAATCGAAACCCGCCTCGTCGAACCGGCGAAGGGTATGGATCACCCTTTCGCTCGAACCTTTCCCGGAAGGAGTTACACGGTGCCGGTCGTGCATTTCGGGCAAACCGTCGAACGAAACACTGGCGCCCTGTATATTTTCGATGATCCAGTCAATCTGCCGGTCGTTGAGTACGCCGTTGGTAGCCAGCGACGCTATCGTTTCCATGCCGTGCTCGCTTGCTTTCAGCCGCGCATAGCCTAACGATTCCGTCAAAGTATGCCAATTGATAGCCGGTTCGCCGCCGCCATGGTAATTCACCTCAATATGACCAAGGTTTTTTTTCACCGCATTCCCAATCACAAAATCGATCCCCTGTTTTGCCACTTGCAGCGACATGAATTTTGGAGCAGTATCGCCTGCCGAAGCATAGCAGTATGTACAGCGCAAGTTGCAGGCTGTGGTCAGGAAGAGGCTTACGGCTGTCGCTTCCGGGATTTCCGCAAATGTACTAACCGGTGGTTCCTCCGTATCCGAATCCAGAATTTCCAATTGCTGCAAAAATTTTCTCATCGCACCGTCCCCATCGGCCACGGGATCATAAATACCGGCGCGCACATCGGCAAGGAAATTTACAACCTGTGCATTACCCACAAAAGCAGCACGCCGTAAAGGTGCGTATACCAGAAAACGGTCTGTTTCCAATGGAATGATACAAATTTCAGCGGATAAAACCGGGCAGGATTCAGGTTGATGAGCGTCGTATATCATTTCGTACTGTATTCATAGAGTTGCAGGGGCGAAACAGGCAAATCCCGATGCCAGCCCGACCATACTGATCAGCGTCTGTTTTTTATATTTCCACGTATTGCGGAAGGCTACTTTTAAATAATGCCTTATCATATTATAGACTTTACTGTTCTATTAACGGGGATTTTTGAGATTTTTAAAAGCGTAAAGTTAGAACGCAGGATTGTTTCTCAATACCCCACAAATGGGAGTATTTTTCCCGCATAACCAGGAACGCAGAGATTTTTTTGCGGCTTTTGGGGGCTGAAAACAAAAAAGGGTAAGCTTACTATATCGCACCGCTACAACCATTTACCTTTGCTACCTTCCGGTCCTGGAGGATTCAATGGGAGCTGGTCGTATAGGACTTACCCGGCGACAAAGATACGCAAAAATTCCAAACAGCCTAATTTTTGTTGCAAAAAAAATGATTAAAAAGTTGCAGGCTGTAACCGGGATACCATCCTCTTTTGCCGTAATACGGCGTATCCAAAGGGAAAAACCACACTGCGCCTGCCCGACAAGGCGGCGTACCGACAAGGTTGCCCTCCCGTCCGGGAACAGGCGAAGCGGAAGGAAACAGGAAAATAACCGGACTGTTGGCCGACAATGGCTATAAGGCAGGGTATTTGGAGGTTCCTTCTGTCTTGTCAAACTTCAAATGACCCTGCCGGCAGCTTCGCAGCCCGACAGGGTCAAACCGGCATGATATCGGTTGACACGATACTACAATTTCTTTTCGGCCGTAGCATCATAAATCGTGATGACAGCAGGCGCCGACGAACAATCATTCAATGCTTCGCCAAACTTCTGAAAATGCTCGGTTGCAAAATGAGTATCCACAGCAGCCTGGTTTTTCCACTCTTCAAAGAACAAAAATTTGGTTTTGTCCTGCGGATCCTGGTACAGGCTGTAGCTAACGTTTCCCGCTTCGGTGCGCGACTTTTCGATAACTGCATTTGCCGCGTCCAGGAAAGCATCTAATTTGTCGGGCTTGATAAAAGCCTGTGCACTGATGACTTTCTTTATTTCGGCTGCATTAGCCTCCGTGCATGCTTTTCCGTCGGCATGGTGGTGGCCTTCGTGGCTGTGAGGGCATGTTGAAGATGATGACCGGCTGTTTCCGCCACAAGCAGCCATCATTGCGGCTGCACAGATAAGGACTGCAATTCTTGATTTCATGTTGATGTTTTTACATTTTTAAAATTCTGAATTCCGCACAAAAATAGGACACTATCAGATAAAATCCAAATGTATACAAAAATAGATAACGGCAAATTTAGATGGAAAACAAATGATTCGTTCTAATGAACTTGTTTTTACGAAAAATATGGTTGTAATAAGATGATATGCTGTTGCTTTCGATGATTTTTTTTGCATAAAGTTCAAATGAAATTCGGTTGATGCAATAAATATATGTTATCTTTGCAAGCAAGATTAAAAGTAACCATTAAAAACAGGAAGTCATGGAACAGCGTCAAACAGGTGAACGGGTACTGATCTCATTTGATTACGCCATCAAGCGTTTGTTGCGCGACAAGGCGAACTATGAGGTATTGGAGGGCTTTTTGAGCGAACTGCTTTTGAAAAACGTTTCGGTAAAGAGTATCGGTGAAAGCGAGAGCAACCAGGAAAGTCCGGAGGACAAATACAACAGGGTGGATATTCTGGTGGAAGACGAATCCGGCGAGATACTGCTGATCGAATTGCAGTTTACCCAGCAGATAGATTTTATGCAGCGGATGCTTTACGGAGTAAGCAAGGCCATCACCGAACGGATGGTTCGGGGAGATGATTACATAAGAGTGAGGAAGGTCTATTCGATCAACATCGTCTATTTCGACCTTGGCCAGGGCGACGATTATGTCTATCACGGCAGGACGCATTTCATGGGTCTTCACAAAAACGACGAGCTTCTTCTCTCCAGCGCCCAGCGCGACGTATTCGAAAGGGAAACCGCCGGCGACCTCTATCCGGAATATTATATTTTGAAGATTAATAACTTTAACGGTCTGGCAAAGGACAGTCTTGACGAATGGGTCTATTTTTTCAAGCATAACATCATCCGGGATGAATTTAAAGCCAGGGGACTGGACAGGGCGCGCGAGGCGCTTGTTCGCGACAACCTCACACCGGAGGAGCAGAAATTCTACGACTATCTCCTGCATATACGCAGTGATAATTTGAGTTACTTTGCTTCGGCAAAAGCTTTAGGCAAAGAAGAAGGCAGGGAAGAACGTGTAAAGCTCGCGGCAGAACTCGAAAAAGAACGCAAAGAACGGGAAAAACTCGCGGAAAAACTCGAAAGAGAACGCAAAGAACGGGACGAGCGGGAAAAAGAACTCGAAAGAGAGCGGGACGAGCGTGAAAAGGAACGGGACGATCTTCTTGCCGAAATTACGCGATTAATCCAACATGGAGCATAATTGCTGCATACGTAACATTTGCCGGGGGGCAGCTTGCGCACGTGCGAATCACGCTGATTCATCCGCGATAAGGATGGAGTTTAAGATTGTGAAATCAATTAAAAATCAAAAATTGATACATGATAACTGTTCATATTACAGACGACCATAAAATGTTGGTGGAAGGGTTAATCGCTTCGATCAATGAATCGGATATCGCCACCGTAACAGGCGCGTCATATACATTGGCCGAATGTCGCAAAGCATTGCTTTTACAGTTACCCGACGTGCTGCTGCTCGACCTCAACCTGCCCGACGGTAGCGGTATCGACTTCTGTGCGGAAATGAAACAGGCGTATCCCGCTGTTCAGATACTTGTGCTCACCTCGCACGACGAATATTCCATCGCCAAACGCGTGATGGACAACGGGGCTTCGGGGTATATCCTGAAAAATTCCCTCGTGGAGGAAGTTACTGCCGGCATTGAAGCCGTGATGAATGGCGAAATATTCCTTGGCGACAAAATTGATGTGTTGATGCGCAAGCGCACCGAGCAGCCTGTATGGCTTACTAACCGCGAACAGGAACTGCTGCGGCTAATTGTCGATGGCTACACCAACCGGGAAATCGCCGACAAGATTTTCCTGAGTGTGGAAACCATCAAAACCTACCGTAAGAATCTGATCCTGAAACTTGGCGCCAAAAACTCCATGATGCTGGTTAAATTAGCCATTGAAAAGAAATTGATTTAGCTTTCGGGAATCGACAGGCGCCACTGTTTCCACCTTGATGCCGGTTACGGGCGCCTGCATACGGTTCGCCATACAGTCGACAGGTGGTTGCGTTTTGCCGCTATCCTCGATTCTTCCCAATCACGAATCCCGAAGTTATGGGAGCGTCTCCCAATTGATCCGTATTATTTTTGCCGGTTCGTCGTCGTCATTTCCGAAAGGTTTCACAAGCGTAAATATATTCGGGTACTTTTCCTGTATGAACAGGGCTGTCCGTTCCACCGTATTGATGATCTGTCCGTCCCTGATGTTGGGATTCAGGCGGAGGCTGGCGGTAAGGATGTGTGTTACTTTGGCTTGCCGCAAAGGCGCCAGCAGCGAATCGGCATAATATACGGACAGTTGATTTTGGGCATTGCCGGTCAACGCTTGAAACTCCTCGACTGTAGTGATGGGTTTTATATCGGGCCATCTTGACAATTCTTCGCTGAGTTTTTCCGAATTGTTGAGAACCAGGTAATAGGCGTTGCCGATGGCGACGCGGGCGGCATAATAAGGCAGGAGAGCGGCGTATGCATCGGCGGGCGCACGGGTTGCTTCTATCGCCGTGTAGTTTTCGTCCGACGACCATTGGTCAATAAACGACCGGAAGTTGCTGCTGTTCACTTTGCCGACGCGATAAAACCGTTTGCCGTTTGCATATACCGATGATATGGTCGGCTGGCGGCAGGCGACCAGCGCGCTGTCGGGCAGGTTTTTCTCAACCCATGCGCTCGCCGTCAGGTAATGGCGCCAGTCGGGTGTCAGTCCGCTGTATTTGCCGGTCAGTTTCTGGGCTTTCCTGATCTCCTGCGATGTATCGGACAGGCTGCAAAAGAACGTCAGTACGACGGGCGCCAGGAACAGTACCTGATAGGGCCTGAACCGTTTCAGGCGGAAAAGGTAGTACAGCGCGCCGAACAGTGTCATGATCAGCAGCGGGAAAGCGGTAACAATCAGCCGTTCCTGGTTCCAGAATGTATGGAGAATGAAAAATGTGACCACGATGGATATTCCGGCAAACAAACCGGTGAAAAATAATGCTTTATTATTCCGGCAGGAAAAGAAAATCCCGACAAGGCCCAGAAGGTATACCAGGATGGTGACGACGGGTTTCACGGGGGCATAAATCCCTTCGGAGGTAATAGTGTCGCGGAAACCAAGCATCGCCATGAAGAAGCGCGACAGGTACTGGTTGGAGTTCACCCAAAAGCGAATGAAAAACCCGGCAATGGTTTCCTGTCCGTGTTCGGGATGATAGAGATCCTTATACAGAAGCGACGAAAACTGCTCGTTTCCCTGTAACCCGGTATTTTTCCATAAAATGATTTTGAACAGTTGAATTACTGTCATACAAACTGCAAAATACGCCACAGCCCGCCCTGCATTCAACCATTTCCGGCTGCACAGGAACCATGCCGCCACGGTCAGTAATGCGGCGTAACCGATGTTCCGCGTCATCACGATGCCTGTCAGCGTGACGCCCAGCAGCAGGTTTTGCCGGATCCGCGAAGCAGGCGGACGAAGGGTGGCGCCGTCATGAAGAAAATATTTGAAAAAGATCAGCGGCAGAAGCGATTGCATCAGCATGTAGAAGGCTTCGCTGTAGGTTTGACTTGCATAATAAAGCACGTGCGCGTTGACGGAGGTCAGCAGCAGGGTGATGAACAGCAGTAACGGGGGAACCCGGCGCCGGTAGGCAAAGAATGTCAGGGCGACAAAGCCCTGCATGCAGCACATGGAAAAGACCTTGAACGCCGTGAGCGACATTCCGCAAAACAGATCGATCACGCTCAGGACAACAGGGTACAGCGGCGCCTGGAACGACGGAAGCTTATGCCGCCGCAGAAAATCGTGGGCCGCCAGGATATATCCCGAATCGTCGCCGCCGGGACTTACGCGAGGGTCATACAGCAAAAAACCGACCAGCAGCGTCACACAAAAAAGTATGCCGAAATATGTCAGGTCGTATTTGCCGAGAAATTGGTCGGCCCGGTCGAAAAATGACGGGGATTCCTGCTTTTGTTTCTTCTGGTTTTTCTGCTTGCTCATCAGTACTGGTTTTTGTGATCATGTTTGGTGATGATCATGATCATGATATGATGTTGAATTGACTGGCAGTAGTTCCGTCCGCGTACAGGCAGCGCCGTGAAACGATCCCCGCGCTCTTCGGGAGAGAGAATAAAAAACGCCATGTCCCGAAAAAACGGAACATGGCGATATGCGGTATGTAAAATATTTGTTTCTTTGCGCCTTTTCTAAACGCGGGCGGGAAGGGTTATTGGATGGTGTGTGTGCTAGCAAAATATACGACACTGCCAAATAATCCGGAAAGAATTTTCCGGAACCATGCGTTATCCTCAACCGCGTTGCAGGACGGGAATAACCGCGTGTCGGCTGTCTTGTCTGTCATCGTCAAACCTGTATGTATGAATATCGCAAAGGTAAAAATTATTTATCAATCAAAACAAAACATTTCTACTGTGAAAAGTTACGCAACCGGTTGCGTATTGCAACGGGTGCAGGTAGCCGACCCGTCGCCTAACGGTTTAATCCGGTATGACTGTACTTGACACCCGCGTACAGCCGTACTCGGGTGTTGAGTATTACCGTACTCGGGTGTCGAGTATTACCGTACTCGGGTGTCGAGTACGGTTGTACTCAATGTTCGCATTGAATGAAACCTCGTTTTTCGTGAATATGGACATACAGAATTGACCTCTTATTCCTGATAAACATAGTTATACCTTCCTGCGGGCGCGACATCGCCATGGAGGTAGAAATCCATAATATCGCCGTCCTGCTGCATGTTGTCCGACCATTTAAACTCAAAATTCAGGGTCCCGTCCATTGCCACAGCACGGCGCGGGATACGGAGTTCCATCTGCTTGCCGGAGACGCGGTAATCCGCTTCAGCGCAGGTTTCCCAGCTCCATCCGCCGGAGTTGCGTTCCACCGTCGCCTTGTCGCCGGCGGGCGGGAGGCGGTTGATAACATAGTCGTATCCTTCCCAGCCGGTTGACCGTTCGCGGTCGCTGTTGATGAAGAGGCGCATCCAGCCGGGAGCGCCGGGGGAAGTAATATCCGCCGACGTCTCCATGTAAAAATAAAGGTATTCGTCGTTGCGGGCAACTTTGGCGCGGACAAAGTCATTTCGTCCGGTGACGTCCGTGAAGTGCAGGCCCGCCCATCCGGGACTGTTGCGGTCGAAGGTGTTGCCGGCCGGCGTTTCATAAACCGGCGCGACGTCTTTCCAGTCGTCAAACCGCCCGTCGACGGTAACCGTTGCAGGCGCCGACGGCGGCTCGGTACGTCCCACGCCCTTGAAGCGGCGGATGTTGGCCGCCATCTGGTAATAATAGTTGTCGCCGTGCCCGCCTTTCATCGGTTCGATGTCGCGGCTGCCTTCCTGACTGAATTCATCGGGGAAAGCATTATATTGCTGTCCCCATGTCTCATACCGTCCGGCGATCCACTCGTTCCAGCCGGTGATAAAAATAAACTGCGGGTCTATTTCCAGAGCCTTGTCCCACTGTTCCTGGAAATTATACCCATAGTTGACGGCGTCCGGCGCCGTGTGCTGTCCCTGCCGGGCGGTGTAGCTGCGACTAAAGACGCCGGGCGCGTTCATGGCCGTCACGCCGCGCTCGGCCGACCAGTTCTGCGCCACGCCGACGGTGGTCTGTTCGTATTCGCCCGTATAACGGGGTACGTAGCTATGTTGCGGATATATTTCGAGCCAACCCCACTGGTCGTCGCGCGAGGGGCCGGTATTATATAACGGTTGTCCGGGACGGAAAGTAAAATAATTTTTTATTTCGTCGGACAGGTTATCCGGGTAAGCCATGATCAGCGGCTTTCCCTTCCACATAAAGAAAAGGTCTTTGTAGACGCCCGGCCTGTAAAGGTCGCGGTAGATTTCCCCGATGGCTTCCCTGCTTCCCTGCGTAGCGGCGAAAGCCAGCAGGAATGCTATTTTGGGCGTCCGGACGCCGTCCCTGCGCGCTTCGGCAAAGACGCTGCACAGTTCCATACAGGATTCCTTCCAGGTGTAGCTGCCGTTCGTGCAGTCGAAGATCACAACGTCCACGCCGGCCAGCGCCAGCAGTTCGGCATGACGGCGCAGCACCCAGCGGTCGGTATTGAGGTAGTATCCGTAGAGCGGTTCGCCCCAATAGTAGTTTGTGCCATGAACATAATTGCCCTCGTCGGCAGGCCACGCCGGATGGTAAAAGTCATGAATGGCTTCGGGATACTCCTCCAGTATTCTGCTGACATTATTCGCTTTGCGCGCGCCCATGGCCGACAGTTGCGTATGCCATGTCCAGTAAAACAGCCCGACATACTTACTCTCCCGGACGTCGCCTGCTTCTTCGTGCGAAGGCAGGCGGCGCCCCAGCGCATCGACGGCCGCCAGATGATTGTAGACTGCGTCTTCCGGTTCTTCCGGCGGGTTATCTTCCTTATGACCACAGGAGGCCGCCAGCAAAAAAATCGCTAAAAAAATGTTCTGATATTTCATACCGTATCTGTTTAATTGTTTATTGATAATAACTGCTGTTGTTCAGGGAGCCTTTAATACGGCGTTATTTCAGCGATATACGTCCAGCCCCAGTTATTCGCGCCGCTCCAGTTACTGTTCACCGTGATTTTGAGATAACGTCCTTTCTGCGGATTCGTCATCGGCAAATCCAACTCATGATCCCAGGCATTGCTCATCTCCGGTTCGTCCAGGAGCAACTTCCAGTTGTCCGGATCGTCGCTCGCCTCGAACACAATATTTTTAGGTTCGGCGCCATGATCATTCTGCCTGTTCCACAACAGGATGCCATGAATCGTAAAACTTTTCTGCATGTCGATGATGATCCATTGCGGCAGGCCGCCGGTCGCGGTATGCCAGATGGATTCCCTGTCGCCGTCAAAGATATATTCGGCAAGCGCCCACGTGTCAAACACGGATGATACCGAATGAACCGTCCAGGCATGCTTGGCAAAATCCGTTTCGACCGTCGGTTCTTCACCGGAATAGATGTCTATTTCGGCGACATACGTGTAGGGCGCATCCGCCCAGTTGCTCAGCACCGTCACCCTGAAAAACCGGGCCACCACGCTCCGTTCCAGCCTCAGTACCTGCATCACGCGGGACTGCTCCAGTTCGGGCACATCGAGCGCCTGCGTCCATTCCGTACCGTTCATGCTCGTTTCGATCTTCACATGTTTGGGGATAGCAAGCTGCTCCGGTTCCATGCGATTGTTCCAGGTAAATCCGCTGATACGCTTGAAGCCCTGCATATCGACGGCAAACCACTGCGGCATGGGGCCGGAAGCATCGGAATGCCAGTAAGTATTGCGGTTGCCGTCGAAAACATATCTCACCGGATACGTACCCTGCCACTCCGACGAAGCGCCGGCGCTGACCCAGCGCGCCCGGCCGCTGTCTTCGTCCACGTCGCCCCGAAAGACTAAATAGAGCGTCTTCATTTCCTCATTCAGGGGCAGGCTTCCGCTGACGGATTTGACGGTCACCGGCAAAATATATTCATCACTCATGTTGATAACGCTCATCCGAACGGTCAGTTTCGCCAAATCCGAACTGTTCCTGCCATTGGCGATCTGCAACGTTGTCCTGTCCAGCGCGTATGTTTCCGCCGGCAGAGGCAGATAACCGGTATAGTTCGCCGCGTTGAAAGCTTCTACCAGAGAAAGGTCCGCGGCGATCACGGCGGAAATATCTCCCTGTTCGTAATTCGGCGTCCCTCCGTAGGCCATGCCGATGAAAAAGACCGTATCGGCGGTACTGGACAGATTCAGCTTCTTGACGGCGGGTACTTCCTTCGATCCCATGAGGGCGAGGGACATGAACCGTTCGTTCTCGACAGCCGGAATCGGGTCGCTGCACGACCACAGCAGCGCAGCGGCACACAGGATACCGGGTATCCATAATTTATCTGTTCTCATATCAATTCTTTTTATGATTATCCATAGTTTGGAAAAAGAAAGGACGCAGGGGGGACATCCCCCAGCCCCGTTCTCTCCCGATTCATAATTCATAATTCGCATCAGTTCCATCCCGGGTTTTGCCAGTTGACGCCCGTATGATCCTGCATCTTGTTGACTTCCGGGAGGGGAAGCGGATAGAAATAGTATTTCCCGATGCCTGAAGCCCTTTCGAATCCGATGCGCTGATAGCTGAATCCGGTGTCGGTGCGCGTAATACGCATACCGGTAACATAATGTTCCGACTGTTCCAGGATTTTCCAGCGTCGCACGTCGAAATAACGGTGCTCCTCGAAGGCCAGTTCCACCCGCCGTTCGTTGCGGTACTTCTTTTCGAAAGCGTCCACCGTCATCCCGGCCGGGAAGGGCGGCATACCGGCGCGGTTGCGTATCGCGTTGACGGCGTCGCGGGCGCTCATCAACAACCCATTCCCCAGGTCAATCACAGCATCGGGACCGTCCGACCGGCAGGCCGATTCGGCAAAGTTCAGGTACAACACGGCCAGGCGGAACAGGCGAACCTCGCCGTCCGCGCTGTTATCCCTGCCCGACTTCCAGTTATTGTATTTCCGCAGATAATAGCCTGTACGGGTCGTACGCCGGTCGGTCGCCGTGATGCCTTCCGGCGCGCCGACATACGTTTCGACCGGAGCCGCCGAGGCGACCGTCGTTTGTACAACAACTTCCATGTTCCGCACGTCAAGAGTCAAGCCGCTCACAGCGCCCACGTCAAACCGCAGCCGGTGTCCGGCGGCGCCCCATCCGAACCGCGAAGCCCAGTCCGTAATATCCAGTTCCCAAGCCGTCCAGTCATCCGCCTGTTCAAACACAAGGTTCTCTGCCGTTGACATGCCCGCGGCCGCACCCGGCTTGCCGAAGAAAAACTGGGCGTTCGAAATCGTCTGCGGCGCCCTGTATTCCATCCTGACATAAATCAATCCGGGAGGCGCGTTCAGAGCCTCGGAAAGCGCGGAAGTAAACAGCCAGGGGTCGGGGTCGGTCGTCTCTATATGAAACGAACCGTCGTTCCGCCGGGTAATGGACAGGCTGTTTCCCGAAGCATCCGGCAACAGCGGGAAATGGTCGTCCCTTCCCAGAGCGCCGGCTTCACCCAGCTGACGGGGTGCACCGTTGTAATAGACGGACGCATAAAAGCGCGGATCCCGCCCTTCATAAGGATTTTCAGGATCATACCCCGAAGCCTCATTGATAACGGGTTGAAGGTGTTGCTGGTCTAAATAGCCGGTGACGGGCGGTTCGCCGGTAGCCTGCATCTCGTAGCTGTCTACAAGTTCCTGCGTCGGACAAGGCCCGGCTGTGACCTGTCCCGCTGTGGTCGGCATACCGGCAGTTTGCCATATTGCTACGGTCGGCCCGCTGTAAATGGTTTCCCTGTCATACGCCTGCTGCTCGTCGGAGCGGGTGATGAAATACAGGGCATACACATTCTGTGCAATATCGGGGGACGGTTCATCCCTGAACAACCCGTACCCGTTGGCCAGACATTCGGACAAAGCTTCACTGTTGATGCGAGTGGCATCGGCCCACGTATACGTTCCGTCGTCAAACAGCGGACTGACCGCACAGGTAATCGCTTCCGACCGGATGGCATGAGCTACCGCCCGCGTCATGATGCCCCGCTGTCCGGCAGATACTTTCCAGCCAAAGCCATCGGAAATCTTCGGGGCAGACAGGGCGGCATCGCAATCAGCCAGGATATGCCCGATCACTTCCGACACCGGAGTGCGCCGGTCGCCCGAATAGTCATGGTTGATCCCGAAAACCTCCGAGATCAGGGGAATGTCGCCGTAACGCCTGATCAATTGCAGGTAATAGAGCGCTCGAAGCGTATGCGCCTGCGCTATCCACGACGTAATTTCAGCTTCCGTTGCCAGGATCGTCTCCGTATTGACGTTGACCATATTGGCCAGGAAGACGTTGCACTTACGGATACCCTCGTAATACGAACCCCAGGGCTGGCCGTCGGTTGCGAAGAACATGCTCGCCGAAAACCCGTTTGCATACCAGTAACTGAAGACCGAATTGGCAAAAGCGCCGTCGGCGTCCTGCGCGTCGTCCGTCAGGGACGACCGCCCGAATCCGGGGGACGGACGGTAGTTGTAGCAGGCGTTGAGGTATCCCCGCACGCCGTTCCGCGTCTTAAAGACGTCATCCATGGTTGTCCGGCCGTCGTTCTGCAATTCCAGCATATCGTTGCAGGAAGTGACCATCACTCCGGCGAGGAGAAACGCCCATATAAGAATCATATACTTTTTCATGATCTTCATGATATTAAAATTGAACACTTAATCCGATGTTATACAGCCGGTACACGGGAATCGACAGGTAATCACCCTCCGGGCCGTATTCGTTGCCTGTCAGTTTGTGCCATGTCAGCAGGTTCTGTCCGCTCGCCGTCAGCCGGATTCTTTCAGCCCCGATAAGCTTTGCGATACGCGCGGGGAATGCGTACCCGATTTCCGCGTTCTTCAACCGCAGGTACGACTTGTTTTCCAGAAAGAAGCTGCTGGCCTGGTGATTGGAATTGACCTGCGTAGACAGCGCCGGATAGGTGATTTTCTCCCCGGCGGCGTAATAGTCGCCAATTCCCTGAAACAGGACGCTCAGGTCGAAATTTCCGACCACTGCCTTTGCATGAAACGCATAGTAATACCGGGGAATACTGCCGTGACCCAGCGGCACGCGGTCTTTATCGTACAATGTAAATCTGGACAAAACAATATCCGTCACCGCGACCGATGCGTCGCCCGAATATGAACGAACAGCGCACCGGCGTGTGTAAATGATGTGTTTACGGATGTAAATGATGTGTTTGCGGATGTAAATGACGTGTTTGCGGATGTAAATGATGTGTTTGCGAATGTAAATGATGTGTTTGCGTGTGTAAATGATGTGTTTGCGAATGTAAATGACGTGTTTGCGTGTGTAAATGATGTGTTTGTGCGTGTAAATGATGTGTTTGGCGTGTGTAAATGACGTGTTTGCGTGTGTAAATGATGTGTTTGTGCGTGTAAATGATGCGCCGACGCGCGTGAATAAAATAAATATTTTTGTAATTGAAATGAAATAAATATTTTTGCAGAAAATAATTATAAATCATGAATCATTTAAAATTAAAAAATCATGAATGATCGTCAAGAATCGAAATTAACCATGTATCAAAAGGTATTGGATACATGCAGGAAGAACGCTTTCGTATATGCAGGCGTACCTGCCTTCGGACAGGCTGTAGTGCAGCTGGACGGCAACATTGCCGATATTGTCCGTAAGGCGCAGGAACAGTCGGGCACCCTCTCGAAAGGGGCTACCGCAGAAAAAGGAAACGCTTTCGACCGGATGGCGCAGCTCACCGTCATGACGGCAAAGGCCATCTGTGTCTACGCCTTCAAAACGGGCAACGTGGAGCTGCTGTCCAGGGCAACGCTCAACAAAAGTACGCTCTATGGCGGATATGTCATGGATGCGATCATTGCCGCAAAGAACATCGCAGAGGAAGCGGCAGCACGTACCGCCGACCTGCAACTCTACGGCATCGACGAACAGCAGCGCAACGCCCTGTCGGAAAGTATCGCGCAGTGCGAGCTCCTGCTGAACAAACCTGCGGAAACAAGGGACGAGCGCAAACTGCACACCGGCAGCCTCAAACAACTGTTCGCCGCTACCGATTCCACCCTCTACGACGAGCTGGATCAACTCATCGACCTGTTCAGGAACACCGCTCCCGACTTTTTCACGCTTTACAAAACGTCGCGTAACGTGATCTATCCCACCGGCGGACGGAAAAAACCGGCGAGGAACAGTGAATAGGGCATAGCGATGAAAGCCGGCTCACATATCATCCCATGAAATCCATATTCACCATCTTTAAAAACTTCCCCGGATTGAAGAGGACATGCATCCTCTTACTGGTTGCTTTTTACCTCATCCCTCTTCATTCTTTCGCCCAGGAACCGGCATGGGGCACACAGGCAAAGGCCGACAGCCTGGATGCCCGCGAGAAGCGCGCCGTCCAGAAGTTCCTGACAGTACTGGACCGGTGGCTGATCGTTGATTTTGCCCGTGTGGGGCTGATAACCAACACGCTGGTCAAAACCTCCCAGTTCCTGCAATACCCGCCCATGAACCCCGAACTGGGCGCCTACCTCTCTGCCTTTGAGCGGGAAACGGGAACCACCGTCATCCTGCGGGCCTACATCGATATTGATTATTTCAACCC
>JAISCQ010000257.1 GCA_031265445.1 Bacteroidales bacterium
GGTGGCTTCGGCTGATTTGTCGGGTAAAAAAATAGCCCTGTTCGGATGCGGCGATTCGTCGTCCTATTCCGACACGTTTTGCGACGCTGTGGGGAAAATCTATCAGGCGGTCAGGGACAGGGCAACCGTCATCGGCTTTACGGACACGGACGGTTATTCGTTTGACGCTTCCGAAGCCGTCGTAAACGGCCGGTTTGCAGGCCTGGCACTCGACGAGGACAACGAAAGCAACCTGACGGAAGAACGCATTGACAGGTGGATAGAAATAATAAAACCGGGCATTGGAGTATGATACGGATTTTCACTTGCAGGAACTGTTCGAGAATACATCTCGAAATTGGAAATACACAAATCCATTTCAACGCGCTTTCTCACTTGCGAAAGTATCTGGAAACTCTTGATTCGATTGATGCGGCTTATTTTGCCGCCATCAATCGAGCCAAGGGACTGGAAAAGGTGATTATCCTCCCGCTGGATAGCGCGGGAACCGCTCATCTGGGCTTTACCGTCCGGGAGTTTGAAGATTTGAAGACAGTCATCCGCAATTATCTGTCGGGAGAAAGGGAACGGGGAAGCAGATTTATCGACCCGGATCAGTTTCGTGCAGTAATATTGAACTGAACGTTCCGGGAACGAGACCGGATACGGCGGTGTTTGAATGATGTTTATATACTGGGCGGATGGTTTTGTTATATGACATGGGCGAACACACAGGTTTAGGGCGAACACACAGGTTCGCCCCTACGTTGTGATATTATTGACAACGGTAATCACGGTAATGTAGGGGCGCACCTGCGTGTGCGCCCTATTGTTCACCCCATTGTTCGCCCTATTATGTGTTCGCCCTGCATAACAAATTAGCCAGCCTGTCAAGGCAAAACACGGAGAATAACCCGGCAGCCAGCAAATCTCCCGAAAAGCAATATCTTTGCAAAAACCATCGGAGATCATCCCAGCCGGCGACAAACTGATGTTTAATAGCTCGTTTCAAATTATGGTGGTCGCTTCAAGTGCAAATTTGCACGTAAGAAAAACACGCTGGTGAGTATCTCCGAGCAGGAGAAACATCCCGAAAATAATACTTTCAAATGTTTTCAAAAGCGACCTGATGATTCCCGATCAATAAAAAAGCGTATATGAATAAAAGGAAGGGAAAAGCAGGAAAATCCGTTGGAAAATCCGTTGGAAAAACGGAAAAGCAATTTCCACGCCGCAGGCATAGATGTAGGCAGCCACTCCCACTACGTTGCCACGGGCCAAAAGAAGGAAGATGTCCGTGAATTTGGAGTTTACACCCCGGATTTTGGAATGCACCCGTGGGAGAAGCGGAAGTATTGCATTTGGTTGCGAACCGCAAAATCACGAAAGTTGAGGAACTGGAATCCTGCAAACTGTCGGAATGTCATCCGGGTTCAGCGGGCATAGACCCGGGCAGCCGGGGAATGTATGTTTCGCTCAATCCTGCGATAGCGGCAGAATTGGACTTGCCGGCAGTCCACCGGTTTCAAGCATTTACCGGAGACTTGCTGCAGTGCCGGGATTTACCTGTGTCCTGCGGGATTAAAACCGTAGCCATGGAATCGACATCCGTCCTCTCATGATATAGGTTAACAAGAAAAGTGTTAAAAATTTTTCCAAAAGTTAATCTGAAATGGATAAAAGACATCGTATTTTTAGTGATGACTTTAAAAAGAGTAGAGTCATGGAAATAGAGCAGGGTTAATACCGCGTGGTTGATATATCAAGGCTTTATGGAGTAACCTGCGATTATGAAAATCCGGCTTTTCAAGCCGCCGAAACGTAACGTTTATTCCTTAACAGCTCCTAAGCATTGATGACGCATGAAGATCAATAAAGAACATCAAATTTGTACTTCTGAAGTACAAATTAGTAGCTCGGAAGTACTAAATTGTAGCTTAAAAGTACAACGTCGAAACGCGGAGGTACAAATTTGTAGCTCGGAAGTACAACGTCGAGGCTTAGAGGTACAACGTCGAGGCTCGGAGGTACAAAATCGAGGCTCAGAAGTACAAAGTCGAAGCTCAGAAGTACAAAGTCGAAGCGCGGAGGTACAAATTTGTAGCTCGGAAGTACAACGTCGAGATTCAGAAGTACAAAGTCGAGGCTCAGAGGTACAAAGTCGAGGCTTGGAAGTACAAAGTCGAGGCTTGGAAGTACAAAGCGGAATTTCCCGGTTATGCCGGCGGCGAAAATTGACAGGATTGCAGTTAAAATTTAATTGAAAACCGGGAAGGCATGTCAGGATGCCGGACGGACGAAGAAAAAGATTGAGAAATGAAGGTTGATGACACAATGAATATCGATAAAGAGATAAACAGGCGGATCGTAATCATCGGAGCGGGCGAGAGCGGGGCAGGAGCGGCTGCCCTGGCTGCCAGGCAGGGGTTTGAAGTATTTGTATCGGATGCAGGCGCCATCAGGCCGGAGTACCGGGAGCTGATGGATCGCTATCATGTACTGTACGAAGAGGGCGGCCACACGATGGAAATGATCCTTTCGGCGGACGAAATCATCAAAAGTCCGGGCATACCGGACACGGCGCCCGTGATCCGTGCGATTCACGACGCGCAGATACCGGTGATTTCCGAAATTGAGTTCGCGGCGCGCTATACCGGTGCGAAGAAAATCTGTATCACGGGCAGCAACGGCAAAACCACTACCGCTTCGCTCGTCTGCTACATGATGCAGCAGGCCGGGATGCGTGTGGGGCTGGCGGGAAACGTCGGCAAGAGCTTCGCTTTGCAGGTGGCCGAAGAAAATTACGATTTCTACGTGATTGAGCTGAGCAGCTTCCAGCTGGAAGGGATGTACCGCTTCAAGGCGGATATTGCCATCCTGCTCAACATCACCCCCGACCATCTCGACCGCTACGATTACAGTTTCCAGAAATACGCGGACGCAAAGATGCGCATCCTGCAAAACATGACCCGGGAGGAGCATTTCATCTTCTGCTCGAATGACGAGATCACCATCCGCGAACTGGAAAATATTGTGCTTGCGGCGCAGGCGCTGCCGTTTTCGGACGAAGAAAAACACTCGCCGGGCGCATACGTCGAGGACGGGATGTTCAACATCGACTTTCATAACGATATTTTCTCGATGCCTGTCGGAGACCTCTCGCTTCAGGGACGCCACAACATCTATAATTCGATGGCCGCCGGTATTGCCGGTCGGGTACTGGAAATCCGGAAGGAGTACATCCGTATGGCGCTGACTACTTTTCCGGGCGTGGAGCACCGGCTGGAAAGGGTCCTGAAAATCCGCGACGTGGAGTACATCAACGATTCGAAAGCTACCAATGTCAATTCGGCGTGGTACGCCCTCGAGAGCATGAAAACGCCGGTGGTGTGGATTGCCGGCGGAACGGACAAGGGCAATGATTACAGCCTGCTGCTCGGCCCGGTAAAGGAGAAGGTGCACACATTGATTTGCCTGGGCAGGGACAACAGCAAACTGATGAAAAGCTTCGGCGAGCTGGCGCCGCAGTGCGTCGAAGTTCATTCGATGGCCGATGCCGTCCGGATGGCCTATAAACTGTCCAGGCCCGGCGATACGGTATTGCTTTCGCCGGCCTGCGCCAGCTTCGATCTGTTTCATAATTACGAAGACCGCGGACAGCAGTTCAAGCAGTGCGTAAGGGAGTTATAAACCGGTGATATGAATTTCTTAAAAAAATATTTCAAGGGAGACCCGAGCATCTGGGCGATCATCGTGGGGTTGAGCGTATTCTCGCTGCTGGCGGTTTACAGCGCTACCGGAACGCTGGCTTACCGTTATACGGGCGGCAATACGGCCTTTTATATCCTCCGGCACTCGGGCTTTCTGGTGGTCGGGCTGACGCTGGCCTTTTTCCTGCACATGTTCCCGTACAGATACTATGCGCGTATGTCGCAATGGTTGCTGGTCGTCATCATCCCGCTGCTGGTATTCACTCTTTTGTATGGCGTGGTCGAAAATGACGCTGCCCGCCGCATTTCCATATTCGGCTTCACGTTCCAGACTTCCGACCTGGCTAAAATGGCGCTGATCATGTATCTGGCGCAGCGTTTGGCGGCGCGGCAGGGGGAAATTCTCGACTTCAGGAAGACGCTCCTGCCGATGTTCATCGTCATCGGGATCGTGTGCGTGCTGATCCTGCCGGCAAATTTCAGCACGGCGGGGATGCTGTTCATGGTCTGCGTGATGTTGCTGTTCGTAGGCCGCGTCTCCTTCAGGCAGCTCTCCGGACTGTGCGCCGTGACGATCGTGGCCGGGGTGGTGCTGGTCGGAAGCCTTTACGGATTGCAGAAAGCCGGCGTGAACAACGTCGTCACGCAGCGCTCCGAGACGTGGATCAACCGTGTCGACCGCTTCTTCGGCGAGTCTGCGGAAGGCGAAAACCCGGACGAAAACTTCCAGCCCATGCAGGCTAAAATTGCCGTGGGGACGGGCGGGTTTTTCGGCAAGGGTCCGGGAAACAGCGTGCAGCGTAATTTCCTGCCGCACCCCTATTCCGACTTTATTTTCGCAATCATCATCGAAGAATGGGGCGTACTGGGCGGAATGATCGTACTTTTCCTGTACCTCAACCTGCTGTACCGCGCGATATTGATTGTGCGGAAGTGCGACAAGACCTTCCCTGCCTTTCTGGTCACGGGGCTGTCGCTGAGCGTGGTGTTCCAGGCGCTCGTCAACATGGTGGTGGCCGTGGGACTGACGCCTGTAACGGGGCAGCCGCTGCCGCTGATCAGTATGGGGGGGACATCCATCCTGTTTACAGGCGCCGCCTTCGGTATTATCCTGAGCGTTAGCCGCGAACTGCGCAGGCAGGAAGAATTGCAGGCCTGTAAAACAGCCGGAAAGACAGTAAAAACCGAAGAGGAGCAGGAACCCGCACCGGCGGAGGAGCCTGTTCCGCAGCCGGCGTAAACGTAACGGATGCGGATGACGGATTTTGACGGAAAAAATCACGGTTTCTCAGCATCGCTTGTGATACATGAATCAAAAATAAAACATAAAAAATCAAAAATGTCGCCTGATGAATTGAATATCGAAAGCCCGGACTGGAGCAAAGCGCGTCACCGCATTATTGTGAGCGGCGGCGGCACCGGCGGGCATATTTTCCCGGCCATTGCCATCGCCAATGCCTTGACGGAGAAGGCCCCGACCCTCAAAGTGCTCTTTGTAGGCGCCGAGGGACGCATGGAGATGGAAAAGGTTCCCGCCGCGGGGTATAAGATCATCGGATTGCCTGTCCGCGGCTTCAGCCGAAGGAATCCGTTCAGGAATATTGCGGTGGTTTACCGGCTGATACGCAGTTTGATCCTGGCACGCATCATCATTAAGCGCTTCCATCCGGATGCGGTGGTAGGCGTGGGAGGTTATGCAAGCGGCCCGGTACTGCGCGCCGCTGCCCGAAGAGGCATACCCGTCGTCATACAGGAGCAGAACTCGTATGCCGGACTTACCAACCGCCTGCTGGCAAAGAAAGCCAACAGGATTTGCGTGGCCTACGAGGGTATGGAACGCTTTTTCCCGAAGGAGAAGATCGTACTGACCGGCAATCCGGTTCGTCGGGAGTTGAACGACTGCAACTTGCAGCGTCATCAAAGCCTCGGCTTTTTCGACCTCGATTCGACCCGGCAAACCATCCTGGTGCTTGGCGGCAGCTTGGGCGCGCGCACCATCAACCAAAGCGTGGAAGCGTATCTCGACCGGTTTCCGGACAATCTGCAGCTCATCTGGCAAACCGGCAAAGGTTTTTATGAGAAAGCCAGGAAACAGGTGCAGAGCCGAAAGATGCCGCATGTGAAGGTATACGAATTTATCCAGCGTATGGATCTGGCGTATGCCGCCGCCGACCTGGTGATTTCGCGCGCCGGGGCCGGAACCGTCTCCGAATTGAGCATCACCGGCAAGCCGTGCATTCTGGTTCCTTCTCCCAACGTCTCCGAAGACCATCAAACGAAAAATGCGATGGCGCTGGTGCGGAAAAATGCCGCCGTCCTGATTCGCGACGGCGAAGCCATGCAAAAGCTGATGCCGGAAGCGGTAGCAATGGTTCAAAACCGTGAAATACTCGAACCGCTCGCCGATCACATCAAGATGCTGGCAAAGTTCCATGCCGACGAGGCGATTGCGGACGTGGTGATGCAATTGGTTTAAATCCGTTTCAATCACTTTTTATTCATCAATAAGCAAAAATGTTCAACCAAACAAGTCACGTATACCTGATCGGCATCGGCGGCATCGGAATGAGTGCGCTGGCGCGATATTTCAAGGCCGAAGGGTGTGAAGTCTGCGGATACGACCGCACCGAGACTGCGCTGACGCGGACGCTTGTAGCCGAAGGCATTGCAGTGCACCATACCGATGATGTAAACGCCATACCGCAGTCATACAAAAAGGTAAAGTTCCGTGTACTGGTAGTATATACGCCTGCTGTTCCCGCGTCGAACAGCGAGATGCAGTGGTTCCGGGCGAGGAATTACCGGATGGTGAAGCGTTCCAGAATATTAGGGTCGATCGTGCGGGGTAAAAAGAACATTGCCATAGCCGGCACGCACGGCAAGACGAGTATTTCGACCCTGGCGGCGCATCTGCTCACTGCCGCCGGCGTGGGTTGTGACGCTTTTCTGGGCGGCATCTCGAAAAATTACAACAGCAACCTGCTGCTGGCAAAACGCAGCGCTTACGTAGTGGTCGAAGCCGACGAATACGACCGTTCGTTCCTGCGGCTGCACCCCTGCATTGCAGTAGTGACGGCTATGGACGCCGATCATTTGGACATATACCGCACGCACGTGGCGCTGAAGAAGGCTTTTGCACAATTCGTATCGCAAATAACGCCCGGCGGCCTGCTGATCATCAAACACGGCCTGACGCTGCCCGTTTCCGGCAGCGTGCGGACGTTCACCTACTCGCTGCTCGACCACGACGCCGATTTCTACGTCGAAAACATGCGCATGGACGACGATCGTTACCTGTTTTCCCTGCGGACGCCCTGCGGACTGATCGAAAACATACGCATGGGCGTCCCGGGGCTTGTCAATGTGGAAAACGGCATCGCAGCCATTGCGGTATCCTGCTTCGCGGGCGTCGATGCGGAAAAGATCAGAGCCGGCATGTCCTCTTTCGAAGGGGTGCAGCGCCGGTTCGACGAGCGCATCTGCACGGATGAAGCGGTATATATCAATGATTATGCGCATCACCCGGAAGAGTTGCGGTTCACCATCGAGTCGGTGCGCGCTCTGTACCCCGATCGACGTATTACGGGCGTCTTCCAGCCGCATCTGTACAGCCGCACGCGCGATCTGGCCGACGAGTTTGCACAGAGCCTGAGCCTGCTCGACACCCTGATCCTGCTCGACATCTATCCCGCGCGCGAAGAACCCATCGAAGGCGTGACGTCGAAAATGATTTTCGACAAAGTCACCATCGCCGATAAACGCCTGTGCGCCAAAGACGAAGTTATCAACATCCTGAACAACAGGAAACCCGGCGTGTTGCTTACATTGGGCGCGGGCGACATTGACAGTCTGGCGGAGCCCATCGAAAAAATGTTGAAAAGTAAAATAAAGGAACATCATCATGGATGATACTTTTGTAAATTGGAGTTATTTGAAGCCTTGATGAAGCGGTTTTTGAAAATATTATTCTGGGCGGCGGTCATTGCCTACTATTTCCTGGCATGGGGCTTTGTGTCCGAAAGGCGGCGCGGGCAGCCGTGCACTTCCGTGGAAATAACCGTAGTAGATAGCCTTCGCAGCCGTTTTGTCACCGCAAAGGATATATCCCGGATGGTGGACAACCGGACGCAGAAGATCGCGGGCATCCGGTTCGACAGCATCCACACCTCCCGGATCAGGCAGCGTTTGGAAGATTTTGCTCCCATCCGGCGCGCCGATATTTACAAAACCGTTAACGGCGCGGTGCATATCGACGTGACGCAGCGGACGCCCGTTCTTCGCGTCATCAACCGCTACGGCGAGAGTTTTTACCTCGACGAACGGGGCGCGCTGCTGCGACATTCGGGACGTTACTGTGCACATGTACCGGTAGCCAACGGGTATATCAACCTGCGGCCGGAGCAAAAGAATTACAATGTGCTTACCGCCGAAGTCGCCGGGGGAAAGCGGAACATCATGCGCGAGCTGTTCGAACTGGCCGGTTATATTAATGACAACCGGTTCTGGAAAGCGCAGATCCAGCAGATTTACGTCAACGAAGATGGCGATTTCGAACTGATCCCGCTGGTAGGCGCGCATGTAATCGTCTTCGGGGCGTTCGACAAGCCCGAAGCCAAGTTCTCCAAGCTGGAATCGTTCTACCGTCACGGCTTGAATGTGAAAGGCTGGAACACATACGATGTGATCAATTTAAAGTACGAAGGCCAGATCGTAGCAACGAAAAGATAGGGACAGGTCCCCGAATCCCTTCAGGGGACTTGCGTGAAGCGCAATGATAAGGGGAGTGAGATCGAAAAGTAAAATTAAAGAAATCGAAATAATAAGAAGGTAATCATTAAAATGCATATGGAAGGCAAACCTCAATTTGTTGCCGCGATAGACGTCGGCACCACCAAAATTGTTACCCTTTTGGGGAAACGTAATGAAAATAAGAAGTTGGAGATTGTTGGGTTCACCCGTTCCGATTCCAAAGGGATCAGGCGCGGCGAGGTACTCAATCCCGAAGAAGCGTCGAACGTGGTGCGCGACACCATCATCGATTTGCAGAGACGGACGGGCGTCATCTTTTCCGAAGTGTTTGTCGGCATTGCCGGGCAACACATCCGTATCGTCAAGAGCCGCAACTATATCAACCGCGCTTCGTACGACGACACCATCACCGCTTCCGACATCGAAAAGCTGAAACGCGACGCCAACAACATCGCGCTGGACGAAGGCAAGGAAATTATCCATATCCTGCCCCAGAGCTATATTGTGGACAACGAAACGGATATTTTCAATCCGATTGGGATGTTGGGCAAACGTCTCGAAGCCAATTTCAACATCGTAGTGGGCAACATTGATTCCATCAAGCGGATCAAGAAATGTATCCATCAGACGGGACTGACCATCAAGGAAATCATTCTCGAACCGCTGGCTTCGTCCGACGCTGTGCTTTACGCCGAGGAGCGCGAGGCCGGCGTGGCTTTGGTGGATATCGGCGGCGGCACCACCGACGTGGCCGTCTTCCACGATAATGTATTACGTCATTCCGCTGTCATTCCTTTCGGCGGCTACGTGATCACCAAGGACATCAAGGAAGCGTGCGGGCTGAGCGAAGCAGTGGCCGAAGAGGTAAAGCTACAGTTTGGCGTAGCGTTGAGCGAGGCCGCCGAAGAGAATAAAGTGATCGTGATTCCGGCTAAAATCCCGGGACGCGAGCCTAAGGAGATCTCCATCCGCAATCTGGCGCACATCATCCAGGCCCGCATGGAGGAAATCATTGACGGCATCATGTTCCAGATCGAAAACTCGGGCTGCGCCGGCAAGCTGGGCTGCGGCATCGTCATCACGGGCGGCGGCGCCATGCTCCGTCACCTGAAGGAGCTGTTCCGCTTCCGTACCGGCATGGACGTGCGTATAGGCTATCCGGGCGAACACCTGACCGGCGAATCGGACAGCATCAACGAGCCGTGCTACGCAACCGGCGTCGGCCTGCTGATGAAAGGCTTCGACTATATGGATGAACATTTGTCCGAAATGCCATATGTCTGCAACCTTCCCAAGGGCGACGGAGAGGCGCAGCCGCAACCAGTCCCGCCATCCGGGGAAGAAAGGGAACTTGTGGAAGTAGGTGTCGACGAAAAACCGGAGAAACCGGAGAAAGGAAAGAAGCCGCCCCGCAAGTTGATCTCCACGCTCGAAGGTATTAAGATCGCGATCGCCGAGTATTTCGGCGGAGCCGAACCGGACAGTAATATGTAAGCCATACCACCCTCGTGGTAGAGAATCAATAAACCGTAATCCTTAAAAACAATCATCATGAATATCGACGATTTACCAATCGAATGGCCCGAAAACAGATCTTCCATCATCAAAGTGGTGGGTGTGGGCGGCGGCGGCGGAAATGCCGTGTCCTACATGTATCGGCAGGGCATCCACAATGTCAATTTTGTGATATGCAACACCGATGCGCAGGCGCTGGCCAAAAGCCCGGTGCCGGTAAAAATACAGTTAGGCAAAGGTAAAACCGAAGGCCTGGGCGCAGGCAACAAGCCCGAAGTAGGCCGCGAAGCCGCGCTGGACTCTCTGGACGAGATCCGCGAAGTACTCGACACCGGCACCCGGATGGTATTCGTCACTGCCGGTATGGGCGGCGGCACCGGCACCGGAGCCGCGCCTGTGATCGCCCGTGTCGCCAGGGAACTGGGTATTCTCACGGTAGCCATTGTCACCATCCCGTTCCGTTTCGAAGGAATGCAGCGTTTCAAACAGGCGCTCGAAGGCATCAATGAGTTGAAGGAACATGTGGATTCGTTGCTGGTCATCAACAACGAAAAACTGCGCGAGATGTACGGGGACCTGAAAATCAGGGACGCTTTCTCTAAAGCCGATAACGTGCTGACGATGGCCGCCAAGGGCATTGCCGAACTGATCACCCTTCCCGGAGATGTCAATGTGGACTTTGCCGACGTGAGCGCCATCATGACCGGCGGCGGTATCACCGTGATGGGCTCGGCTGCCGTATCGGGCGCCAACCGTGCCCGCGAAGCCGTGGAAGCCGCCCTGAACTCGCCGTTGCTCAACAACAACGACATCACCGGCGCGCGCCGTATCCTGCTGAACATCACTTCCGGAACCGGCGATAACGAGGTAACGATGGACGAACTGACGGAAATCACCGATTATGTGACCCACTCGGCCAAGAACGCTTCGATGATTTGGGGCGCCGGCAACGACGATTCGCTTGGCGACGCCGTATGCGTGACCATCGTGGCTACCGATTTCCCGAACTCCTGCTTTGTCGATCCTGCTTTGGAAATCACCGGCAAACCCAAGGAAAAGAGGGTGGACGTGCAGCTGTCCGGAAACAGCGAACCCGGAAAAACGACGCCAAGACCGGACGACCATCCGCTCGACACGACGCTGCCGGGAAACCCGGGAAAATATACCGTACGCGACAAGCCGGCGTCTACGCAAACCGAAATCAAGTGGAACCCGTCCGAAGCTGCCGTCGAAACCGAAACAGCAGAATGGGTACGCCCGGTGCCTTCCATCACCGATGAAAACGCAAATATCGACGAGTTAGAGAATACGCCGGCATACATCCGCAAAAAAAACAAAATGGATAACCGGCTTTCGGGAACTGAAAACGAAGTGTCGAAATATACGCTTAGTTCCGACAAGGAAAATACGGTACGGTTGCGGGATAATAACTCATATCTGTACGATGTAGTGGACTGAAGAACCTCGTGGCAGGGTCGTCAGGGCGAAAAACCCGATCTTTTCCCGTTAGAAGTTGCCTTTCATCATGATATCGAGGTACACCGGCAAATGGTCGGAAAACCCTTTGTTGTATCTCGGCCCGACATACATGCGGAATGGCTTTACGCCCTGATAGCGCCGGTCAGGCTCCAGCAAATAATCGGCCCGGAAGATAAGGCACCGGCTCGCCTCTGTGCGTAGCGATCCCCTCAATAAACCGCCGGACACGATGATCTGATCAAACACCGACCATCTTCCCTGATATTTGATGGTTCCGGTTTGTTCCTTCATTTTGCAGGCCGACAAATTGAACAGGGCTGACGGTTTGGCTTGCGCAGTATCATTCAGCGCCCGTAGCCCCGATAACAGGCTTTTATCCGTCGGGCCATCGTTCAAGTCTCCCGTAATGACGATATTCGCCAGCGGGTTGCGGCTAAAAACCGAATCGACTTTGTGGCGTACCAGCGAGGCTGCGAGAATCCGTCCCTGTTCCGACTGCCGTTGACCGTTGCTGCGCGATGGCCAGTGATTGACGAATACATGTAATGTGTCGCCTTTTGTGGTGGATAACGTGGCGTACAGGATGTCGCGCGTGCGTTTCCTGTTGTCGGCAAAGTTAACGCGGATGAATTGTTGACCGATACATTTCAGATAGTCGCTGCGGTAGAGCAAAGCGACATCAATGCCGCGCTGATCGGGCGATTCCTTATGAACAACCCGGTAGGGATATTTCGCCAATGGCGTGTTTTTAACCAGATCGTCGACTACTCCGCGATTTTCCACCTCGCAAAGTCCGACTAACGCCGGGGGATCCCATTCGCCGACATGGGCGATCACCCGGAAAATATGATTGCGCTTGTTGATGTAGCGGCTTGGGGTCCAGTGGAACGCGCCTTCGGGCGTAAATTCATTGTCGCTGGTTGTGGGATCGTCTACCGTATCGAAAAAATTCTCCACGTTGTAGAACATCAGGCGTATATATTCCTTCCCCTGCTTCTGGGCGCAGGCACAGTTGACGCGAATAAAAAGGAAAAGACTGCATATCAAGAGATTTCTTAAAGCCATAACATAAGGAAAAGATGGTGCAAAGATAACGGTATATTTATTCATCAGCCGAATTTCATTTGAACCGTCCGATAACATCCGATAAAACGCGTACTTTTGCAAAAAGAACAGACGGATATTCAATAATTTCAGCGCCTTTGCGCCGATATTTTTAGTATTCATTTAAAAACAGAAAGAGCCTCCATCCTCGCTCGGAGAACCTCGATCGACGCTCGGAGAACCTCCATCGACGCTCCGAGAACCTCAATCGACGCTCGGAGAACCTCAATCGACGCTCGGAGAACCTCCATCGACGCTCCGAGAACCTCCATCGACGCTCCGAGAACCTCGATCGACGCTCGGAGAACCTCAATCGACGCTCGGAGAACCTCAATCCTCACTCGGAGAACCTCGAACCACGCTCGGAGAACCTCGAACCTCGCTTTTACCGACAACAGCCTCGCTCGAAGTGAAAAAATGGCAGCATGTTGGGTTTTCCAAGACTTTTCTCAACGAAACCGCGACGATGACGACAGGGAAAACAAGAAATCGAATATGAATTACTGTCTGATATTCGATGCCATGAGCGGATCGTCCTGCATTCGCCACCGACAGCGGCGGGCCTGAAACAGGCGGCTAAATCCGCTCTTTTGTTTCCGGTCCCGTATGAAACAACAAGTCCAGTATGCTCAGGTTGGGCTTGAATCCCCATTTGCCGGCAAATACCTGCGTGTACTGCGGCGGAACAAATCCGGGATCGGTTTCCTGCTGATCGACCTTGGGATGAATACTGTTCCGCAAGTCGATGATTCCTTCGCCTGACCGGACATAGTCCCGGCTTTCTGTCGCACGGAACGGTATCTTTGCCAGCCGGCAAACCGTACGCATGATCTGCATGTTGAAATCGTACAGGTTGCGGTATCGGCTGTTGAAGAATGTCAGCAGGTCGTCGATGTAGAATTCGTAGAAAGGCGATCGCCGGTAAGCCGATTCGATGGCTTTGAAGTGCAGCTTCTGCCAAAGCGTGTCGTAAGCAATCTCCACTTCGGTAATCGGTATCTTCGGTTCCCTGGACCTTACCACCGGCACCACCAGGTCGAGCAGCCCGTTGGCCGAATAGATGGTGCAGCGGTTTCGGTACGATTGTTTGCTGTAATGTTCATGCCGCTCGATAACAACCTGCTCATCCTGCATCAGCTTTGAATAATACCGGATGGGGGGAAAATAGGCAGTGGATAAGAGGAGCGTCATCTCAAAATCTTACATATTGGAAACAAAAACCGGCTTAAAGGCATCGCTTCAAACCGGTTATATTCAATCATCAATCATCCGTAATCGGTGATTTTATTTGGTCGTTTTCGGAGGGTTTTCTACTTTGTACCTGGCGTTAATGCCTTCGAGCACCGACATGGTAATATCCAATCCGGGGGTTGCAAACAGCAGGTTGTCTCCAAAGGCGCGTCCCATGATGAACTGGTATCCCTTATCGCGGTTGTATTCTTTCAGGTAATCCATCACGGCCTGCAATACCTTGCGTTGCATCACAGATTGTTCTTCGGCGATTTGCATCCGGTAATTATCACTCAATTGATACAGGCTCTGCTGATCGACGCCGAGCTGTTGTTCCATTTCGGCTAATTTGGCGCGAGTTTCAAGTCCTTTCTGGGCTTTGTTCTGAAAATCGTTTACATTTTCCTGGAATTTTTTCTGCCTGTTGCTCAGTTCGGCATCTAATTTTTTCGTTTTTTCTGCCAGTTCTTCACTCAAATCCTTTGCCATTTGATAGTTCTGGAATAACGAGTCGGTGTTAATGTACACGATTGTTCCATCGGCAACCGCATGGACGCCGGTTAATTTAACGGTGTCGGTTTCATCGACATGCCGGGCCGATGAGCCGCTCCTGCCTTTGAAAAACAAGATAAAAAGCACAACCACAGCGGCAAACAATACAACTTCAAGCGTCAAAACCAAATCGAGTTTCTTCATTCGTAAAATATCAATTATAAATTTTAAAAAAACATCGCAAAGATAAACATCCAAATGGATATTGTGTCTAAAAAACGAAAAATTAATGTTTCTTTTCCGATAAGTAGCGTTCGGCGTCGATGGCTGCCATACACCCACTTCCTGCTGCGGTAACAGCCTGACGATAAACAGGATCTTGCACGTCGCCGCAGGCAAATACGCCTTCGACCCCGGTCCTGGACGAACCGGGAATGGTTTTGATGTACCCGTTGGCGTCTGTTTCCAGCCAGCGGCAGAACAATTCGGAGTTGGGATGGTGCCCGATGGCAAGGAAAAAACCGTCGACGGCAAGTTTTCGCTCGCCACTCCCGGTAGCAAGCAATACGCCATTGACGCCATTGACCGTTTTGTCGCCCAGCACTTCCCTGACATGAGTTTCCCACAATATCTCGATGTTGTTCGTATCGAACACCCTTTCCTGCATGGCTTTGGACGCTCTGAGCACATTACGGCGTACCATCATGTATACCTTGCGGCACAGTCCGGCAAGGTAAAGGGCTTCTTCGCAGGCGGTGTCGCCTCCGCCCACCACGGCTACGTCCTTGCCCCGGTAGAAAAAGCCGTCGCATGTGGCGCATGCCGAAACGCCATAGCCTTTGAACCTGTCCTCGGACGGCAGTCCGAGATATTTGGCGGTGGCGCCGGTAGCGATGATCAGCGCCTCGGCCTCGATCCGGTGTTCGCCGTCGATGGTGACTGCAAAGGGACGTTTGCCCAGGTCAACTTCCGAAACGGTTCCAAAACGGACATCGGTACCGAAACGTTCGGCTTGCTTTTGGAGGTCTTCCATCATCAGTTGCCCGGTAATACCTTGCGGATATCCGGGAAAGTTGTCGATTTCGGTGGTGGCGGTTAATTGGCCGCCGGGTTGCATGCCGGCGTATACTACCGGCGCGAGGTTGGCGCGTGCTGCATAAACGGCTGCGGTGTATCCTGCAGGACCTGAACCAATGATCAGGCATTTGATTTTTTCGGGGGTCGACATGACATTAATATTGTTATGATCCCATCAAGACACACTGCGCGCTTAACGGAACCGGATTAAAAAGTGGGGCAAAGATACAAAAATGATTTTAAAACGGCTGGGGCAAAACCACTGACAGACCCTGACAGGGTCGAAACTGCAAATTCATTCCTGCCTGATGATAAAAAAATTGTCGCGTCCGGTGGTCAGGAAAAATATAAACAGCGCCACGGCGATTACAAGCAGCATGACGGTGACTTTGTAGTAACCCATATATGCAGCCACTGCCAGGAGGAGCAGGTATAAGGAGAGAACGAGCTTCAGGTTGGCGTCGGCGTTGAATCCGATCAGGGGATGGCACCGGGCGGTGAAAACAGCGCCGTCCTTCAGGTCGAAATTGTAAACCGGCGAACTGAACCGCTGGTATCGTATTTGCATTTGTACCATCCGTATCCCGTCGGGAATTTCGATTGCCTGCCGGTCGGCGCACAGTCCCCGGTATTCGTGACCATTAACAGTGAACACGACCTTATCGCGACTATCGAACCCGGTTTTGTTTTGTATATAGACGGTATTCATGATTGTGTTTTATTTTTTCAATAAATCCTTCACGGAATGCCAAATAGCAACTCCCACACTCAACAGCGAACATACAACTGTGAATAGAGGGAACTTCCGGTCGAGGTATCTGTCCAAACGAAAGCCGCCATACGTCCCGGCGGCGATGATCGCCATCATCTGTACGGCAAGACTCGAATACTTGGCGTATGCGTTAAGCCGGTTTTGCGTCCGGGTTTTTCGGCGTTCCGGTGATGATTGTCTGCTCATTGCCTCCCATCGAACAGGTTCCTGTAAACTTGCAACCGGGCTGGATATTCAGTTTATTGATGATGATGTCGCCTTTTACGTTGGCCGATTCGGTAAGTGATAATAATTCGGACACTAAGATCTTCCCTTCTACGTTACCGTTGATCTCGGCGTTCTTGCAGTTGATGGTTCCCAGCACCTTGCCCGTTTTGCCGATGACCACGCGCCCCTTGATGTTGAGATTGCCTTTCAAAAAGCCATCCAGCCTGAGATCGCCCTGCGAGTTGATATCACCGGTAATTTCGGTGCCATTGGTGATGGTGTTGTGCAGGATTTGCTGTTCGGATTCATTAAACTTTGCCATGTCTTAATCTATGTTCTAATACAATTAATACGTAAGGTTAACTATGTAATTTTATTTTACAGTTCGAAGTTCCAAAATTATATCAATATCTGCAAAAATCAAATTTTATATTCCAAAATCACAAAATATTTCAGACATCTAACGTTTATTTCGCGTGATTATTATGCAAATGCATAGATTTTTAAAACGCACAGGCTACTTGTGGGACAATTTATGTAACTTGCGGCCAACTAAAGACAGGGCTTTTATGTTTTACCTCTTACAAAACGACCTTCTGAAGGTGCTTTATATCATCACCATTGTTTTTATGGTGATCCTGGTCATCCAGCAACGGGGCGACCCCATGAAAACCATTGCCTGGCTGATGGTGGTTACTTTTGTACCTTTGCTGGGCATTGTGTTGTATTTCTTTTTCGGGAAGAATTACCGCAAGGAAAAGATTTTTTCGCGCAAGGAATTGGCTGATAGCGAACAGATCAAGATGCTGGCGCAGTATCAGCCCGATGACAAGGCCAGCACCAGCTACTGGCCGGACCAAGCGGTCGCCGGCAAAGCGCATATTATGAAAATGCTCTATAATTCGGATAAGGTGTTGCTTACCGAACGCAATCGCGTGAAGATACTGGTTAACGGAAAGGTTACTTTCGAACATATTATGACGGAGCTTGAAAAGGCCGAAAAACACATCCATCTGGAATATTATATCATTGAGGACGACCATATCGGTAACGAAGTACGCCGCATCCTTATCCGCAAAGCCATGGAAGGACTGGAAGTACGGGTGATCTACGACGACATCGGGTGCTGGTCGCTGAGCGATGAATACATCCTGTCGTTGAAAAACGCCGGGGTGCGCGTGTTCCCGTTTATGCCCGTCAGGTTTCCTTACTTTACCAATAAGATCAACTACCGCAACCACCGTAAAATCATTGTTATTGACGGGAAAGTGGGATTTGTAGGCGGGTTGAACATTGCCGACCGTTACATCTCCGGCAGCGAAGAACTCGGCCTGTGGCGCGATACGCACTTGAAGATCGAAGGTGAGGCTGTGTACTCGCTGCAATCGGTATTCCTGCTCGACTGGTATTTTGTGAGCAAGCGCAACCTCCACGACCAGGACCGCTATTTCCCGCCCGTAGAGATCGCCGACCAGCACCTGATGCAAATTGTGGCAAGCGGCCCCGACTCGGACTGGGCAAGCATCATGCAGACTTTCTTTTCGGCCATTGCCACCGCCAAATCGTACATTTATATATCCACTCCCTATTTCCTGCCCAACGAGAGCATCCTTACGGCGTTGCGTACCGCCTCGCTGAGCGGCGTAGATGTGCGCATGCTGCTGCCCGAACAGTCCGATTCGAAACTGGTTAGCTGGAGTTCGTTTTCATATATCGGCCAGTTGTTGGATGCCGGTATCGAAGTATACCTTTATCGCAAAGGTTTTATCCACTCGAAACTGATGATGGTAGACGATGCGTTTTGCTCCATCGGAACGGCCAATATGGACATTCGCAGCTTCGACCAGAATTTCGAAGTCAACGCCCTGATTTACAATCAACGTCAAACCGTCGCCATGCGGAACATTTTCATGAACGACATTAAGGACTTGAAAAGCATCCGTATTGATGATTGGGCCAAACGACCGCGATGGGTGGTTTTCCGCGAATCGGTCGCAAGGCTGTTCAGCCCGCTACTGTGAGACAGCCCCCTGCTCGGAACAGACGCAAAAAAAAATTTACCTGAAACAAATATCTTTTTGTTTTTGTTCAAAAAGCATTTATCTTTACCTCCGGTTTTCTAATTAAAAGATTCAACACGCCGGTAATGCTCGCCGCCGCAAAGACGGCGAACGACAGGGAAATGATGGCGGCGAATAAGGGAACCGTACCAATGAACATGAAATATCCATGTACTTTGAGCACACTAACCATAATAGTAAATCAATAATATCCTAAAATTTATACAAATGAAAAAGTATACCACCATCCTTTTATTCCTTCTTTTTGGGAATATAACCCTGACGGGGCAAATTTATTACCGGCAGGACGGTAACAGCCGGATCAGTTACACCATGCCCGTTGTCGCTCCCGCTTCACCCAATACGGCCACCATGATCAAGTTTATTGAGAATCCGGTCGACATCAAGCATGGGATCGCCTCCGTGAATATCCCCATCTACGAGATACGTGCAGGCGATTATGTGTTGCCCATCAGCATGAGTTACCACGGCGGCGGTATCAAGATAGAAGACGAAGGCGGCAGCCTGGGGCTGGGCTGGGCGCTCCAGGCCGAACCATCCGTATCAAGAGCCATAAGAGGCCTGCCTGACGAATTTTATGGAGGAACGGTGAAAGGGTTCCGCTACAATATGTATAAAGATTTCGATTACAATACCAAGAATTTGTCATTGGATATCTGGAAGGAGTTAGCCAGCGGAAACTACGATCAGAGCCCCGACGTATATTATTATTCCCTCCCGTGCCGTTCGGGCCGTTTTGTGCTGAAAGACGCGTATAACAGCGTACTGATACCCCACGAACCCGTCAAAGTCGATTATTCTTCTACCTCAATAAAAATTACCGACGATGACGGTACAGATTATGAATTTGGAGGGAGCACCAATTGTCTGGAAAAAACCAAAGGCACCATCGGTTCGATCAATTATGAAGCCTTTACACGGTGGTATGCCCGGAAAATAAACCTGAACAAGGGGCTTGACCAGATACTTTTTCAATATGACGATTACAATACCAGATACCCGTATACCCGGAATTACGCTGCAGGTTTTTCCATAGATGTAAGCCGTGATGATCTTTATCGCCCGATATTGACGGTTAAGGATACGCGATACCGTCCATATCCGGTTTATCGACTACTCCCCCCTAATTACGATACGCCGGAAGACCGGTACGGGCAAATGCCGGGATTCAACAGTTCGCATACTTTCCAGGCGATTGAATCACGACTGGTCAAGACCATTATCTTTCCCGACGGGAAAGTGTGTTTTTCCTACAGCTATGGAAAAAAAGACCTGATCAAAAAGATCGACGTGCTGGACAATATGAACAACCTGATCAGGAGCGTTGAATTCTTTGTGAATGATTACGGCAACGACCGATATTTGTTGGATTCATGCCGGGTGGTCGATTTCAGAGGGACGGTTTCGGAACGCTACCGGTTTGAATACTGGGACTCGAACAGGTCTTTCCCGAACGTGCAAAGCAACGCTATAGACCATTGGGGGTATTACAACGGAGTGTCCGGCAATCAAAACCTGATCCCCACCGTCGAATTTACCATACCGGGGACCGACAAAAAGATCACTTTCCCGGGTGCCAACCGACAGGCCAACTACTACGCCCAAACTTATTCCCTGAAAAAAATTAACTGGCCGGGAGGCAGAAGCACTGTTTTTGACTACGAAAACAATTCGACCCGTGCAGGTTACTGGTATAATCCCGTTAATGTGGGCGGTATACGTATCTCCAGCATCAGGGAAGATCTCCATGGCCGCCGGATATTGCGGTATTTTTCCTATCAGTCCGAACCGTTTTCCGACAGTGAAGGAGATGTCGAATATTACGGCAGGCCGAAAGTCAACCTTTCCATTGACGACTATTGCCTGAAAACAAGCCTGTACAAATATGACAACGGCAGTATCAACCACAACAAAACGGTGGATACCTACACCTACATGGAACGCCCCATTCCCGACCTGAACCTCAACGGAGGTACCGGCATTACCTATCAAAAAGTAAGGGAAATAAGAGAAGATTCATGGAACAGTACTTCACTGTGTAAAGAATATGAATTTTCCACTTACCAGGTATTTAAAAGATCCGACCTGAGTATCCCGTTTGATACGGATGCCCTGGACGACTGGAAGTACGGCGGCCTGCTTCGCGGCGAAAAGGAATACTACAAAGACAATAGCACCGAAGACAGCAGTCTCATCTCCCGGAAGACATACGACCATGCCACATATAAGGTCGACTATGTCAATAACGGGATACGCTGGAAAATGTACTACCTCAAAGGAAGTATATACGATCCCGGCAATCCGGACTTTTCTATCCCGTCCAACTCTACCGATAAACCGTTGGTAGCAGGCGTTTACTCTCAGGCATACGGGGGCGGATGTGTGCGGGTGACAGAGGAAAATACCTGGTACTACCCGCTTTCGGAAGGTTCGGTGAAAACCCGCAAGACCTGTTCCTACAACAGCGGGACAAGGCACATGAACCCGGTAGTGATCACCACCGTCGACAGTAAGGGCATGTCCATCACGGAAGAGTTTACGTATCCCGAAGATTATACCGGTACGGTCAACCTGGGACAAAGCTGGCTGATCGGCAACAATTGCCTGAAAACCCTGCTGCAATACTGGAGTCCGGGAATTTTGGCCAGGGCCGAGTACCTGGCATCCGGCGCCCCGATGAAGCCATCGGCGATATATACCTATACCGGCAGCAGCGGAGGTTATGAACCCCGCCTGTACTACGAATACTATGCTTCGGGCAAGATCAAAAGTGCATATCAGCCAGGGGGCGCTAAAACGGTATATCTCTGGGGATACAATAACCAGTATCCAATTGCCAAAATTGAAAACGCCGACTGGAACCGGGTGGTACAGGCCGCTGGCGGCAGCGCCGTCATTGACGCCATCGCCTCCAAATCCAGGCCCGAAGACGGCGACTGGACGGTCATCAACGGCCTGCGCCGTGCACTGCCCGACGCCATGGTGACCACTTATGCCTACCAGCCCCTGATCGGCCTGATATCTGAAATATCACCATCGGGGCAGGCCGTATCGTACGGTTACGACCCATCAGGGCGATTGGCCGGAAAAAGGGACGAACAGGGCAATATCCTGGAAGTCATACAATATCACCTGAAAAAATAATTGAGAGGTAAATACTTAAAATAACGAACCATGAAAAAATTTCATACCCCAACCAGCCGGCCATTATTACGGACGATAGTCGCCTTTGGGTGCTTGCTGGCATGGATCGCCGGCAATGGCGGCTTCATTCAGGCTCAGGTGCAACCTGTTGCCGATAACGAAACGACCCGGCGAATCAGTTTTATCAGGAGCCAGGTAAGCGACAGCATACAAGCCGGTGAAATCATCAGGAGGTATCTGAGCCGGCAACAACCCGACCGGATGGATACCCGGACTGCTCAATCAGCGGCGCCGGCAGCCCAGGTAATGGCTGCTGCTGCGTCTCCGGAACTGTATGTATCGGTTGATGGCGACGACAGTAACAGCGGCACATCAGCCGCTGCGCCGTTACGCACCATCACAAAAGCCATACAGGTGGCGCCTACCCTGCCCGGCTGGGACTGGATGTCGCCCATCAGGCTTGCACCCGGAACATACCGGGAACAGCTCGTCATCCGGGGAATTCCGATCCGGCTGGTGGGAAACAACAGTGACCCGTCATCGGTAGTGATTGACGGCGGAGGAGCAGGGATAGTGATAGAAGTGAGAGACGTCGCGGCAGCGCTCGGAGTTCAGAGCCGTGCAGCTTCCCTTAATGCCGAAGGATTGACCATCACAGGAGGAAAGGCAAGACAGTCGGCAGCAGCTGTTTCCATCAGAGGCGAAGAACATGCGCCTTATGTCTTCCTGAAGGAATGTATCGTTACCGGCAACACGGGAAGACACATCATTGAATGTGACCAGAGTACTCTTTGCATCGAAAATCTCCTGATCCATCACAATATTGCCGCCGAGAGTGTGGTATTGAGCAGTGGAGGCATGAGTTACGTGGATTATTACCACTGCACGGCAACGGACAACCTTGGAGAAGTTGCTTTTGATTTCTACGACCTGCCCCAGATCTACTTCGGCAACGCTATTGTTTACAATAACCTGATAAAGCTGCAGATCAGGAGCAATGGCGGCTATTCCATCAACGGATACATCAAAGGGGGGCTGGCCGGCTCTAGCCCGTCGAGTGTGATCGATACCGACCCGAAATTCGTGTCGCCTAAAAGGTACATGTACCAGTTAGCCGACGATTCGCCCTGTATCGATGCCGGCGGCAGTACGGACTACAACCGGCCGCCGGCCAGAGGCACCGTCACAGGCGACCTGGGCTATTACGGGGGGCCTGTTTCCGCGCAGCCGCTTCAGATCCCTGCCGGCCCTGAACTGGAATGTGACAACTGGCCGGAATGTGCGATGGACAACATGGAATACGATTTTGATTATGACTGTGAGCTGGTGCTCCCCATGGATTTGGGCCTGCCCCGGAACGAAAACTGGATATGCAGCATCCGTCCGCAAATAGAAGTAAAGTCCATACCACAGGTACGCCCCCGGGTAGATTACCGGCAGGAAGTACAGTACTTTGACGGGGCAGGCATGGTCACCAAGACGGTTCAAACAAGCGCCTCGCCGCTCGGGACGAATATTGCCACCATACAGCAGTACGACAGCTACAACCGGCTGGTGAAGCAAAGCCTGCCCTATATCGACGAAAACAGCCGCACCCCCGCTTCGTTCTATGCCAACCCTACTGCCAATATTCCGGCCGACAGCTATCCCTGGAACGAAACCGGATACAACGACCGGAGTACAGATACATACGGGCCGGGACAGGCATGGCTAAGCGCCGGGAAAAGCCAAAATATCACCATCCTGCGATCCAACACGGCGAACGAAGTCCTCATATGGGAGGGAAGCACAACCGTGCCCACAGGCTATTATCCTGCCGGTACCCTGTATGTGACCGAAGCTACCGACGAGGACGGACGGAAAACCACGACATATACCGACCTGCACGGCCGCACGGTCAGGCAACAGCAAATGGTAAGCGATACGGAAAACGCCATCACCGATTATGGGTACTATGAGTGGGGAAAATTAGCGTATGTAATACCCCCGGCAATCGTCAAAGATGCAAATGCGATCAACATCACCCCTGCCGATTTTTATAAGTACACATACTGCTATTATTATGATACCCGCCAACGCGAAACAGAAAAGTACATCCCCGGCGCGGGGTTGACGCTCACGGTATACAACAAGCTTGATCAGCCGGTTCTGACTCAGGATGCCGACCAGTGGGAGCACAACGAATGGCGTTTTACCAAGTACGACGCCCACGGGCGGGTAGCGATTACCGGCCTGTATACCTCGACCGCCTCGCGCGAGACGCTGCAGGGCAATGTATACGCAGCCGCGCAGTGGGAGGATCGCGGAACCGCCGCCCACGGCTATACCAACAGCGCTTTTCCTGCGGACGC
>JAISCQ010000123.1 GCA_031265445.1 Bacteroidales bacterium
TTACCCCGAGCTGCGCTTCGCTTGCACGAGGTTATCAAAATTGGACGCCTACGGCGTCAAAAGACACGAAGTATCTCTACATTTTTATATCACAATTTTAACCCGCGCGCAGTATAATACGGTCATGCGCATATCCGAATGTATTCAGTTTCTTCTGTATTTCCGGATTGTTTTTCGCTCCAGAGATACCTTCTTTAATTTTAAGCAGCTTTGATACATTCCTGTTTTTTCATGCCGCAGACTCATTTTTTCGTGTCGCAAACCCATTTTTTGTGGTGCAGACCCACTTTTTCGAAGTAAAAAGAAACCTTGTCCATTCTTATTAAAATAAAGATATGGCGAACGCAACTTTTGTATTTTTATACATATAATATAAAGGTATACATAGTATATCGCTCCAAAAAAAATGTTTGAGTGATTGAAATAAAAATGGTAGATTAACGCGTCTCCACGACGATTCTTCGTGTCACCATAGTGACCGTCAGGCGCAACAGGAACATTGAAGAAATTTGCATTACAAACACGATGTTCAAATCAAATTCGGTTTATGCAAGAAAAAAATATTACTTTTGCGCATTATTTCGAAAATATTGGATTTTTTTAAATGTTATGATTAACTATATCTATTTATGATGCAAGAAAATTTGAATCCCGTCGTTGTGAAAGACGGAAATTACGACACAAGCGCACCTGTTTTGACAATTCGCATTCCGGCAACCTCCGCCAATCTGGGCGCTGGCTTTGACTGTATCGGCGTTGCGCTGAACCTCTGGAATACCTTTGAACTCTATCATGTTCCCGAACAGAAGGAGCATATAATCATCGAATCGTTCGGGGAAGCGGCAGACAGACTGCCTAAAGATCACACCAATACCATTGCCAGAGTCATGTTCGAGGAGCTTGACGAAACGCTTGGACAGAAAGCGCCCGGACCGCTCAAAATCGTTTGCCGCAACAATATCCCCTGCGGCAGTGGACTGGGATCCAGTTCCACGGCTGTCATTGCGGGACTTGTTTTTGCACATGCCATCGCCCGACGCGAACTGACATGCGAAAACGCCGATACGCTGAAGCGCGCCGTACTGTCGCGGGCGGCAGAAATCGAAGGACATGGAGACAACGTTGTTCCCGCGCTCCTGGGAGGACTTGCAGTGATTACGCGTTCGGCAAACGGCCGCCTGCTCACGCACAGGATTTCCACTCAAAAGCAGAAGGTTGTGGTATGCGTGCCCGATTTTGTCTTTCTCACTCCGAAATCGCGTGCAGTACTGCCGCCGACTCTGCCCCGCTCGGACGCCATATATAATATAGGTCATGCGGTAATGACTATAGAAGCCCTGCGTACAGGCGATTTGAAACTGCTTGCCAGGGCGCTTGACGACAAAATGCACGAACCGTACCGGTTTCCGGCAATCCCGGGAGCCATCGAAGCACGTGAAGCGGCGCTTGACAATGGCGCTGTTGCATCGTGCCTGAGCGGAGCAGGACCGGGAATACTGTCTTTCGTCGAAAACAGTCACGAACGTGTAGGCGAGGCGATGAAAAGCTGCTTTGCCGACGCCGGACTGAATGCGCGCTACTGGATTCTGGATATCAACGAAACCGGCACGGAAATCGTGCTGGGATAAATCGGAAACACCATGCAGTATACAAGTACTCGAGGCGGCGATACCGCCACTTTCAGCGAAGCGGTAATCAGGGGATTAGCCGGCGACGGCGGACTGTTTGTGCCGGAAACTCTGCCCGATATCAGCCTGCATTTAAAACGCTGGCAGGATTTGCCATATACGGAACTCGCTTCTTCCTTTCTTTCGCTTTTTGCGACGGACATCCCGGGCAACGAATTGAATCGCTGCGTCGAACTTGCTTACAGCGCCTTTCCCGATTCGGCAAGTCCGGCTCCATTAGTGAAACTGTCCGGCAGGCTGCACGTCATGGAACTGTTCCACGGTCCAACGCTTGCTTTCAAGGATTTTGCCCTGCAACTGCTCGGACAGTTCTACGGAAGATATATCCGCAGCACGGGACATTCGCTGAACATACTCGGCGCAACATCCGGCGATACCGGTTCGGCTGCCATACATGGAATGTTGAAACATCCCGGCGTTCACAGCTTTATCCTTTATCCCGAAGGACGCATAGCGGAACTGCAGGAACGGCAGATCGCGTGCACGGGTTCGCCCCTTGTACATCCCTTCGCTGTAAACGGCAGTTTCGACGATGTGCAAAGCATTGTTAAGCAGATTTTCGGCGATGCGGCATTTTCATCGGCACATTCGCTTACAGCCGTCAATTCCATAAACATAGCGCGTATCCTCGCCCAGTGTGTCTATTACCTTCATGCCGCGCTTAAACTCGGAGCGTCCGAAGACGATCCACTTGAGTTTATTGTGCCTACGGGTAATTTCGGCAATGTGCTTGCCGGCTGGATGCTAAGCAGGATGGGAGTGCGGGGCATACGTTTCTGTGTGACGACAAATGTAAATGCCGTAGTATCGGATTTTTTCAAAACGGGAGAATATTGCCCCGGCACGGTTGTTCCAAGTCATGCGCCTTCGATGGATATCCAGCAGGCCTCGAATTTCGAGAGATGGCTGTGGTGGCATTTCGACGGAAACAGCGCCCGTGTCCGCGAACTGATGACGGCTTTGCGGCGCGACGGCAAATTTGTCCTTAACGAAATACCGGAAAAGACCGGCATTATACGAACAACATCCTGCGACGATGCAGGTATCGAAACGTGGATCAGACGGACATGGCTCGAAAAAGGCTATATGGCGGATCCGCACACTGCATGTGCTTTTGCGGCGGTTCGCGAAGATGTCCGCAGTGTAATTCTGGCAACGGCTCATCCGGCAAAATTCCCGGAGACAATCGCTTCGGTAACGGGACAGTTTCCACAGCATCCGTCGCTGGAGCTCCTGAAAGAGCGCACCGTAACGAAACAGATACTGCCGGCAGACGTCGAAGCAGTGAAAACGGCAATTATGGGAGTTAAAAACTAAAAGTTGGATAGCGTTATTTAATTGTCCGTAGGACATTATCTATCAAGTCAAACTAGACTAGGGGATGTCCAAAAAGTCAATCACGTCGTCATTGCGAGCGAAGCGAAGCAATCCAGAATACTGTTAATCACTGGATTGCTTCGGGCTGCGCTCTCGCAATGACGGGACTCGACCCTTTTTGGACACCCTCGTTTACTGCCGGCTAAAGCTGACTAAAGGCTTACGCATCCCCCAATTGTGCATTTATTGTGCAAAGAGCGTCCAAAAAGTTCCTCACTTCGTCATTATAAGCGAAGCGAAGCAATCCGTAATACTGTTATTCACTGAATTGCTTCGGGCTGCGCCTTCGCAATGACGGACACCGACCCTTTTGAAGCGACCTCTCTTCCAAAGCTTTTTAAAACTAAAGTCTTTGCCTAAAGGCGAGGGATTTGCCCCCAGATGTATAAATTAATGCATAATTTGGCAATAAATTAAAAATTAAAAGCGGGAATGATTACACATTTTTAAATTTTAATTTATGAGTAATTAAAAATATTTCATATATCTTTGCGCGAATTTTATATTGATTGAATATTATGCCGAACAGACTATTTAGGAAAAAGGACATTTCCGATGCATTGAGGGAATCGGAAGGTTTTAATGGCGGTCTCAAGCGCACGCTTTCCGCGACAAATCTTGTAATGCTGGGAATTGGAGCCATTGTCGGAACCGGGATTTTTGTAATAACGGGACAGGCTGCCGCCAGCCATGCCGGTCCGGCGCTGACCATCTCGTTTCTCATATCGGCGGTATGCTGCGTACTTGCCGGTTTGTGTTATGCCGAATTTGCGTCCATGATACCTGTTTCGGGCAGCGTATATTCCTACAGTTATGCGACCACCGGGGAATTTTTAGCATGGTTTATAGGCTGGGATCTTGTGCTTGAATATCTGTTTGCCTGTTCCACCGTTGCCGTCGGCTGGTCGGGCTACATGCTGAACATACTGCACGGCTTGGGGATAGATATTCCCACGCACATTGCATCCTCCACACTTGTATACGGTGATAAGGGCTGGGCATTCAGCGGCAGCATCATCAACTTTCCGGCAGTATTTATTGTCGGGACAGTTACCGCATTCCTGATTGGCGGCGTCAGGCAGTCTGCCCTGCTAAACAACGTCATGGTAGCCATAAAAGTCGGAGTAATACTTCTGTTTATCGGATTCGGTATCTCGTACATCGACGTCTCCAACTGGAGCCCGTACATTCCCGAAAATGTCAGCGGAGAGTTTGGAGAGTACGGCTGGTCGGGAATACTGCGGGGCGCGGCCGTCGTATTCTTTGCCTATCTTGGTTTCGACGCCCTTTCGACGACGGCTCAGGAAACCCGGAATCCGCAGAAGGACATGCCCAGAGGAATTTTAATCTCGCTAATTATATGCGCTGTCCTGTACGTGTCGGTTACGGCGGTGCTCACCGGAATAGTAAACTACACGGAACTTAACGTCGATGCGCCTATTGCCATGGCAGTCGACAGGGCGGGAGAAGGACTGTCATGGTTAAGTCCGTTCATAAAGCTGGGCGCCATTGCCGGCCTCAGTTCGGTGATTCTCGTTATGATGCTTGGACAGTCGCGCATCTATTATGCCATATCCAGCGACGGACTGCTTCCCAAAATATTTTCCAGGGTAAACCGTCGCGGCGCCCCCCGCAATGCCACCGTTTTCGCGTGCATTGTTACCGGTCTGGTTGCCGGGCTGTTTCCGCTGGATATCCTGGGCGAGCTGGTGTCCATCGGCACGCTTATGGCATTCGCCATCGTGTGCCTGTCGATTCTGGTGCTGCGCAGGACGCAGCCCGACTTGCCGCGTCCGTTCAAAACGCCGTTCGTCCCGTTTATACCCCTGCTGGGCGTCGCCGTCTGCCTGCTGCAGATGATAGCGCTCCCGTGGAGTACATGGCTGAGACTGATAG
>JAISCQ010000263.1 GCA_031265445.1 Bacteroidales bacterium
GCGTCCGCAGGAAAAGCGCTGTTGGTATAGCCGTGGGCGGCGGTTCCGCGATCCTCCCACTGCGCGGCTGCGTATACATTGCCCTGCAGCGTCTCGCGCGAGGCGGTCGAGGTATACAGCCCGGTAACCGTTATCCGCCCGTGGGCGTCGTACTTGGTAAAGCTCCACTCGTTACGTGTCCGTTGTTCGGCGCCCTGCATCAATACAGGCTGGTCGAGTTTGTTGTATACAGTGTATGTCCACCCGGCGCCGGGGACATGCTTTTCCACCTCGCGTCCGCGGGTATCGTAACGATAGGCGTAGATATACTGCAAAAAAGCGGCGGAGGAAGAGGTAAACGACGTGATATTATTCTCATGGATTTTCGGGGGCATCACAAATGCCTTGCGTCCGTAATGATCGTAACAGTAATCGGTAACCGCCCACGTATTGCTGTCCGTCTTTTGTTTCTGCCTTACGACGCGCCCCTGCTTATCGGTGTATTCCACCGTTATCCGGCCGTCCTCGTCGGCGGTTTCCGTTACGTACAGCGCCCTCGCCGCGTAACAGCCGTTCGCCGTAGCGCCCGGAGAGGCGATTGCCCATAGCAGCGCTTCATTTTCTTCGTTGGCGCGGTACTGCATCACCGCCCGTTTCGAATGGTTCTGCCATGCAGCGCCCGGGCCGTACTGTTCCAGAACGCGGCTCCGCGGCGAAGGCTCGTATATCGTTTTGCTGAATGCTTTCTGATAGCCGCCGAAAAGCGAAGCGTAAAAATCATCCTGTTCGGATATACCCCTCCTCCGGTATTCACCGGTTGCGGTATCCGACGCGTAGGGCAGGTATTCCTCATCCCGGCGGTCGTATCCGTCGTAGCTGAAGGGCGTAATCATGTCGCCGCCCGAGGGCGAAGCGCCCATGGCTATCGTCTGCATGGGACGGCCCAGGCCGTCGTAATATTCTATGGTCGTCATATTTTTATCGGTTCCCGGATCGGAGATGGCGGTAACCGGATACAACGGCCGGAATGTCTGGACATAATTTACGGATAAGTCGCCCAATGCCTCGCCGGGCGTGTCCGGTATGTCCGGTACTTCCACCATGCAAGCCGCAAGATATGACTGGTTGCCGTAAGCTCCCATATCCCGCCAGTCGCTGCTGCCTTTGCCCGGCGGTATTCTTTCCCCGGGCACGTAGTCGCCGGCGTCGATGCAGGGCGAACCGGACGCCAGGGAATAACACTCGTTAAAGGAATCGCCGAAACGGGGATCCCTGTCCAGCAGGTCATAGCTGGAACTGGTATAAAGGTATTGCCCGAAGCCCCTTACCAGGGAATAATAGCAGCTGACGAAGCGCAGGGGATAAACCGGAGGAATTTCCGCCGTAACGTCAGGATTGTAAAGAATACAGGAAAGAAAACTCAGATAGAGATCGGAACCTGATAAGTAACAGGTATAGTCCCCGAAATTATCGGTAACGGTTACATTTTCAAATGCCATGGAACTGATTGTGGCGTCGGCCAATTCAATAACTTTATCGCAATGGTTACCATATATCAAAGAATTGTATACCGAACAAAAGAATCTGCCCGAAGAATAAATCGCCTGGCCGGTATTCTGTTTCAGTATCAGATGCGAAAAATATGCATAAGCATTGTGCAGGTTCAGTCCTTTGACGCCTTTTGTGATGCACAGCCCGTGCAGGGAGGGGGAAGCGTTGCTGATGCTTACCGCCGAAGCGCCCGTGGCCTCAATGACCACCGATTGGGGATACTCCACATTGCCTACGATATGGATGCTTTTCGTAACCGTTACCGACTCCGCATACACGCCGTCCCCCACTTGAACGGCCTGCCCCTCCGATGCGGTATTGACGGCCTTCTGTATGGTGCGGAAGGGCGCCGCCGCCGTGCCGGCGTTATTGTCGTTCCCCTCCGGCGATACGTACAGATGGAAAGTTACGGGTATGTGATGCAGATTGCCTGCGGCTACGCTGCTTCTAACGGCGTTTTCGCCGGCCATGGCCATGCTTTTCGCCTGCACCGCTGTTTTTTCCGTTCCCCGTACCGTTGCGCCGGTGTTTCTGTATTCCTTCATCATCAGCAGCATCCGGTTCATTTCCGCCGTGTCGCATCCCACGCCGGTCATACGCGACATCGTATGCTGCAGGTCTTTCAGGTATGTTTCCTTTTCCTGCCCGTCGGCTGCAACAGACATGCGGAAGATCAGGGCAAAAGCGATAACCGCCCGCCGGATATATAATAAGGATAGTGTTTTCATCATACTGATTTTATTCGTTTGATTCAATTTATTCGATCCGTCCTACCACCGTAACCGTCTCGACTGATTATACAGGTGCTCCTTCAGTATATTTCCCTTCTCGTCCCTTACGCGGTATAACCTGCCGGAGTAATCGTATTCGTATGTAACGGTGCGCCCGGACGGATCGGTTTCGGAAATAACGCCCACAGGAGGACTGTATGTATAGGTGGTGATCCTGGCATCGGGCAGGAGCGTGCGCAAACTCTCGATACGCGCCCTGTCCCTTTCCGTATAATCGACGCCGCTGCCGTCCCATCCGCCGATGGCGGCGATTACCGCTTCATAGGAAACGGCGTTTTCGATCCGGGCTACGGGGTACTGATCGGCATATCCCCAGATGAAAATCGTTTTAGGCCCGTTTTCGTACGAAATGCAGGTGGGGTTGTCGTATCTGCCGTAACTGTGGTAACGGATGCGATCCTCGAATGCGCCGCCGCTGCCCGTATTGGTTTTTACCGATTCCGGCAGGTACGATGACGAGAATACCTGCCGGGTGGTTTGCGTGACATTGTTTTCCGTGCGGCTGTATGACAGCAGTTTGTTGAAATCATTCCTGCCGATCAGGTATCTCTGCCCCAGATTTTCGGTAATCCCGGCGTTTTCCACATCTTCCGGGTATACGAACCGTTCTGTAATATTTGCCGACGACCCCGAGGTCGTAATCCGTAGCGGATGAAGATGATGGTTATCATCGGCCGGGCTTATTGCATATTCATATTCTTTGGTTGTGGTAATTATATCGCCGTTTTCAAAATATTCTTTTCCGGTTTCTTCCCGGATCAGCGGTTTCCCGCCCCATCTGAGCCATCGCCTCCAGCTTAACGCCTGCCTTATATCGTTGTCGTATTTTATGTAATAGCTAATATCCGGCTGCAGCGACGTATTGTAAAACGCTTTAAGGGTTGGGCTGGCCTTCATCATCTGCAGCTGATATTTGTATTCCGTGCTTCCGGCCAGAACATACCGGCTGTCCCGATAGCGGTACTCTTCCTTTTTTTGCAGATGCCCGTACCTCCAGTCGTCGTCCATATCCATATGAAAAGGCACGTCAATGTCGTCTCTTGTCTGCGCACTGTTGCGGACATTATAATAATAGACGGTTTTCCAGGCTTCCTCGGTACCTCCGTGCAGATATTCCTCCACGCGGGGATACAGGATGGGAGCCCCCTGCGAAAACACAAGATCAGGTACCGCATTGCAAAACCAGGTACGAATGGTTTTTTGCGTCGTTGAGACTCCGTACTCGACCCTGTGCCACCAATTTTGCCTGTAGCAGTAAAGGTTTAAATCCGGTTTGAATTTTAATACCCCGTTGCATGTACCGTCCTCATTTCCATAATAATATTCCCTGAATGTTCTTCGGCCGGTCATCAAATCCTGAACCGCCACCTGCCGGATACGCAATCCCCCCGCATACATGACCGGCTCGTCCGGATAAGGATTATTCTGATAGCGGTTGGCTTCATACTCGAAAGTATTGATATACCTCCCCGGCCGGACGATACTGATCAGCGACCCTGCTTTCATGTAATATTCGGAAGATTCACGGTTGGCTTCTCCTATGAAAAAACTGATATAGTTATTATTGAAGCCGTGTCGATCCGTTACCGCATAACGCGGCACCAGTACCGAGTCCTCATTTTCCGTACAGCCGTTGTGATATCCCCAGTGATCGATGGCTCTGCTGAGTGTCTGCGGCACCGTGCCCGTAGCAAAATAGGCGAACAGGTAGCGGTCGACAACTTTATCGGATGCGTCGCTGATTTGTATGGAGTCCAACTTGGTATGCCGGGTCAGGGAATTGTATCGGGAAACATAAAAATTAATGCTTTTGACAAGCTTGCCGTTGTTGTCAAGCACTTCCATCCGGCTCAAATCGTATGTGCCGTTGCTATTTTGTTTTATCTGGAAAGTGATCGTACCTTCCGCAAACCTGATGGTCTGGATGTAATAGCAGTTGATGTAGTCGGCGGTATATCCCGAGGGCGAATTATAACGCAGAGTTCCTGTTTTAATAAGAACAGCCGCACTGGTGCGTCCGGGGGTAACGTGGTATGATGTGCCTATTCCGTTTTTATATCTGGTCATGATGGGATAGGTAGGATAGGCGCTTCCCTCTTCATTCTCCTCAACCGTAACTTTGTCATGCAGAACCCAGCTGAAATTTCTTGTCCGTTTCGAACCGTAATCAAAAGTTATTTTCGCGCCGCGTGAGGTGATAGAGCTTCCCATCCATCGCGTGGTCGTCGTATGGCTGCTGCCGTCGCTTTCTTTTGGCCCGTCAAACCAATAAGTGATACCGTTGTCATCGGTAATGACGAAATATAATCCATTATTGCTTTTAAAAAATTGAATATTTTCTTTTCCTGCCGGGAATGACTGCGCCTTATATCTGTTGTCCCCTGTGTTGGATACGCGATTGATATAGAACCGCCCGCTCCGGTCGGCCAGTTTGAAGTAATAGGCGTCCGGCTCCAGATCGCGTTGTCCGTCGGCTAACGCCAGCAGGTTTGTAAGGTCGTTGATTAATTCCGTATGATACACAACGGGGTCCTCTGAAGTATATTGATAATAGGTATTATTCAGATAACCCAGTGCAGGGATGTTCTGGTCGTCCGGCACTCCCCGCACCGACCGGGATACCGACGGCTCAGCGTTCAGCGTCCATCCGTTGCCTACCCATCCGTCCTCTTCCTGCACCTTCAGCCCCGAAGAGTGATAGCTCAGGGTTATAGGAAGATGCAGATCATGGTCTTTGATTTCAAACAGGGGTATCTCTATCTGTACCAACCCCGTACTGTGATTTACGGGATAATTCACATATTTGTTTATTGCCGCCGCTTCCGGCGAAATGGGTGTTATTCGGGGCAATTCGGCGGCCATCTGCCCGAAACACCACGCATTTACCGCCAGCAAAACGCCTGCTGCTGCCGTTTTCCGCAGTTCCCTTTTAAGTCCTTTTGCTTTCATTTTATTCCTGTATGATATGGTTTTAATATGTATGATTATATATGATTTAAAGATTCAAAGATCAATAAATGTAATGGAACTCATGTAAAACGCCAATTTCAAATCGACTTGTATTTAAAGTCGGATAATCTGCCGGTCAGAGCAGTCCGGTCTATCAGATAGACAGGCTTAGTCTATCAAATAGACAGGCTTAGTCTATCAGATAGACAAGCTTAGTCTAACAGATAGACAAGCTTAGTCCGGCCGGCAGAGAAAAACTATTCTACCCTAAGCGGCTTGCCGAAACGCGCCGTCCGCGGCTCCCTAAGCATGGGTGCGCCGCCGCTGTATTGCGTCGCCACTTCCAAATAATAGGTTCCGGCCGCTAAGGCAGGCGCATTGAAAAGCAGTTCGGACGGATTGTTCGTACCGAGTTCATCGATTTCCACGCGGGTGCGGCGGTCTGTTGCTTCGTCCGTAAACCAGATGCCCACGGCGGGGTTGTCGCCTGCCACCTTGATCTTATCGCCTTTTACCCTGAGGAGCTTGCCCGGCGTGATCGTGCTGTTCACCGCGCCGCTCTTTACATCGGTCACCTGGCTGATGACGGGCTGTACGTCGCCCAGGCCTTCGATTTCCACTTCGATGCCGGGGATCAGTTGCCGCATGAGATCGCCCTGGTGGAGCCGGAAATAAATACTGTGCTTGCCGGGTATAAATTTTTCGGCCGGGCTGTTAAAAACGCCCTTGATTTGTGTGTCAAGGGAGAAATAGCCGGTATTTACCGAAAAACCGTCGCATGCCAGGTAGGCCATTTCCTTGAAGAAAGCGCGTACATGCTGTTCCATATCGTCGGGTTTGCCCGATGCTCCGCCCCTGCCTGTAGCCGACCGGCATATGCCGGAAATATCGATACTCCGTTCAGCCGATACCCGTGCCGTATAGTCATCCGGGTCTTCGGTCAATTCATTGGGATACAATTTCGCTTTGATGCGATGTAAAATGTCTGCCATGATTTTTGATTTTTGATTACTAAATTACTGATTTTTGATTTTTGATATAATAATTCTTAATTCTTACCTCTCAGAGTTTCCATCCCATCCGCCACAGCACCGCGTTCGTTTGCGGCGTATGTCGTTTGTACAGCGCATCGAAGAATACCCCTACCGAGCCTTTCAGCTTCTTCCCGATGCCGTATTCCCAGGTCAATCCGGCCAGCGCGGATGACGACCATTCTGCTGCATACCGGGTCTCGTTGACCTCCGTCTCCGCTCGCCGGTTGCGTTCGTACCCGGCCTGTACGCCCAGCCCTTTCCACACCTTATAGTTGGCAAAGGCGCCATAGCCCGCCCCGGCATGCGAAAAACGGATGCGTTTGATTTCGCCCGTCCCGAAACGGTAGTTGGCCAATACGCCCGCGCTGAACCGCTGGTCGAAGTTGAACGACGCCTGTGCGCCTGCCACCCCGCTTGCCGGGTAGAACCGCGTACTGCGGTCGAACTGCAGATCAAACCCTACATTGATCCGCTCCCAAAAACTCTTGGTCTTGTACGGGTTGGGGGTAAATTTCGGTACCTGGGTCGCATTGTCCAAGTTCCCGAAAGACGACGCCTGGTTGCTGAGGTCGCCCAGCAGGTCGCTCCCCTTCTTTTGGGCATCCTTGATCAGTTGGACAGGATCACTGTCAATAGCGGCTGCCTGGCTCTGCATCATCTGCTGTACCAGCTGCCGGGGCTGCATCTTGCCGGGATCCTGCGGCTTGGCAGGCAGCGTGGCCACGAAGTCGCTGAAACGCGGATCGCTGCGCAGGGTGTTCATCAGCTTGTCGTCCAGGGTGGCCGGGTCGCGCAGTACCTTGCGGTATTCGTTGATCTGCGCCGTGTAATAGTAGCGCTCCTTCTCCATCTTTGTCAGCCATTTGCCGTATTCGGGGTGTTCCTTTACCTGCGCTTTCCAGTATTCCTTGCGCTGCAGCAGTTCGCTTTTGGCGCGTTGGGTAATGTCTAACTGCTGCTGCGCCCGGTCGATGCTTTCCTTTGTTTTACCTGTAAGTTGCCGGTCAGGCGACAACCCTGCATAACCGGAAAAGCCGCTGATCAAACGCAGGCTGTCTAATAACGGCTCTTTCCCCAGGTTCTGCGCTTCATTGGCGATGATTTCCCTGGCCTTCGGTTTGAATGCAGTATCTTGAGCGGCGCTTAAACTGTCTCCTTTGCTTTTCAGTCTTTTTGATTCGGCGGCTTTCATCATCTTCCGCTCATATCGTTCGAAGCGTTTTCCGGCCTTTTGAGTACGCCGTGCGCATTTGTCTGAAAAGTCATCCAGCAGCGCATTGCCCTTCCGTATACTTTTATCAATAAGTTGCTTGCCGACCTTTTCCTGAGACAGTACAGGAAAACTTATCAACATAATGAACCCTAAAACAAAAACAGTCTTCATGGATCTAAAGTTATTTTTCAACAAATTCATCCTCGCTTCCGGCGGATATTGGGACTTTGTAGATGTGCCGCCCCTCTGTCAGCCGGGCTTCGAATCTTTTGCGTATATGTGGCTTCAAAATTACGCATCCTGAATTGAAAATACAAGCAGCCCGGAAAAAAATCAAAAATAATACGGTTACGACATCGCATTCACGTCCCGACTACTTGGCATGACAAAAGACTGTGTATTGTACGAAGGAAAAACGGTTGATGAATTAGAAACAGATTTTCAAAACGCAATAGACAGTTATCTGGAAGGTTGCGAGGAACTTGGGATTAAACCGCGCAAGGCATACAATGGCGTCCTGAATATTCGCATTCCGTCCGACATTATATCATGATGACTATTCTTGATTTTCCCTGATCGTCTTGATGATGCGCTCGCCGATACCGATCCGGTAGCCTTCCGAGAAGAACAGGATACCGCCGTTGTCCGAAAGGAAGAGAGTTAGCGGAAAGTTTTCGGTAAAATCAAGTTGCAGCGTATGGGATACGCCCTTGAGCAGGGTACGTTTGTTGTCCACCGCACAGGCGCTTTGTTTGGGCAATTCGGCAAATACTGACAGGTCGAATTTGCCGGCCATCTTATCGCTTGGCGTCATCCATAACACACCGCCGCCCCATTGCTCAAATTCGTTTTGCAATGCGGGCAAGTCTTGCAATACATGCTTCGAGGGTTCCTTACCGGGGTCTATAAAACACAACATCACCCCTTTACCGTTCGAAATTTCTTTCAATGTGCGGTGGCTACCGTCGGTCATGGAGAGGACGGTATTCATATCCACGATCCCCATCACCTGCATTTTGCCGGAAACCTTGGGAAGCGTCACGGTAAGTTTTTGCTGCCGGTTGGCTGCCAGCGTAAAATAATCCGTATGCACCGTCACCGAGCCGTCATGAGCACGGCTGCCTGTCATCAGTCGGTAATAGCCGGTATCGAGCGTCAGCGTGCAGGGGAAATTTTTCAATGCCGGATCTTCTTCATAATCCAGTGTCACGAAATCGCCATTGGAAAAACGAGCCAATGTGAAATGTGTGCTGTACTGCGGTTTCACTGCGTTATCGGCTGAGTTGTCGATAACGACCTTGCCCTTAGCCGTTTGTTCCGGCCCTGTGGTTTCAAAAACAGCATCTTTCCATGTTCCATCCTCGAAATATTGCGGTTTGTCGGTAGCCTGTTCTATCCGTGCAGGAAGTCCGGCTGCACGGCATAATGCCACGAAAAAGATATTGCGCGAATACTTGTCGGCAAGTTTCAATTCGGCAACCCCCTGTGGCGACAGCGGACAATTGTAGTAATTCTCGCCATCGGCCGGACGGATGTTTTCTTTCACATAACTCACGGCACCGGACGCCGTGAAGCGCGTATCTTCCGCATCATGAAGCGCCGTCCGGAAAAACGACCTCCACGGACGTATCGGTTCCCTGCCGATACGTGGCGACAGCACATAGGCTGCCAGGAATTCTTTGGTGAATGTTTTGTCGGACGTAAGCTCTGCTGTCCTTTTCCGATCCAGGTAGTCGGCGAGGTATTCGGCAGGCGTATCCCGCGCGTCTTTTTCGGTAAGTGATGCTATGAACGGCCATAAATACGGATTGCCGGCGTTTTGCCTGACGAATGTTTCTATTTCGCGCCAGTTTCCTTGTGCCCGTTGCAGATATTTCCATACCTCCCTGCTATCCTCATCGATCTCTTTAGCCAAAGCCGTTGCTTGCTCCTCATTCGCGAAGGTAGCCATATAAGCGTTGCGTATGGAATCTTCCTGTGCCAGCCGGCGTGCATTTTGCGCCTGTTTCCCGGCTGATGCCTGTTTGATTTTCTGTTCGACAGGCGGAACCAGTTCACAGGTTTCGTCATAGGCTGCGCCGGCCTTCCGGTTGAGCGCTACTGTAACGGAATTGTTACCGGCTGCCGCTTTTTCGTAGCCATATTTGTTCCCTCGGCTTGCCCACACGATCAAGTCGCCCAGCCCGGTAATCACCGAAGCGGTACCGTCGGTTCCGGTCTGCCCATCGGCAACAGGATACAACTCTGCATAATTATATACTTTGTACTGTACCTTTGCGTCCTCCACAGGTTTACCGGTGCTATCCACCACCTTCACAGAGAGGATGCGTGTGGCAGCGTAATGAGGCAACAGGTTAATTTTCGAATATAAGGATGTCTCGATGTTTTTCTCCTCCGGGCCGTCATATAAGCCAAATACGTTGGTATGCACCATCATTGCGCGTTTTGCAGGCGCGGTAAACCAGGCCATATCCAGTTCCGGCTCGGGTTCGCAGGCGCCAAGGTAGTGCCATTGCCCGTCTACCCATACTTCCACCCAGGCGTGGTTATCGTCGGTGTGTACCCATCGGGGCGTGTAGCACTGGCGGGCAGGGATGCCCACAGCACGCATCGCCGTTACGGTAAAGGTCGACTCCTCGCCGCAACGCCCCCAGCCGGTACGCATCAGGGCCAATGGCGCTGACGTCCGTACGTCCGTACCACGATAGGTCACTTTTTCATGACACCAATGATTCACTTCCAGTGCGGCATCAGCCATCGAAAGGCCCTTCACGCGATCTTTCAACTCGTTGAAGAACACTAAGCGGGCTGTGTCCTGGTTTTCGTTATTCACGCGGTATACCAGCACGAAATGCCTGAAAATATCTTCAGGAACGGTTTTTCCCCATGCAAAGTAATCGCGTGCTCTAAAAGCTGCATTTACCTGTTTCAGAAAAAAATCGCCATCGTAGTCGGCCAAGTCGCTCAACGGCATGTAGGCATACAGAAATTCAAGCGCTTCGCGTTGTTCGGTAGTCAGGGGATGGTCGAATACCGAAAACAGCTGCTTGGCGCGATGTTGTGCTAACCGTTTACGCTCGCCGAATTGTTGTTGAACCTTTTCCCGGTATTCATCGCCGATAAGGAAAGGCCGGTCTGTTTTGGCGCTGCATGCTGTCAGGCTGATAACAATCGACAGGAGATAATAAAATCTTTTCATGATGAATAAAATAAAACTTCGACTACTCACTGGTGGTGGTACGATTCGCCGCGAAGGATCGTAAAAGCCCTGTATACCTGTTCGCTTACCAGCAAGCGGATCATCTGGTGCGAAAACGTTAATTGCGAAAATGAAATTTCCCCGTTAGCCCGTCGGTACACTTTTTCGGAGAATCCGAACGGACCGCCTGTCACCAGCACAAGGTGTTTCACGCTGGCCGACATTTTTTTTTGCAGGAATTCGGCCAATCCTTCCGAAGAATAAGCCATTCCACATTCATCCAGCAGGTAGACCTCATCCGATGACGTTATCCGACTGAGAATCGCATCGCCTTCTATTTCCTTTTGTTGCCCCACATCCTGTTTCGGCAGGTTTTTAGGAGACGGGATGATTTCAACCGACAGGGATATATAATGTTTCAGGCGTTTCACATATACGTCGATACCTTCCTGTAACCAGTGTTCAGTGGTCTTACCCATCCAGAGAAACGTGATTTTCATCGTTTATTCGTAATAATCAGGATGTTGCTCATAGGGATAACGTTGCATGTGTATTTTCCTGACTTCCCGGTATAAAATGCGTTTCAGCTGCTCGATGTTATTTTTCAGCCTGGCCGAAATAAATACATTCAACTGGTTGTTACGCGCCATCCAGGTTTGTTCCAGGTCTTCCAGGCTGATATTTTTGTCCGTTTTGGGCGTCAGGTCGTCCTCATCTTTCCGGACATATTGATATTGGTCGATCTTATTGAAGATCATGATGGTCGGCTTGTCCTGCGCCTTGAGATCGTGCAAAGTTTGATGAACGATATCAATCTGTTCCTCGAAACGTGGGTGCGAAATATCCACTACATGCGCCAGAATATCGGTTTCCCGCACCTCGTCAAGGGTCGATTTGAACGATTCAACCAGGTGATGCGGCAGTTTGCGGATAAACCCTACTGTGTCGGTCAAAAGGAACGGCAAAGTATTGACCACCATTTTGCGCACCGTAGTATCTAAGGTCGCAAAAAGCTTGTCTTCCGCAAAAACTTCCGATTTACTCAGCAGGTTCATCAGCGTCGATTTGCCCACGTTGGTATATCCGACAAGGGCTACGCGTACGATATTTCCCCGGTTCTTTCGCTGGATCGCCATTTGCCGGTCAATCTTCTTCAACTGCTCTTTAAGTCGTGCAATTTTGTCGCGGATGATCCGCCGGTCGGTTTCTATTTCCGATTCACCCGGTCCGCGGCTGCCAATACCTCCCTGTTGTCGTTCGAGGTGCGTCCACATGCGCGTAAGGCGTGGCAGCAAGTATTGGTATTGAGCCAGTTCCACCTGGGTTTTAGCATAGGATGTCTGTGCCCGTTTCGCGAAAATATCGAGAATCAGGTTGGTACGGTCGAGAATCTTACATTCCAGCGACTTTTCGATGTTGCGTAATTGCGAGGGCGACAGGTCATCATCGAAAATCACCAGGTCTACGCCGGTTTCTTTGACATATTCACGGATTTCGTTCAATTTGCCGGTTCCCACAAAAGTGGCAGGATTGGGTGTATCCATTCGCTGCATGAATTGTTTCACAGCTACACCTCCCGCCGTCTCCGTAAGGAAAGCCAGTTCCTTCAGGTATTCCTCGGCTTCGGCTTCATTTTGCCCGGATGTGATGATTCCCACCAAAACTGCTTTTTCGGGTTCTCTTGCTGTGATCAGATTTTGGGGCATACTAAATATTTGAAAAATTGACTGTTGATCATTGGTTGGATGAGAAATACTCTTCCTCGGGAGGGTTGAGGCTGATATAAAAAAGGCTCTGACCCCAATGGAAGCCAGAGCCTTACATATCGAAAACTTATTCTAATTATTCAACTTGAACACAACGGGGAAAGTATATTTAACTTTTACCGTTTTACCGCGTTGTTTTCCCGGGGTCCATTTCGGTGAAGAACGGATCACGCGCAAAGCTTCGGCATCCAGCAACGGGTCGACGCCACGCGAAATCTTCGCATCTATCAGTTCGCCTTTTTGGTTGATGGTAAATTCAACGAAAACTCTACCCGATATTCCATTTTCCTGCGCAACAGCCGGATAACTGGTGTTTTTTGCGACATACTCACGGAACCCTTCTTCGGCAGGTTTACCGTTGAACAGAGGCATGTCTTCCACAATAGTAAAGACTTGCTCTTCTTCTTCCTCTACTACAACCGTTTCAGTAAAAACAACCGGGGTTATTTCCGTAGTCTGGTCGACATCCATATTGATATCAATATCGCTGTCGACATGCACATCATCGGCTACGATATCCAGAATATCGGTTACCTTTGGCGGTTCCGGGGGAGGTGGCGGCGGTTCGTCCTGACGGGTGATCGGTACGACATCTTCCTCAATGGCTGCTACTGCAGGGCCTTCATCCTTTTCTTCTGCTTTCGGGGCTACTTTCCATTCGAAAGCAAGAAAAGCAAACCCCAGCGCGATCAGTAAACCTATCTCAATAAACAAACCGCGGCTCTTGTCTAAATTCGCTTTATCACTTTTCTTCAGTTCCATAACGATTTTTTTTGATTTTTTAAATGGTAAAAATATAAATTATTTAATTATCGTACAATTAAAAGAATGTTTTTATTTCGAAATATTTTTTAACATTTTTTTTAATTTTTGAAATACAGATTATTGCAATCTAAACGTAATGGGGAAAGTATACCGTACCTTTACAGGTTCATTACGCTGTTTGCCGGGCGTCCACATACCGGAGGTCTTTCTGATCAAGCGTAATGCTTCATTATCCAGCGAAGCGTCGGCGCTGCGTACCACTTGCACATCCACCGTGTTTCCGTTCGTATCGACAACAAATTGTACAAAAACCTTCCCTGAAATTCCATGGTCGATGGCTATCTGCGGATACTTCAGGTTTTGGCTGATGTAGTCCCTGAAAGCTTCTTCGGCCGGTTTCCCGTTGAACAGTGGCTGGACTTCGACCAGAGCGGGATTGAATACTTCCGGTTCAACTTCAATAACAATCTCTGTCTGCGCAAAAACACCCGTCGGAAGGATATTTTCGCCTCCACTTTCCGCATCAAAAATAATATGGGGCATATCACCCACATCTATGGTATAATCCACTATGGTCAAGTCAAGACTCACCTGGGGAGGCGGCGGTTCGGAGAATGTCCGGATCATATACACTGCATCGTCAACAGGCGGAGTTGGCGAATCCCACGCAACATCCGAAAGTCGCGGCGCTACTTGCCACTCAAATGCTACGAAGGTTACGCCTAAGGCTAACAATAATCCCACTTGAAAAAACATGCTGCGTTTCTTCTCGAGATTCACACGGTCACTTTTTTTTGTTTCCATCTTAAAAAAGATTAAACATTTGTTTGATTTTTCCGGCTGTGCTCCGGTAATCATGTAAGGAAAAAAATCCACGTATCCATAACTGTTAATCTTCAACAGTTAAGCAAAAAAACAAAGGCGCCTGACAGGATCTGCAAGGGTTTCGAACGGTGAAACCCTTCCGTTACTCAACAAAGATCAAAAAGCGTGCCTGATTTGTAAAGAAATGTTAAAAATGATGCTTGCAGATGACAAAATTATTTGCAAGCAGGTTATTTTAAAATACTTGCGTAAAATAAAAAAAATACGCAAGTATCATTTTTTTCAAGAAATCAATTGATGGCGGCAAATTCGGTATACGAATGTAACACTTTGGGAAGCTGTATCGCATTGGCTGTTTGCCCATTTTCGAGTAGAGCAGCCACAATACGGGGTAATGCCAATGCACTCCCGTTAAGCGTGTGCGCCAGTTGCGGCTTTTTATTCTGTTCGTCGCGGTAACGCAATTTGAGGCGGTTGGCCTGGAACGATTCGAAATTGGATACGGAACTTACTTCGAGCCACATTTTCTGCGCCGCCGAATATACCTCGAAATCGTATGTCAATGCCGATGTGAAACTCATGTCGCCGCCACAAAGCTTCACGATGCGATAGGGTAATTCCAGCTTTTGTACCAATGATTCCACATGAGCCACCATCTCGTCGAGCGCCTGGTACGAACGTTCGGGATGTTCAAGGCGTACGATCTCCACTTTGTCGAACTGGTGCAGGCGGTTCAACCCACGCACGTCCTTGCCGTACGAACCGGCTTCGCGGCGGAAACATGGAGTATAGGCAGTCATTTTTACCGGAAAATCGGTGGCTTCGAGGATCACGTCGCGGTAAATGTTGGTCACGGGGACTTCGGCCGTAGGGATCAGGTAAAAGTTATCCACTGTTGCATGATACATCTGTCCTTCCTTGTCGGGCAACTGTCCCGTGCCGAAGCCCGAATCTTCGTTCACCATCAACGGCGGTATCACCTCCCGGTATCCTGCTGTGGTGGCCTGGTCGAGGAAAAAACCGATCAACGCACGTTGCAGGCGGGCTCCTTTTCCTTTGTACACGGGAAAACCAGCCCCGGTGAGCTTGACGCCCAGTTCAAAATCAATCAGGTCGTATTTTTTAGCCAATTCCCAATGCGGTTGGGCATCGGCAGGCAGTTCCGGCGTAACGCCACCCGAACGAACGATGATATTATCGGCAACGGTTTTCCCTTGCGGCACCGACTCATGTGGAAGGTTAGGCAGCAATACCAGCAGATTTTTCAGTTTTTGTTCGGCAACTTCCTGTTCGCGGAACAATCCGGCAGCACGCTCTTTCATCGCAGCTACTTCCATTTTCATCGCTTCGGCGGCATCCTTTTGTCCCGATTTCATCAAAGCGCCGATCTCTTTCGATTGGGCGTTGAGTTCGGCCTGGAGGTTATCGGCCTGTGTTTGCAGTTTCTTGCGCTGTGCGTCGGTATCGAGCAATTGCCCGACGATTTCCCCGGCTTGAAATCCTTTTACTGCCAGCCGCTTGATTACTTCGTCCTTATGATCTTCGATAAATTTGATGGTCAACATACTTTTAATAAGTTTCAGGTCTCGACTCTCAAAACTAAAAAAGGTCTCCGCATGGAGACCTTTTTATATAATATAATAATGTCTGCGGTTACTCTGCAAAAGGGACAACCGACACGAATGACTTGTTGTCAGCTTTCTTGCGGAACCGGATGGTTCCGTCAATCAATGCATATAGTGTATGATCGCGACCAATACCTACATTTTCGCCCGGATTGTGCCGGGTACCCCGTTGACGTACTAAAATGTTGCCAGCCTTACAGACTTGGCCACCAAACAGTTTAACACCTAACCGTTTACTTTCGGATTCGCGGCCGTTTCTTGAACTGCCGACGCCTTTTTTGTGTGCCATTTTTCTTTATTTTATCTTAATCTTCAACAATATGCTTATACAATAATATCTTCGATCAGCAATTGGGTAAAGTCCTGACGATGGCCATTCATTTTTTGATAGCTTTTCCTTCTTTTTTTCTTGAAAACCAAAACTTTGTCGCCACGAACATGGGATACGATCGACGTGTTCACCGATGCGCCGCTTACAACAGGCGTCCCCACTTTAATATCAGTTTCATTATCGATCAGGTACACCTTGTCGAAGGTTAATTGATCGCCAACTTCTCCTTCCTGGCGATGAACAAATATTTTTTTGTCTTTATTGACTTTAAACTGCTGACCTGCTATTTCTACGATTGCGTACATTATAAAACTCTTATGATTTTTCGGCTTGCAAAGGTAGATACCTTTTGCGGAATAACAAATAATTTTTCGAATATTTTATCTGCAAAACAGTTGATGATGGATCATCAATCATTGACATTTTGCGTAAAATGCATGGAATCAGCATAAAAAGACAATTGTTCTCAGCGGGTTTCTTTCCAGTCATCTCTTTTTGTACTTTTGCATCCGGATTATTTGAATGTATATTTGGTGAAATATTTGATTGCAGGCTTGGGAAATATCGGTGACGAGTATGTCCATACGCGCCACAACATCGGGTTTATGATGCTCGACAGGTTGGCGGCGGATGAGAAACTCTATTTTGCCGATAAGCGTTACGGTTTCGTTACCGAATACAAATGTAAGGGACGCATTTTTGTGCTTCTGAAACCGTCTACTTATATGAACCTGAGCGGACGGGCGGTGAATTACTGGTTGCAGAAGGAAAAGATAGAGCTCGACCATCTGTTGGTGCTGGTGGACGATATAGCCTTGCCTTTCGGAGCGCTTCGTTTGAAAGCGAAAGGCAGTGACGGCGGGCACAACGGTCTGAGAAACATCAACGATGTGCTGGGCGCCCAGGATTACGCGCGTTTGCGTTTTGGCGTGGGGAATAGTTTCGCACAGGGCCGTCAAATTGATTATGTGTTGGGCAAATGGACGGAAGAAGAGGAAAAAGCGTTGCCCGACCGGCTCCAGCTGACTTCGGATATCATAAAAAGTTTCGGAACCATCGGTCTGGAGCGCACCATGAACTTTTTCAATAATAAGTAACCGTTTAAAGTTGCGTTTTGGTCAGTCGAAAAATCAAAAATGACTTATGGATACAGTACGGATAGATAAATTTTTGTGGTCGGTGAGGATATATAAGACCCGGACTGTTGCCGCCGAGGAGTGCGAGAAACATCGTGTGCTGGTCAACGGCGCGGAAGTAAAGCCTTCGCGGAACGTTCGGGTAGGGGATCGGCTCACGGTGAAAAAGTTGCCGGTTGTCTATACCTGTGAGATTATCCGGTTGGCAGACAAACGGCAATCAGCGGCGTTGGTGAAAAATTATATCGTGGACACTACGCCGCAGGATGAACTGGACAAGGCCGAAATAGCCCGTATGACTGCGTTTGTACAGCGCGACCGCGGCGCCGGACGTCCCACCAAGAAGGAACGTCGCGACATTGATAAACTGACTTCGTTATGATCATTGCCGCACAAAGGAATTGTTGCATACATAATATATATATTGCCTGCGGCTATTTGGTATTTCGGAATCCAACCATTTTACCCGGCGTTCCAAAAATTGTTTTGTATAACTGACCTCTTCCTCCCATGTAGCAAATCTGACCAACCCCACACTGGTATATTCTCCGAGTATTTGCCAGCGCTGAAAGTTCTTTTTCTGCGCATCGATGATGTTTTCTGCTTTTTCATCAATAATACCGGTTAACACAGGCAGATATTGCTCTTTCATTTTCACCCATTCCTGTTTCACACGCTCTGTGAAATAAGAATCCTGAAACAGTCTGCTAAAATACATACTTCTGTGATATAAACAATTAACAGGCGAAGTTGCAGGAGGCAAAATCCAATTATTATTCACCCTGTAAGCAAGCCCCAGGCTCCATTCAAAATCCCAGGCCGGATACATTTCCAATTTTCCCGACCGTGATTTGAGGGCATAATAAAGATTTGGTTCAATATTGCCTAACGTCTCCTGCAACAGATACCATTTTGCAAAGCTTTCAACATCAATATATTTCCTGTATCCGATGTTCGGATCGGTAAACCGGTCGGAAAACAATGCCGATTCGAAATCATTCATGAAATTGCGGATAAAATTATAATTCCCGTCACCTTCAACCATATCGTCGGTATCCGGATGTTTGAATGTAAAATGCAACCCCTGTGCGGTAGTAAACCGTAAAGGCTCCTGGTGCCAATAGTTGTCATTTTCTATCAGGTAGCCATCGTCATCAATATTTACGCGGCTTTTCGCCACTTCCACATGTTCGCAGAGATAATACGTACCGTTATACGAGCCGTTCAGGAATACCTCAACGTGGTGTCCGCGCGGTGTCCAGGGCATATTCATCAATTTGGACAGTTCAAACGCATATGTACCCCGCAACATCGACTTATCGCAATATTCGGCCAGCAATACCCAATCTTTATCTGCCGGCATTCTCAATATTTCCGATTTGGTATCCAGCTTCATATGATACGGTTTCTTAGGGTAGTTCCATGTAGCGTTTCCTCTTCCCCGTATACGCATAAAACCTTCATATCCTTCAGGGAAAGCCGGTATTTTAGAAATTTTGACCGTCCCGTTCACATAATTTTCCTTGCTGCTGATCACCTGTTTATCTTCTGTTTCCAGCCAGACGATCGGTAGCCCCGTAAAAATCCTGACCGTGACTTCATAAGTCTTTACCGTTCCCTTTTTCCCGGTTAGCATGTAAATTAGCGTCTTGTCGAAATCATGCGCCGTAATGCCTGACACCTGAACTTTTCCATCCACCTCTGCTTTTTCAAACTCGCCTGTAAATGTCGGGATAAGATTTTTATATGATGCCGACTCTGGAAGAAATATGGTTATCCGGCTGTCTTCTATGTCGCCTTTTACGCTCTGTGGCAATTCCGGGTTTAAAGATTTATTAAAGCTGAAGGACAGGAATCTAACAGGAGTAATTGGCTCATTATCACGAATTTCTTTTCCTTCGTAATCTGCGACATCACGTTCACATCCTGTAAAAGGGACAAAGACCAATAATAAGGCAAGCCGAAAATATTTCTTTATCAGACGAAAAGCACAAGTGTGCTGATTGGGTTTTGTGTTCATGATGTGTGACTGTTTAACTTGATCTCAATTCTTTTTCCGGTTCTTCCTTACTCATTGTTTTCTATTGAGTACACAAAGATAACACATATTTATTATGTCAACCGAATTTCATTTGAACCTGGGTACAAAAAATCATCGAAAGCAACGCATGGCCGACTCGCTATGTTCATAAGCATTTTTTACTCGAAATTTGTTTTTGAAAGACCATCATTCTAAAAAATGGCTACTAATGAACTTGTTTTTACGAAAAATATGGTTATAATAAGATGATATGCTGTCGTTTTCGATGATTTTTTTTTGCATAAAGTTCCAATGAAATTCGGTTGATGCAATAAATATATGTTACCTTTGTAAGATTAAAAGTAATTCATATGAAGAATTTGCCGATAGGAATACAGTCGTTTGAGGACTTGCGAAGTAACAATTATTTGTATGTAGACAAGACGGAGCACATCCACCGGCTCGTTACGACAGGGAAGATTTATTTCCTTTCCCGTCCGCGTCGCTTCGGAAAATCCATGCTCATCAGCACGCTGGATGCGCTGTTTAGCGGACGTAAGGAACTGTTTGAAGGTCTTTACATTTACGACAAATGGGACTGGTCGAAAAGCAATCCCGTTATCCGGATCGACTGGACGGCTATCAAACACGGAACGCCGGAAGAGATAGAAAACAGTTTATCTGTCCGGTTAAAACGTTTGGCGCGAAATTATGAAATTACGCTGTTGCCCAAATATGCGTCCGACTGTTTTACCGAATTAATCGAAGAACT
>JAISCQ010000131.1 GCA_031265445.1 Bacteroidales bacterium
GCCGATTTGGTTCGATGGTACAATGAAGAGGAGCAAAAAGCCGTTTTATCGCCCATCGAACTGGCCGCACTGTTTCATTACCGTTATATCCGTATTCATCCGTTTGAAGACGGGAACGGCAGGGTTGCCCGGTTGCTGGTTAATTATATTTTGCACCGGCATGGCTATCCGATGATCGTGATACCGACCGCCGACCGAAGGAATTATCTCCTCACACTGGGCAAATGCGATGATGCCACCGGTAAAGAGCCTTACAATGGCGCTAATGCTACGCTTGAGCAGATAAAGCCTTTTGCAGATTATATTTTTACATTCGTTGAAAAGAAGCTGGCTTATGTGATGGAACTTATAAAAGGCAAAGTCACGGATATTTCCGAGACGGATATTGAACAACAAAAAGACCCGATAAAATCCGAAAATGTCAGTGTAAATGTCACCGTAAGTGTCAGTGTAAAGGATAAAATCTATGATATAATTACTCAAGTACCTGTTATCACAGTAAAGGAATTGGCAAAAATGCTATCTGTTACGGAAAGAACCATATACAGGCAAATAGAAAATTTGAAATCGGAAGGCAAGCTGGAGCGTGTCGGTTCCGACAAAAACGGATACTGGAGAATAAATTAAGGAGTTATCAGAAAATAAGCATTACATTTTTCATGATTACATTGTCCAAAATTTTCTCAAGGCATCATAGCCCGGAGGGCTTTATTTTCGTAACCGCATGCAAGCGAAGCTTGCGGAAGACGCGTCCCCCCTCCACATCTCCTTTCCGCAGGTCGCGACCTGCGGTTATGAAAATCCGGCTTTTCAAGCCGTCGAAACGTAACGTCTATTTCTTGACAGCTACTTATACCGTACACGGTGTAAAATTTGTTATGCAGGGTGAACCTGCGTGTTCGCCCAACACACAGGGCGAATACATAATGGGGCGAACAATGGCGAACAACAGGGCGAACAATGGTGAACAATGGTGAACAACAGGGCGCACACGCAGGTGCGCCCCTACATTGTCGTTACCGTGATTACCGTTGTCAATAATATCAATAATATCACAACGTAGGGGCGAACCTGTGTGTTCGCCCTAAACCTGTGTGTTCGCCCTAAACCTGTGTGTTCGCCCTAAACCTGTGTGTTCGCCCTAAACCTGTGTGTTCGCCCATGTCATATAACAAAACCATCCCGCGCACAGTATAACAGGGCGTCCAAATATACTTTCAAGGGCGTCCAAATATACCTTCAAGGGCGTCCGAATATACCTTCAAGGGCGTCCAAATATACTTTCAAGGGCGTTCAAATATACCTTCAAGGGCGTCCGAATATACTTTCAAGGGCGTCCAAATATACCTTCAAGGGCCTTCAAATATACTTTCAAGGGCGTTCAAATATACTTTAAGGGGCGTCCAAATATACTTTCAAGGGCGTCCGAATATACTTATACCATGCGCGGGCTAAAATTGTGATATGGAAATGTACCCGAACAGGTAGAATGTCCGTTGTTTTGTAGTAGAGACGTGGCATGCCACGTCTCTACAAAAATCATCGCACAAAATTACGCCGACGCGTCTCTCCTCCACATCTCCTTTCCGCAGGTCGTGACCTGCGGTTATGAAAATCCGGCTTTTCAAGCCGTCGAAACGTAACGTTTGTTTCTTGACAGCTACTTATGTAGAAAGAAAACTTGTAAAGGGTAAGATAAGCGACATAACCGAAACAGACAAAAGAGACATTGACCCTGTAAATGACCCTGTAAATGACCCTGTGAATAATAGCGTGTTCATTGATCAGTATTCGTCCCAGCTCTTGATCCTGATGTCGTCCAGGCTGTTCTTACAGATAGCCGTCAGGAAGGCGCCGGCAAGGCGGGCGTTGGTGATCAGCGGGATGTTGAAATCCACGGCGCTGCGGCGAATGGTATAATCGTTGTTCAATTCGCTTTTCGAAAGGTTTTTGGGGATATTCACCACCATATCAATCTGCCGGGTTTTCAGATAATCGAGCACATTGGGATGCTGTTCCTCGTCGGGCCAGGCTAACGGAGTGGCTTCTACGCCATTTTCAACCAGGAACATGGCGGTACCGCGTGTCCCGAATAGCTTGTAACCCTTCTCAACCAGCAAGCGCGCAGGACCGAGCAGTTCCACCTTGTCGCGCATCGTTCCGGTAGACATCAGGATGTTCTTTTTCGGGATGCGGTAACCTACCGAAAGCATCGATTTGAGGAGCGTTTCGTACAGGTCGTCGCCGATGCAGCCCACTTCGCCGGTAGAGGCCATTTCTACGCCCAGCACCGGATCGGCTTTCAGGAGGCGGGCAAACGAGAACTGTGACGCTTTCACGCCGATGCAGTCAAGGTCGAAGGTCGATTTATCCAGCTGTTCCACGGGCAAGCCAAGCATAATGCGCGTTGCTATTTCAATCAGGTTTACTTTCAGGACTTTCGAAACAAAAGGCATACTCCGCGATGCGCGCAGGTTACATTCAATCACCTTGATATCGTTGTCCCTGGCCAGGAACTGTATATTGAACGGCCCGGAAATATTGAGTTCCCTGGCGATCTTGCGGGTGATCCGCTTGATGCGGCGAACGGTTTCGAAATACAGCTTTTGGGGCGGGAATACAATGGTGGCGTCGCCACTGTGTACGCCGGCAAACTCCACGTGTTCCGAAATGGCGTAGGTGATTAACTCCCCGTCGCGGGCTACGGCATCTACTTCTATTTCCTTGGCGTTTTCGAGGAACTCGGTCACCACCACAGGATGCTGCTTGGATACGTTGGCAGCCAGCACTAAGTAGTCGCGCAGCTCGTCGCGGTTGCTCACCACGTTCATGGCGGCGCCCGACAGTACGTACGAAGGACGTATCAGCAACGGGAAACCCGCTTCGTCGGCGAACCTGTAGATGTCATCCATGCTCGAAAGCTCCTTCCACTTTGGCTGATCGACATCCAGCATGTCGCACATCATCGAGAATTTGTGGCGGTCTTCGGCGCGGTCGATTGATTCGGGCGAAGTGCCCAGTATCGGCACGTTTTGTCCGTTCAGGCGCATGGCGAGGTTGTTCGGTATCTGTCCGCCGGTAGAGATGATCACGCCTTTGGGCTGTTCCAGGTCGAGGATGTCCAGCACGCGCTCGAACGACAGCTCGTCGAAATACAGCTTGTCGCACGTATCGTAATCCGTACTTACCGTTTCGGGGTTGTAGTTGATCATGATGGAGCGGTATCCTTCCTTGCGGATGGTATTGATGGCGTTAACGCTGCACCAGTCAAATTCTACGGAGCTGCCTATGCGGTAGGCGCCCGAACCAAGCACGGTTACCGAATTTCCATCCCTTTCGAACACGACATCATGTTCCATCCCGTGGTAGGTAAGATACAGGTAGTTGGTTTGCGCCGGATATTCGGCGGCCAGTGTGTCTATTTGCTTCACGTAAGGCGTGATGCCGAGTTTTTTGCGGTAGTTGCGCACCGTCAGCAGGGCGTCTTCGATGCTGCGGTCGTCGCCTTTGCATACGTAACGGGCTATCTGGAAATCGGAATAGCCCTGGCGCTTGGCATCAAGCAGCAGGTCGGCCGGCAATTCGGCAATATCATTGTATGTGACCAGTTCGCCTTTCAGGTTGTGTATGTTTTTCAGCTTGTGAAGGAACCACTTGTCGATCCGGGTCAGGTCGTAGATCCGGTCGACAGTGTATCCCTGATCGAATGCCTTACTGATGACAAAGATGCGCATATCGGTAGGGTTGGCCAGTTCCTTTTCGATGTCGTCCACCTTCAATTCCTTGTTACCCACGAAACCGTGCATTCCCTGGCCAATCATGCGCAAACCCTTCTGTATGGTTTCCTCGAAGGTGCGCCCAATGGCCATTACCTCGCCCACGCTCTTCATCGACGAGCCTATTTCCTTCGATACGCCGTGGAACTTGTTCATGTCCCAGCGCGGAATTTTGCAAACCACATAGTCGATAGACGGTTCGAAATATGCCGAGGTCACTTTCGTGATGGAGTTTTTCAGTTCGTGCAGACCGTAGCCCAAAGCCAGCTTGGCAGCCACGAAAGCCAGCGGGTAGCCGGTAGCCTTGGAAGCCAGTGCGCTGGAGCGCGACAGGCGGGCATTCACCTCAATGACGCGATAATCTTCCGAGAACGGGTCTAAGGCGAACTGTACGTTACATTCGCCCACGATACCGACGTGGCGGATGATGTTGATGGACAGCTGGCGGAGCATCTGTACTTCGCGGTTGTTAAGCGTCTGTATGGGAGCAACCACGATGCTTTCGCCGGTGTGGATGCCGAGCGGGTCGAGGTTTTCCATGTTACACACGGTGATACAGTTGTTGTACCTGTCGCGTACCACCTCGTATTCGATTTCCTTCCAGCCCTTGAGCGATTCTTCGACGAGTACCTGGTCGGAATAGGTGAATGACCTGGCTACCAGCGTGCGGAGTTCTTCCACGTCGGCGCAAAAACCGCCGCCCAGGCCTCCCAGCGCGTAAGCGGCACGCACGATGATGGGAAAGCCAAGTTTTCCGGCAGCTTCCTCGGCAGCTTCGACGGTTTCCACAGCGATGCTGCGCGGCGTCTTCACGTTGATCTGATCTAACTTGTGCACAAACAGGTCGCGGTCTTCGGTGTCCATGATCGCCTGAATGGGCGTGCCCAACACGCGGACGCTGTATTTTTCGAACACGCCTTCCTTGAACAGCGCTATACCGCAGTTAAGCGCTGTCTGCCCGCCAAACGCCAGCAGGATGCCGTCGGGTTTTTCGCGCCGGATCACTTTTTCTACAAAAAAAGGCGTTACCGGCAGGAAATAAATTTTGTCGGCAATGCCTTCCGATGTTTGAACGGTGGCGATGTTCGGATTGATGAGTACCGTATGGACGCCCTCCTCGCGTAACGCTTTTAAGGCTTGCGACCCGGAATAGTCAAACTCGCCTGCTTCACCTATTTTCAGTGCTCCCGAACCCAATACGATAACTTTCTTGATGTCTTGCGCCATTTGTCTTCTATATATTTTAAGGGGGTTTGCGCCAAATCTGCAAACCCGTTTTTCCGCATGCAAAAGTAGGTTTTTTCGCGGTAGGTTGTATGCGGATAAAAGGAAAGTATGGAATACTTTTGTATTTTTGTACTTTTTCACTTTCTTATATACTTATCAGTATGAGCAATGTTCAAAATTTTCCCGAAGAATTGTTCCGCCGGATGCAGTCATACGGCAGGGGACTGCCTTCGCCTGAAGAGACGCACGAGTTTGTGGACAGCATGATCCATTTCCTGTTCCCCATGCGCAACTTTAAGGATGCGCGCATCACGCACCTGTGTTATGAATGGGAGCGTTTGCGCTGTCTTTTTGTCGACATACTCGTGTCGCTCGAAACACTGCTTGACGAATCGCCGGAAGCTTTGGCGCAGTGTTTTTTCGATGCCGTCCCGGCTATTCATGAGCAATTGCTGGAAGAAGCCGATTATTTTGTACAATGCGACCCTGCCGCGAAAAGCAAGGACGAAGTGATGCTGTGTTATCCGGGCTATTATGCGATTGTTGTTTACCGGCTTGCCAATGAACTGTACCGCATGAAAATCCCCATCCTGCCCCGCGCCATATCCGAATATGCCAACAGTAAAACGGGTATCGAAATTCATCCCGGGGCTGTCATAGGCCGGCATTTTTATATCGACCACGGCACCGGAATTGTGATCGGCGAAACTGCCGAGATTGGCAATAATGTAAAGATATACCAGGGGGTAACGCTGGGAGCCATGTATGTTGAAAAAAGCCTGCAAAACACAAAGCGGCATCCAACCATTGAGGACGATGTGATCATATACGCGGGAAGCACCATCCTGGGCGGCGATACCGTGGTGGGACGCAATACCATTATAGGCGGTAACGTGTGGCTTACCGAAAGCGTGGCGCCCAATTCCATCGTTTACCACAAGGCCGAAGTGGTGATCAGGGATCAGAGACGGTGAAGGAAATCGTTCAGAACTCCAATATCAGCACGTCGCGCGGCTTCAGCTCCAGCTTGCCCCTGCTCAAGTCGAGCGTTGTACCGGTAATGATTTCCTTTGCGGAATTACGTGGCAATACTTCCCGGTAAGGCGTCAGGTCGAGCGTTTGGGCTTTACTCGTCCCGTTAAGAAATACTACCGCCGACTTTCCGGCATATTTGCGCTCGTACGCGTATACGCCGGTGACGGTCGGGATAAAGTGCCTGTACGTCCCCTTGGCGATCGCTTCATTACCGCGCCGCCACTGTAGCAGACGCCGCATGTAGTCGAACGCGTCGTTTTGCATTTGGGTGCGGCCTGCAGGCGTGAATGCGTTTTGCTGGTCGCCGGGCCAGCCGCCGGGGAAATCCTCGCGCAGTTTACCGTCGCCGTCGGCTTTGGCGGCTGCCATCAGGATTTCGGTGCCGTAATAGATTTGCGGGATGCCGCGGGTGGTGAGCAGGAAGGCGATGGCCTGGCGGTAACGGTCGACGTTCGAAGCGCGCTCCTTCGTTGTACAGAAACGCGACAGGTCGTGATTATCCAGGAATACCAGCAGGTTCATCGGGTCGGGATACACCATATCCTGCGCCATGATTTCGTAGATGCGCGTCAGGCCTTTTTCCCCGTCGGTTTCTTCGTCGAAAGCCTTTTCCATGGCGAACGTAAGCGGGAAATCCATCACCGTGCGGAGGTTTGAATTTTTGGGCGCCGACAGGCGGCTGTCCTTCTGCCAATAGGCAATGCCTGCACTGTTGGCGTACCACGTCTCGCCCACGATGTTGAAATCGGGGTATTCGTCGGTTACTTCCCTGCACCAGCGCGACATCATATCAAAGTCGGCAAAGGGATGCGTGTCCTGCCGGATGCCGTCGATACCTGCATATTCGATCCACCAGATGCTGTTCTGGATGAGGTAACGCGCCACGTGCGGGTTGCGCTGGTTGAGATCGGGCATGTCGGATACAAACCAGCCGTCGAGGGCGCGCTGTTTGTCGAAGGTTGATACATGCGGGTCGTACTGCGTACTGGTCTTGAAGGAGGTTTGTACGAACGAATCCGGGTAATTGAACCAGTCGCGCGAGGGCTTGTCGGTAAAGAAACGGTGCTCGCTGCCGCAATGGTTGAAGATCATGTCCATGATCACTTTCAAGCCTTTGGCGTGCGCTTTGTCCGTCAGCGCGACAAAGTCTTCGTTGGCGCCGAAGCGACGGTCGACGCGGTAATAATCGGTGACGGCATAACCGTGGTACGAACCTTCTTTCATGTCGTTTTCGAGCACCGGGTTGAACCACACAGCCGTCACGCCGAGGTCGCCGATGTAATCCAGGCGGTCTGCCACGCCCTTGAAGTCGCCGCCGTGCCGTGCATATTGCCCGCTTCGGTCGACCTTAGCTTCACGCATGCCTTTCACTGCATCGTTGGCGGGATCGCCATTGGCAAACCGGTCGGGCATCAGCAGGTACAGCACATCGCCCGCGTCGAAGCCTTTGCGTTCGCGCGAACCGGCTTTGCGCCGCTTCAATTCGTATGGAATGGAAGTGCGCTTGCCGTTCTTCTCCCACACGATGTCGAATTTTTCGGGCGCAGCTTTCGATACATCGAGATATAACAACAGGCAGTTGGGACTTTCCATGCGGACGGTTTCCATGAGCCGCGCCGTACGCGCCGTGATGCTTACCTTGCCGGCGGCTGCGTCCGGCAGACAGATCAATATCTGCAACTCGGGGTTTTGCATGCCTGCCCACCAGAACGGCGGATCGACGGAGGACGCTGTTTGCGCCTGTATTTTCGCGAAAGCGCAAATGAGCGCGGTCAAGAGCAAAAAACTACTTTTTTTCATTTGTTTATATTTTTATTTTTGAAGATGATACGGGACTGTTTTTCATTTCGTCCGGCGGCTTGAAAAGCCGGATTTTCATAACCGCAGGTCGCGACCTGCGGAAAGGAGCCGTCTCACGGTTGCTGCCTGAAAGGCAGGATTTCAGGCTTCGCACGTCCTGCCTTTCAGGCAGCAGTGGAGGGGACGGCATCTTCCGCAAGCTTCGCTTGCATGCGGTTACGAAAATAAAGCCTTTCAGGCTATGATGCCTTGAGAAAATTTTGGACAAGGTAATCATGGAAAAATGTAATACTTACTTTCTGACAACTTCCGACTATTTCAGACTGAAAAAGTCTCCCGCGGGATTGCTTCTAACTATTTCAGACTATCCGCATACGGATACGATGTCTATCCGCATACGGATACGGTGTCTATCCGCATACGGATACGGTGTCTATCTGCATACGGATACGGTGTCTATCCGCATACGGATACGGTGTCTATCCGGAAAAGTCTCCCGCGGGACTGATTTCTGGCTATTTCAGACCGAAAAAGTTTCCCGCAAGGGTATTTTTATTTCTTATAAAAGACATACTGGCCGGTCAGGTCATTGAATTTGACGAAATATGTTCCGGCTTCTGCCGCCATGATATTGTCGCCGCCCTGAACGCCCTTTCCGTAAGGGAAGGTATTGGAGCCCCAGTTCATTTCCCAGCCCTGTTCGGCCCGGAATTTTACTTCGTCGGCCACAATGCTTACATTGTCGACAGTCCAGATGTGGGGATCATAGTCCGTTTGCGTCATGAACACGTCATCGGCATCGCTCCATCCGCCGACGCCGTTGCCGATGATGCTGATCCTGCCGAACGTCTTCGCGCTGCTTGCATCATACGGCGTTACGGTGTAAACCAGACCGGTTATATCCGCCGTAACGGTGTAATAGCCTGCTGCGGTGATGTCCTTAATGTCGCCTCCCGACGTCGACAATACGCCCGGCCGGTCGTCGGGCGCGCCGTACAGACCCTCCCAGGTACCCAGGCTTGCCTGACTGATGAACTTGAATGCCCCGGCTTGAAACCGGGCGACATATTCGTCCGTTGCAAGCGGTTGATCCCGGAACATGACGTATTCGTAATTGGCGTTGTTCCATACCTGACTGCCCAGGACGTTTCCGATCAGGTGAAGCGGCGGGAGCGGATCGACGATCTTCAGGTACGGCGTGAGGGTTAACGCGGATAACCCCGAGATCAGCGGGGACATGTGCGACTCCGGCGAGCCGAGTACCACCGGTTCGGCTTTCACGCGGACGGATATTCCCGCGGCCTCGCCGGACGGTAATCCCAGCTTGTTCATGACGGTGTTGAGGTGATCGGAGGAGTACGCCTTCCGGTACACGTTGCTGCCGACAATTTCCGAATACGGACTGGCAAAACTGCCCCCGGCAGCATCGAACTGCATGGCGTAATTACATGCAATGCCGGCGCCATAATCGGCGGGCGTCCATGTAAACGTGCATACGGTGTCGCTTGCGTTTCCTTCCGTGCATACCCAGGCTACATTACCTGTAACGGACAGGATCGCCGGCGCCCCGGGAACGGCTACCACACGGGTTTCGTCTTTTTCGCAGGATATTGCTGCCAGGAACAGCAAGCATAATCCGGCTGTATTTTTTATATGCGTTTTCATATTATCTGCTTTTTTGAATTAATATCCGGTATTCTGCTTCAGGTTCGGATTGGCGGTGACGTCGGAAGACGGCAGGGGAAAGAGTTCCCTGAACGGTTCGACCGCCCTGCCGCTTTTCACGCCTCCTTTCCATTGCCACAGGTAGGCGTCGCCGGTATACCGCCCGTAACGGATCAGGTCGGTACGGCGGAACCCTTCCCAGTACAGCTCGCGGGCGCGTTCGTCCAGTATATCGTCCAGACTGACGGACGACAGGTTGCCGGAAGTATTTCCGTAAGCCCGCTCCCTTATTTTGTTGAAGTACGCCAGCGCATCGGCATGCGTGCCTCCACTGCCTCCCCTCATGATGGCTTCGGCATACGTCAGGTACATCTCGGCCAGGCGGAAGAGCGGAAAGTCGGTGTCGGCAAAGCTTTCGGCCTTGTTGGAGCCGGGCGTTCCCGCCGAGGTGACGTTCCTGAATTTTGCGGTCGCCAAACCGTCTTCGAAATTGTTGACCGTTTCCACGTCCGGTTTTACTCCCCTGAACAAAGCCCGGCGGTCGTTATCCATGTCGAACCTGCCGGTCAGGTTTGAGCGGGTACGGTTTCCGCCCCATCCGTTGGAGTTCATCCCGAAATAATCGTTGTACCCGACAGCGCCGCCGTCATCTTCCCTCTGATTTTTGAACGATGCATTGATGAGAAAAGAGGTTCCGCCGTTACCCCGGCTTTTCAGCCCGTCGTAATTGATGGAAAGGATCACTTCCGGGTTGTTCGTCTGGTTGTCCGCCTTGAACAGGTCTTCGTACGGCGTTTTCAAGGCATATCCGGCGTCGATCACCTTTTTGGAATAGGTTGCCGCCTCGGTATATTTCCCGGCGCCGGCGTAGGTTTCGGCATTGAGGTACAACCGGGCCAGCAGCGCATGGCAGGCAGCCCTGTCGACCCGGCCATATTCGTTGGCGCGCGGGTCTTTCAATGCACCTTCGATGTCGCGCAGTTCCGATTCGATATAGCCGAATATTTCTTTGGCCGTTTTCTGTTCCGGCAGATATTTGCCAATGGGGGAGTTTTCATCCACAAAGGGCGGATTTCCGAACAAATCGAGCATCACCCAGTACTGGAAAGCTCTCAGGAAGCGGACTTCGGCGCGAAACAGGCGTATATCGACGGCCTGATCGCCCGATATGCCGCGTTTGCCGAGCCTGTCGTCCGTCGATTCGCGCAGGAACTCATTCACCATCGTGATCTGGAACATGCACCGGTAATACATCCCTGTTGTGAAAGGGTTGCTCGACGACCAGTTCATGTAGTTCAAATCGGGGATTCCCATATCGCCCCATGCACAGATGGCTTCATCGGTAGTCATCACCTGGAGGTTGAAGAGATTCCTGAGGAAATCGGCATTGCTGCCTTCATCCAGCCCCTGAACGTCGGGGCTTCCGTCCGGCCCTTTGTTGCCCGACAGGGCGTAGGAGCCGTATACTTTGGCCAATACCTGCCTGTAACCGTCGTAAGTGGCGTAAACCGTTTCGGCGGTGATGTCGTTGGTCGGGAACCTGTCTAAATCGTCGAGACATGCGGAAAACAGTCCCGGCATGATCGCGAGCAGGATAAAGCTGAATATATTTTTCATTTTCATGATGTTTTGTCGGTTAAAAATCCAAATAAACTCCTACGGTGAAAATCCTCGGACGAGGGTAGAAACTATTGTCGATACCTCCCGGAATTTCAGGATCCAGACCGGTATACCGGGTGACGGTGAACGCATTCTGGACGCTGAGACTGCACCGTATGCCCAGCGTATCGCGGAAGACCCTGCCGAAATCGTATGTCAGCCCGATGTTGTCCATTTTCAGGAACGACGCGTTTTCAATATAATAATCCGACTGGTACTGACTTTCATAAAAGTTGGTCTCGAGCAGGTTGACAGGCGCGTTCTGGATATATCCCAACGGGTTAAGCACAAGACGGTACGATCCCAGGTTCGAATGAACATTGTTGAACATGTAGTTCCCGACGCTTCCGCGCAGAACGGCGCTTAATGTCCAGTTCCTGTAATTCAGCGCTGTGGTAAACCCGATCATCACGTCGGGTTCGGCCGATTTATAGCGGTACAGGTCTTTTTCATTGATGATTCCGTTGTTGTCGAGATCGGCATACAGGCCTTCCACCGGGTTGCCCGCCTCGTCGTACACCTGCCTGTAGGTGTAGAAAGCGAAGGTGTTGTATCCCACGGAATGTATCTGAACCTTGGTGCCGGTGGCGCCCGATACGTCGCCGGTCAATATGCCGGGATAGTCCGGGTCTTCCACCTGGGTAAGACGGGTGATCCTGTTCCTGTTGTACGTGACATTAAACCCGAAATCCCAGTTCCAGTCGGCGGTCTTCACCGGGACTGCATTCAAGACAAACTCCACGCCCCTGTTCTCAATATTACCGACGTTGGTCCAGATACGGTTGCTGAAGTTCGATCCGGCCGGTATCGGTATCTCGCTCAACAAGTCCTTCGTTTTCCGCAGGTAGAAATCGATGCTGCCGGTAATCCTGTCGTCAAGAAATCCGTAATCCAGGGCGATATTGGACGTTGCGGTTGATTCCCATTTGATATTCCGGTCGTAGGCCGCCGGACGGTACATGTAGTAGAAGCGGTCGCCCAGCTGGTACTGTGCTGTATTTTCGCTCAACGAATATACCGCCAGATACGGATAGTTGGACTTGATGTCCTGCTGTCCGGTTTCGCCGTAGCCCAAACGCAGTTTCAGTCCGGATACCGCATCGACGTTTTTCATGAATCCTTCATTCCCGATTTGCCACGCCAGGGCTACCGACGGGAATATCCCCCAGCGGACGCCGGAATCAAAGTGCGACGATCCGTCCCTTCGCAGGGTCGCCGTCAGCAGGTACCTGTCCATCAGGGTGTAGTTCAACCTGCCGAAGAACGAGATCAGCGTATTGCGCGGTTCATCGTACGGAAAGACAGGCGCGGTGACGACATTTCCCGTGGCCGACCTGTCGTCGAAATTGTCGGTATGCGTCAGCCAGTCCTGGTAGGTATAGCCCGCGGTGAAGTCCACAAAACTCCTGATCGACGCAAAGTTTTTGGTGTAATTCAGGTAAAATTCCAGCAGCTTGTTGGTCTTTTCCTGGCCGGACTGATTGTCCGTTCCCTGCCGCGCGTACTGTTGCGGCGCCCATTCGGGGATGTAAACCGTTCCCTCGCCGCGCGTATAATCGTACCCCAGGTTCAGGTTCGCCCTCAATTCGGGAAGGAAATGCATCCGGTAATCCAGTTGCCCGTTGAGGATCCATCGCGTTACGGTACTTCGATCATCCTTGGTGTTGAGCAAAGCAACCGGGTTGTAGGTGGCCTGCTGGTTGGGAACGTTTCCCGACAGCCATGTGAAGTACCCGCCATAATGATCATTTCCGGAATAAACCGGCTGTGTCGGGTCAAAAGCAGCCGCCGCGCCGATTGCATCGGTATTGGCAGTGCGGTTCTTCATGCGGGAAGCCTTCACTCCGACGTCTACCTTCAAATGATTGTCGAAAAATGAGGGATTCAGGTTGACTGCGCCCGAAATACGGCTCATATTGCCCGTTTTCAACACGCCGTCTTCATTCATGTACCCTATCGACGCACGGTACGGAAAATTTTTCACCGCGCCCGTAACGCTCAAATTATTGTCCGTCCCGAAAGCCGTCCGGTAGATTTCATCCTGCCAGTCGGTATTCTCCTTTCCGAGCAGGGCTTTGGAAGTATTGGTACTCTTTGGATGACGGGTTACAATGTCGCGCATCCGGTCGCCGTTAAGAAGGTCCAGTTGGTTGTACGGACTGGAAACGGAACCCTGCGTACTGAAATTGATCCTGACGGATTGCCCCGATTTGGCTTTTTTGGTGGTGATGATGATCACGCCGTTGGAAGCCCGTGATCCGTAGATCGCTGTTGCCGAAGCGTCCTTCAAAATATTCATCGACTCGATGTCGTTGGGGTTGATGGTGCTCAACAAACTCGGCGAACCCGAAACATTATTGTTTTCCAGCGGGATACCATCCAATACGATCAGCGGATCGTTGCTGGCATTAAGCGATGCGCCGCCGCGCACGCGAATACGGCTTCCCGAACCGGGAGCGCCGCCATTGGGCGTAATCTGCACGCCGGCTACCTTTCCCACAATCAACCGGTCGGGCGACGTAATATTTCCCGATTGGAAGTCCCTGGTGGTCATTGACGTGACGGAGCCTGTCAAATCTTTTTTCCTGACGCTGCCGTATCCGATCACCACCACTTCGTCGAGCGCCGTGACAGCCTCTTCAAGCGTCACGTCGATCAAGCGCCTGCCGCCCACCACAATTTCCTGCGGGACATAACCTACGAAAGAAAACACAAGTATGGCATTTTCATCCGGAACCCTGATGGAATGTCGTCCGTCCGCATCGGTTGTCGTGCCGGTTAATGTGCCCTTGACGGAAACATTAACGCCCGGCAGGGTCGCGCCCGTAGCGTCGGTCACCGTTCCGCTCACATCTATCTGCGCCTGTACCCAGACAGACCCGAATAACATGAACATACACGCCAGCCATGTTATCCTTAATAGAGATTTTTTCATACATTATATGTTTAAGGATTTAGATTCTTGTTATTTATAAAACAACGTATTTTACTTTTCTGTTTATTTTTACCGGATGTTTTTCTCAATTTTTATACATAGCGTTTGCCGGATGCAGAGACGCGATGCATCGCGTCTCTGCTGACAGGGTCAAGGAAACGAACCCGGGCCGGGTATTCCACCGCTGTCAGGGTCAAGACCACTGACAGGGTGTACCGCGCTGCCCTGTCAGCGGTCTCTGACCCTGACAGCGGTGGTAGCAACCAAAATCGCCGTAAGGCAATTACAAATTGCCCTGTGTTCAGAGCCGAATTGCAAATTCGGCTCAACGGCACGGCTTAACGGCGGATGAAAGTTGGCATAATGATCCCGATTTAATGTGTGCCTGCAACGGTTTTGTTCTGAAAGGACAACGGTAGACCTCCATAATAACGGAATATAGCGCCGTTGAGCGGCAATTACCTTACGGTGAGATCGCTTCGCTAAGTTGTATTGCCGCTCGGAACACGAGGCAATTTGCAATTGCTTGCGGTTGCTTCACTGAATTTCTGTTTGGAGAAAGAAAATAAAGTAAGCGGTAAAATATGATGCCAACCGGATGGATGTGTTCAGTCGTAAGTCCTGTCGCAATCTGTTCCTGAAAAAGCCTGACATATTGCCGGATTACAAATCCGGCAGTGTTCCGAGCGGCAATACAATTGCCGCTCAGCGGGGTACCGGTTTGTCCGGTGGTAAAACGTACACGATTTGTGACCGTCACAACGTGAATGGTCGAAAAACGTACACAATTTTTGACCGTCACAACGTGAATGGTCGAAAAATGTACGCAATAAATGACCGTCACAACGTGAATGGTCAAAAAATGTACGCAATAAATGACCGGTGACACGTCAATGGTCGAAGAATGTACGCAATTTGTAACCGTCACCACGCCGTAAGGCAATTACAAATTGCCCTGTGTTCCGAGCCGAATTGCAAATTCGGCTCAACGGCGCGGAAAACATCAACCAGTCTCCGCAGGCGATTCATCAGCCTTTTGCATCCGCTGAACATATGTGCTGCGCTCTTTGATGATGCGTTTTAGCGGATTGTTCAAATGAAATTCGGTTGATGCAATAAATAATCGTTACCTTTGCGCGATCAAATTTTAATGATGCACGATCAAATGAGAAATGAAATAAAGAAATGTTATTTTACAGTTTTCGCAGCTTTGGTTTTGGCCTCGTGTCAACCGAAGCAGGAACCAATGGCCGGTCTGATCCAGAACCGGCTCGACCGTTCGATCGAACAATACCTGTTGATGGCCGAATCGCTCAAGGAGCAGTCCGATAAGTTGCCGCGAACGTTCGATGCGGAGGGCAAGCTGGTAACCAGTGGTTCCGGATGGTGGTGCAGCGGTTTTATGCCGGGCTCGCTGTGGTATTTATACGAATACGGCAAATCGGATACGCTTCTCGACGATGCTCGCAACTATACCGCCCGCATCGAAAAGGAAAAGTACAACAAGGGAACGCATGACCTGGGATTCATGCTTTATTGCAGCTTTGGCAACGGATACCGCCTTACAGGCGATACGGCTTACCGCAGTATCATGCTTATTGGCGCCGAGTCGCTGGCCAGCCGTTTCAATCCCGGGACAGGGTGCATACAGTCGTGGGGCTCGAACCGGAACTGGCAGTTCCCGGTGATCATTGACAATATGATGAACCTGGAGTTCCTGTTCTGGGCTTCGAAAGTTTCGGGTAACCCGAAATACCGCGACATCTGCATTTCGCATGCCGATGTGACCATGAAAAATCATTTCCGTCCCGATTACAGTTCGTACCACGTGGTTTCGTACGACACGATCAGCGGGCAGCCCGAAAAGAAAAATACGCACCAGGGATTTGCGGACGAATCGGCCTGGTCGCGCGGACAGGCATGGGGATTGTACGGATACACGGTGATGTACCGCGAAACCAGGGACACGAAGTATCTGGAACAAGCCAGGCGCATCGCTGCTTTTATGCTGAACCATCCCAATATGCCTGCGGACAAAATACCTTACTGGGACTTCAGCGCGCCCGAAATACCCAATGCTTTGCGCGATGTTTCGGCCGGAGTCATCATGACATCGGCGCTGATCGAGCTGAGCGGTTATGTGGATGCCGCCCTGGCAAAAACATACCTGGATGTGGCCGAAACGCAGATCCGGACGCTGTCGTCGCCCGAATATTTTGCCGAAAAGGGTACCAACGGGAATTTTATCCTGAAACATTCGGTAGGCTCGATGCCGCACAAGTCGGAAATTGATGTACCGCTTACCTATGCCGATTATTATTATATCGAAGCTTTATTACGCTATCAATCATTAAAATAAATAATTAAACAGATGACAAGTTTTTCATTGAAAGGCAAAACCGCCCTGATCACAGGGGGATCATACGGGATCGGCTTCTCCATCGCCTCGGCGCTTTCCGAAGCCGGCGCTGCCATCGTTTTTAACGACATCAAACAGGAACTGGTCGATTCCGGACTGGCCGCCTACAAGGAAAAAGGCATTGCAGCCCGCGGATATGTGTGTGATGTGACCGACGAAACTGCGGTAAACGGGTTCGTTGCCCGTGTTGAGAAAGAAGTTGGCGTTATTGATATCCTGGTGAATAATGCAGGGATCATCAAACGTATCCCGATGGTGGAAATGTCGGCTGCCGAATTTCGCCAGGTGATCGATGTCGACCTGAATGCGCCGTTCATTGTAGCGAAAGCCGTGATCCCAGGCATGATCAGGAAAGGTGGCGGCAAGATCATCAATATTTGCTCGATGATGAGCGAACTGGGACGCGAAACGGTATCGGCCTACGCTGCGGCAAAAGGCGGCTTGAAGATGCTCACCCGCAATATTGCTTCGGAGTACGGGCAGTACAATATCCAGTGCAACGGCATCGGACCGGGATATATTGCTACGCCGCAAACCGCGCCGCTACGCACGGAGGGACACCCATTCAATTCGTTCATCATCTCCAAGACCCCGGCTGCGCGTTGGGGCAACCCCGAAGACCTGGCAGGTCCGGCAATTTTCCTGGCTTCGCCGGCTTCCGATTTTGTCAACGGGCACATCCTGTACGTAGATGGCGGTATCCTGGCTTATATCGGAAAACAGCCTTAGACAGGTCGCAACCGAACCGATCCGTTCCAGACGCTTTCGTTTTTCAGGATATCTAAAGCTTACCTGTATTTTTCTTCCTTTACCTTCTTCACAAACATCATCAGCGACATCCAGTCATCGCTTGCCGACGGGTTTTCATTCCACAGGGCAGGCGCTCCGTGCACCCCATCGCCCGATGGCTGGTATTTGGTGAGGCATTGTGCCGGTATATCCCCGATCAGTTCTGTTACGAAAGGCTGTTCGCGCCTGGTTGAGGTAACATACAGCAGTTTGTCGAAATCTTTCAGCCAGTCTTTCACCTTCACGGAACTGAAGTGTTCGCCCGGGCTGAAAGCGATCACCGCCGTGGTTTTCCGGTTGTGGTTGGCCACCTTCATCGCCAGCGATGCCGAAAACGAGCTTCCGAAAAGAATATAGCGATTCTTGATGGCTGTTTTTCCTACATATTCTATGGCGGCTAATACATCTTTTTCGCAATCCAGGGTTGTGGCCGACAGATGATTCTTCTGAGCCTCCGCGGCTGTTTCATTCTTCACAAAGCGACATTCCTTGCCGCTTCGCAAATCAACGGCCAGGCAATTAAATCCCAATTTCAACAGTTTAGGCGCAATTTCCCTGTATTCTCCCCGGCTGCTGTTTTCCTGGTGGAACAAAATGATGTAAGGCGCGCCATGATCGTACAAATACAGGTCGGCCGTAACTTCCAGCTTATCCGATGCCAGAAATGTAACTTTCCGTTGCGCCGACAGTTGCACCGGCGCTGTTATAAATACGGCAAGCATGAGCAAACACGCCTGCAACCGATTGATCTCCGATTTCATGATACGTTCATATGGTTCTCAATAGACTCGGCCAGTACCACGATGTGGTTGTTTTTTGCTTCCACTACGCCGCCGCTCGTTTTGTAACGTAATATTTCGCCCGATTCCGTTTCTACCTTCACTTCCCCGTCCGTCAACGCGGAAATGATGGCGGCATGGTTGTTCATGATCTCGAAAGATCCATTGCTTCCGGGCACCCTGATCAATTTTATTTCTCCCGAAAAGACGCTCCTGCTGGGAGTTAAGATTTCTAACTGCATACCTTATATTTTTGATTTTCGATTTTCGACCGGACTGACAGTCGAAAATCAAAAACAATCAGTTACTTTGCTTCGGCGATCAATTTCTTACCTTTCTCGATGGCTTCCTCAATGGTTCCGACCATGCTGAACGCCGCTTCGGGATATTGATCCAGTTCGCCGTCCATGATCCTGTTGAAGCCCTTGATGGCATCCTGGATATTGACAAATACGCCCGGACGCCCGGTGAACTGCTCAGCCACATGGAACGGCTGCGAGAGGAACCGCTGTACACGGCGTGCACGCGCTACCACCATTTTGTCCTGTTCCGAAAGTTCGTCCATACCCAGGATCGCGATGATGTCCTGCAGTTCCTTGTAACGCTGCAACAACTCTTTCACGCGCTGTGCCGTATTATAGTGCTCGCTGCCCACAATTTCGGGCGTCAGGATGCGCGACGACGAATCGAGTGGATCCACAGCCGGGTAGATACCCAACTCGGAAATCTTACGGCTTAATACGGTCTTCGCATCCAGATGCACAAAAGTAGTGGCGGGAGCAGGGTCCGTCAAGTCGTCGGCAGGTACATAAATGGCTTCCACGGCAGTGATAGAACCGTTTTTGGTAGAAGTGATGCGCTCCTGCATCAATCCCATTTCGGTGGCCAGCGTGGGCTGGTAACCCACCGCCGACGGCATACGCCCGAGCAGCGCGGAAACTTCAGAGCCGGCCTGCGTGAAACGAAATATATTATCGACAAAGAAAAGGATGTCACGTCCTTTGCCCGTACCATCGCCATCGCGGAACGATTCGGCAATGGTAAGGCCCGACAGCGCTACATTAGCACGCGCTCCGGGCGGCTCGTTCATCTGCCCGAATACCAGCGTGGCCTGCGATTCCTTCAGCGCTTCCTTATCTACTTTCGAGAGGTCCCAGCCGCCTTCTTCCATCGATTTGCCGAACTCTTCGCCATATTTGATAACGCCCGATTCGATCATTTCGCGGAGCAGGTCGTTACCTTCACGGGTACGTTCGCCCACGCCGGCAAATACCGACATGCCGGAATATTTTTTGGCAATGTTGTTGATCAGCTCCATGATGATAACGGTTTTACCCACGCCGGCGCCACCGAACAACCCGATCTTACCACCTTTGGCATAGGGTTCCAGCAGGTCGATTACCTTGATGCCGGTAAACAACACTTCCGACTGTGTGGTCAACTCATCAAATTTAGGCGGTTCGCCATGTATACCATACCCGTCTTTATTCACGGCCTCCATTCCGTCGATAGCGTCGCCGATTACGTTAAGCAGACGCCCGCGGACATGGTCGCCTTTGGGCATGCGGATGGCTCCGCCTTGCGAAACCACATCCATACCGCGTTGCAACCCGTCGGTAGAGTCCATTGCAATGGTACGCAACGTATTTTCACCAATATCCTGCTGTACTTCCAGGATAACGCATTGTCCGTCACTCCGTTTTACTTCCAATGCGTCGTGTATACGGGGCAATTCGCCCGATGCCTTTTCAAAACTGACATCCACAACAGGCCCGATCACCTGTATTATTTCGCCGATAACTTGAGACATAATGGTTGATTTTTATGAAGAAATTGCTCAATTTTTGAAAGGTTAAAGTTATAGAACAATTTTCAATTTGATGTTGTTTGAATCGAATTTTTACTGTGTTCATATACGGAAATGGTAGAAAAATGTTTCGCCGGCTGAGGATTTCCAGGGATGTGATCTGTATTTTTGAATCTTCCGATGGACACGGAACAAACCTCTATTCCGAACTATTTTGTATTTTTGCATGTATTTTATCATGATGATCAATGAATAAAACCTCTGTGGCTCTTCGTTTTCCAAAATGGTCATTCGGGCCGGCATGCCTGGTTCTCGTATCAGCGCTTCTCTTATCGGGTTGCAAAAGTTCACGCAAAGCTGCATCATCCGAACCATCCGAAAAAATCAGTGTAACTTTTGATGCCGGTGATGCTTCGTCTTCAAAATCTTCGTCATCGTCAAAATCATCAAAGACAACCGCATCTGCTACAAGTTCATCCGGCTATCCTGCCCGCGAATACTACGGCGACCGGTGGAACACCGAGCACGTACGCATCGGCAGCGATCCCGCTCCTTCCGGTACGGTTACTTTAAACCTCCGCCCTGCGGGAACATCCGATTTTGTGATGCCCTGTTGCGGGAAAATACTTTCGGAATTCGGTCCGCGTAACGGACGCATGCATACGGGTATCGACATCAAACTGGAAAAGGAAGACCCGGTATATTGTGCTTTCGATGGTATGGTACGTTTGGCAAAGGATTACGGAAACTATGGCAAAGTAGTAGTGGTACGCCATGAAAATGGTCTGGAAACTCTATACAGCCATCTCAACAGCATCGCTGTGAAACTCAACCAGCGCGTGCGGGCGGGCGATCGTATCGGCGGCGGCGGAAAAACCGGCAATGCACAGGGCGAACACCTGCATTTCGAAACACGGTTCAAAGGCGAACCGTTCAATCCGCGCTTGGCGGTGGATTTCGAGAAATGCCGCCTGAAATCGACAACACTGACGCTTCACGATAACAGCTATTAAGCCCCACCCCAACCCTCCCCCAAGGGGAGGGAGCCAGGCGCTACTCACGGGTTGTGGAGATCAGGCTCGTTTTTATAATTTGAAGCCCCACCCCAACCCTCCCCCAAGGGGAAGGAGTCAGGCGCTACTCACAGGTTGTGGAGATCAGGCTCGTTTTTATAATTTAATTTAATCTACTATTATTATTTATTATTATTACTAACTGCATTTGTTTTTGATATAGCGCACTGTCTTTGCGAAGCGCCTTCTCCTCCCCCCTAGGGGGAGGTCGGGAGGGGGCTGGCCTACTCCGTCTTCAAGCTCTTCACCGGGTTGGCTGTTGCTGCCTTAACAGCCTGTATACTTACCGTAAGCAGCGTAAGCAGGACGGTGACCGCTGCCGCCGCGGCAAACATCCACCAGCCGAGGGAAATACGGTAGGCGAAATCCTGCAACATGCCATCCAGCCAACAGTAAGCCAACGGAAAGGCGATCAACAGCGCAATACCAACCAGGACAAGAAACTCGCGGGAAAGCATCATGACAATGTCTATCACACCGGCGCCAAGAACTTTCCGGATCCCTATCTCCTTGAATTTCGTTTCGGCAGTATAGGTAATCAGTCCCAATAGCCCCAGGCACGAAAGAAAAACGGCAATGATGGAAAAAATACCGAACAAAAGCCCTGTACGGACGTCCTCACGATACTGGCGGTCGAATGTTTCGTCCAGAAATACGTAATCGAACGAATACGAAGTATTGTATTTATTCCATATACTTTCGACGGCGGCAATAGCCTGTTGTGCCTTACCCCCGGCGGTTCGCACATAAAGCGTGTGCCGTCCCTCGGCCGGCTGGTAATATATAACCATCGGGGTGATCTCCTGATGAAGGCTTTTAAAATGGAAATCCCTGGCCACGCCGACGATCCTGATCCCTTCCACCCGCTTGCCGACAGGGTCTTCCATACCCATTGCCCGGATGGCGGCTTCATTCAGTATAAATTGCGGTTCATCGGTGGATGTTATTCCGGTTCCTTCGGCCAGCGGAATGTCCATCACACGCAGAAACGAGGTGTCGGCCCGTTCCTGCGCCAGCGATACCTGTCCGTCGCCCGTTTTGCCTTCCCAGGCGCCGAACATGGTACCTGAAGTTACCTGGGTGATGTTTTCGCTGCCATAGGTTATTCCCACAATTGCATCCTGTTGCACCAGTTCCGACCTGATCGCGTCAAAATGCGCCGCCATGTCATGAAGCCTGCAAGTGAAAACCTGTTCCCTGTCGAATCCGAGGTCTTTCTGGCGTATATAGTTCATCTGCGCTTTCAGCGCAATGGTTCCCACAATCAATGCAGCCGAAGAAACAAATTGCAGCACTACCAAAACCCTCCTGAAAACAACGCTTCCCCTTTTCACGTTCAACCCCTGAATCATGCTCAACGGCCTGAAAGAGGCAAGCATCCACGAAGGATACATCCCTGCAAGCAGGGTCACCAGCAGCAACATCCCTCCGTATATCAGCCACACGCCCGGGTCGAGCCAGTTCAGGACGATTGCTTTCCCCGCCAGCTGGTTATATGCCGGCAGCAGGAGCATATTCAGCAGGGCGGCAATGATAACGGCTATGACAAACAGCGCCACCGCTTCGGCGATCAGTTGCCCGAACAGCCGCAGTTTGCGCGCCCCGATCACTTTTCGCAACCCTATCTCGCGATGGCGTTTTGATGAGCGCGCCGTAACCAGGTTCACATAATTGACGCACGCAATGCACAGGATCACCATGGCGATCCACCGGAAGATACGTACTGTTTTGATCCCTGCCGGCTCTCCGTCAAGGGTATACAGATACAGGTTCACCAGCGGCTGAAGCGTAAACGATCGAATATCCCGCATCATCGTTTGTTTTCCCGTCACATTTTCGGCCAGCTGCTTGACGTCAGTACCCGGTTTCAACCGGAGATACGTGAGATATTCGCAGCCCTGCCAGCCATTGATGGCGTCCAGATAAAACTGTCGAACCCAATCCGTGGTTCCGTCGAGCGCCCGGTACCGGCAGATCATCTCGGCGCGGGGCACGGAAGTGTTGCGCGGCATATCTTTCATCACGCCTGCTACGTGAAGATCCTTCCATCCCTCAAGGTTAACGGTTCTACCCACAGGATCCCCGTTGCCGAATATTTCGTGCGCCAGACTCTCGCTGATCACCACATCATCGGGATTTCGCAGTATGTCGCTTTTCTCGCCCCTTACAAGGGGAAAGTTGAAGAATGTAAAGAAACTGCTGTCGGACAGCAATATCGGCTTCATTCCCGTTCTTACGCCTCCCGCCTGCAAATAACCGGCGCCTATCTCCCTGAGCCTGCAATACGATTCCACGTCACTGAAATCCTGTGCGGCTACCGGACCAAACAGTCCCGCCGAAAGCCTTACCGACGAGGAACCGGCATCGCTCCTGAAATGGGCAACGGTCATGTAGATGTCCCCGGCATCCTCATGAAAACGGTCGTAACTCAACTCGTCCTGTATCCACAGGACAATGAAAGTACACGCAGCCAGACTCACCGCTAACCCGGTGATGTTAATGGCAGAATACAACCTGTTGCGACGCAGGTTACGAATTGTTATTTTCAAATTTCCGAACATGGTTTTAAGATTTAAAGCCCCACCCCAACCCTCCCCCAAGGGGAGGGAGTTAAGCGCTACTCGCAGGTTGTGAAGATCAGGCTCGTTTTTATGATTTAATTTAATCTACTATTACTATTTATTACTATTACTAACTGCATTTGTTTTTGATTAATGCACTGTCTTTGCGAAGCGCCTTCCCCTCCCCCTTGGGGGGAGGCCGGGAGGGGGCTTATTGTTTTTGATATAACGCACTATCCTTTAAAAAGCGCCTTCTCCTCCCCCTTAGGGGGAGGCCGGGAGGGGGCCTACTCCGCCTTCAAGCTCTTCACCGGGTTGGCTGTTGCTGCTTTAACCGCCTGGTAAGCAACTGCTGCCAGGGCAATAAAAGCTGAAATGAACAGCGCCAGGGCAAATACCGCCCAACCGATCTGTATCCGGTAAGCAAAATTTTCCAGCCATTTGTGTATCAGCCACCAGGCTACAGGCCAGGCGATCATATTGGCGACCAGTATTTGTACCGCCGTGCGCCGGAGCAAAAGTTGCAGCACATCGCGAATGGACGCGCCTAACACCTTCCGGATGCTGATCTCTTTTTTCCGCTGTTCGATCGTATACGCCATCAGGCTCAACATCCCCAGCGCCGCCAATACAATCGCAATAAAGGAAAAACTGAAGAACAGCATCCGGAATTGCTGTTCCGCTTTATACTGGCTGTCGTATACATCATCGAAAAAGCGATATTCAAAGGGTACATCGGGATTCACTTCTTTCCATACTTCTTGAACATGGCTGATCAGGGAAGGCGCGCCGGTCGAGCCGAATTTGACGGAAACATCGGAAAACAGGCCGGCGCCTTCCGGTTGACAGGTAATGATCAGCGGCTGAATCTCGCTGTACAGCGATTCGTAATGAAAATCCCGGACGACCCCGATGACTTCATGATTACCGTTGCGGTTGATGCGTTTTCCGATGGCGCCGTCATTCCAGTCCAGCAACTTAGCCAGCGCCTCATTGATCACATAACAGGTTTTATCGGCTTCTCCGCCGTTAAAAAATCTACCCGACTTTAGCGTGATCCCGTATACCTCAAGAAAGTTTTCGTCCGCATCCAATACCTTAATCATCATCACATCCGTCATTCCTTCGGGAAAATAGCCGTTTGACGTTATCCATCCTGCCGGAACATTCGATGACGCAGACACTGCCGATACTCCGGGCAAGTTTTCCAACCGATGCTTCAATAAGGGTTCGCGTCGAGCAATGACGTCATTTTCAAGGGGAAGGATCAGGATACCATCCCGGTTCATCCCTGTATCCTTATGGTTGATAAACGACAGTTGGCCGGAAATAACCAGGGTGCTTACAATCAGTCCTGTCGAAATAGCAAATTGTGCAACAATCAGCGCATTTTGCACCCTGTGCCTGCTCATTTTCTGCACGCCCCCTCCTTTTGCCGCATCGCCAAGCGGAAGCGCCGACAGGCGGAGCGCCGGGTAGCTTCCTGCAAGGACGCCAATCAGTATCGTTAACAGAAATACGCCCCCGACGATCTGTAAATTCGGAAAAACGGAATCTGTAACGGGCGTTCCCGATAATTGGGCATAAAAAGGATTCAATAACCAAAACAGCAGCAGGGACAATACGAATGCGGTAAGACTGACGATGAGGGATTCCCCAAGGAACAACCTTACAAGATCCGTCTTTCGTGCGCCAATGAGCTTTCTCACACCGGCTTCCCTGATCCGGCGCAGCGACCGGGCTGCCGTCAGGTTCACAAAGTTGATCCCTGCCACAGCAAGAATCAGCAATGCGACGATGCTAAATATCCAAAGATTCATCCGTAATGACTTCGACTCGGAACTGTGATGCAGGTGCACATCCCGCACTGCCTGCAAACTTCCTTTCAGTTCGATGCTTACTTTGGAATATTCTTCTCCAATGTGCGTCCAAATCAACCGGTTGATTTTATCTTCAACATCTGCCAGTTGCGATGGATGGCCGATCTGCAAAAATGTGGCAAACTGGTTGCCTCCCCTCCATCCGAAAAAATGAGCCGGCATCATGCGTTCAAATGTTGGGAATGAAGCCAGCGCTTCAAAATTGAACTGCGAATTGGCCGGAAGATCCGCAAGCACTCCCGTAACTGAAAACGGCATGTCACCATTGACCATGATGCTCTTGCCCACAGGATTCTCCCTGCCAAACAGGTTACGCGCCGTTTTTTCGGTTAATACCACAGTCCAGGGAGCGCTCAATGCCGTATTGACGTCTCCCTCCACCAGCGGAAAGGTAAACAGTTTCAGGAAACTGCTGTCGGCAAAATAAACCCGATTCATTTTCAACAATTGCGCTTCATACGATGCCATCACCGTTCGCGGAGAAGAAAAACAGGAAACCGCCTCCGCTTCGGGCAGTTCAGCTCTAATTGCCGGCGTCAGCGCCGCAACAAATTGAGCCTGTTCGCCCATTACTTTTCCGCCCTGCTTCAACTCAATGGATACCTGATAGAGCTTATCTCCATTCACATGGAAATCATCATAATGCGATTCCTGCCACAGATAAACCGTAATGTACAGAACCGCCGTCAAACCGATGGCCAGACCTGCAAGGTTGATCCGTGAAAAAGCCCTGTCGCGTTTTAAATACCTGAATGTGGATACTAAAGATTTCATTTTGTTAAGATTTGGAAGCCCTCCAGCCCCACCCCAACCCTCCCCCAAGGGGAGGGAGTCAAGCGCTACTCACAGGGTGTGGAGATCAGGCTCGTTTTTATAATTTGAAGCCCCACCCCAACCCTCCCCCAAGGAGAGGGAGTTAAGCGCTACTCGCAGGTTGTGGAGATCAGGCTCGTTTTTATAATTTAATTTAATCTACTATTACTATTTATTACTATTACTAACTGCATTTGTTTTTGATTAATGCACTGTCTTTGCGAAGCGCCTTCTCCTCCCCCTTAGGGGGAGGCTGGGAGGGGGCTTAGGGGGCCCTTCACCACCAGTTCCTGCACATCCCCGTAATTCTCATAGCTGTTCACCACCACCTGATCGCCGGGTTGCAGGCCGTCGAGCACCTCATAATAGTCCGGGTTCTGCCGTCCGATACGGATGTCCGTGCGGTATGCCTTGCCGCCGTCCCTGGCGAGCTTGAAGATCCAGTTGCCGCCTGTTTGCTGGTAGAAGCCGCCGCGCGGGATAATCAGCGCTTCGGTTTCGTCGCTCAAGGCGATGCGTATCTGCAACGACTGTCCGCGACGGATATTGTCGGGAACGCTGCCCTGGAAAAGCATATCCACGGCAAAGCGTCCGGCGGTCACTTGCGTATACACCTTCTTGATCGCCAGCGTATAAAGACTGTCGCCGCGCTTGTACTGTCCCTCGAGTCCGGCATAGATGCGCGAGATGTAGTGTTCGTCCACATCCACGCGCACCTTGAACCCGCTCAGCACATCCACCTGACCGATACGTTCGCCCTTGCTCTTGCTCTGGCCGATCTCGGCGTCGAGCGAGGTCAGCTGTCCGTCTACGGGGGCGCATACGGTCAGGTCGGCAATCTTGCGGCGCATCAGCTCCAATGCGTTCTGCGAACCCCTATTCGTCAGGTTCAACTGCTCCATCTGTTGCAGCACGGCAATCGAATCCTGCTTGAGGATTTCCATCATCAACTGCCTTTTTTCAAGGTAATATTCATACCTGTTCTTCGATTCCTGATATTCCTGCGGCGCAATATTTTTCTGCTCCATCAGCTTGCTGTTCAGGTCATGCACCCGTTTGGCCTCCCGCAACGAACTTTCCACGTCCACAGCCATGGTCAATTTCGAGATCGTATTCTGCCGCGCGGCATTCTGCGATATCTGCGATTGTACCAGCAGGTTGTAAACTGCCGACTCCTGTGTAACCAGGTTCATTTCAAGGTCGGTATTCTTCAATCTCAAAATCGCCTGTCCCCGGGCAAGCACTGCGCCGTCCTCTGCGAAGATCTCTTCCACCCGGCCGCCTTCCTGCAAATCGAGGAAGATGGTTGATACGGGCTGTACGATACCCGTTACAGGGATAAACTCGCGGAACGTAGCGTTTTTGGCTGTGGCGACGGTCATCCGTTCAGCCGCTACATTCAGTTTCGACTTGCCCGAAGCGCTTACAGCCACGAATACGACGAGCGATGCTAAAGCTACTGCTCCACCGATCATAGCGATCTTTCCGGGCGTCCATTTTTTCTTTTTGATGATGCGATCCATGATTATTTCGATTTTTAAATCTCCTGATCCGGAAGAATCAAGAGATGTGCCAAAAATACATTGACCTGCGAATAAGACGATTATAAACAGGCCCTTTTCGATAACTGTACGAAAACGAACAGTTTTTGTACGGTAACGATACAATTGCGTACAAGTTCGTTTTGACCCTGACGGCGGTGGCAGATAAAAAAAAATCTCCTAAAACAAATATTTTTTTGTTTTTGTTCAAAAACCGTTTATATTTGCCCCCTCGTTTTTTGATTAAAAATTGATTCAAAAGCATCTTTCATGACATCAAAATCTCTCGAAAATTTGTTACAGGCAATGTCCGGTGTAATGTTCGGTAAATCACCGAATGGCACGGCTTTTGCAGAGAGAGAGAGAGAGAGAGAGAGAGAGAGAGAGAGAGAGAGAGAGAGAGAGAGAGAGTTACATTACATATAACGCGCACGCGCGCGAGACTTAGCAAAAATTTTTCAAAGTTATTATACCGCCGCTATATCGCATCATGCGATATAGCGGCTTTTTATTTTTACATACCTCATATTATATTCATTTTTAAAACCTTAGAATTATGGCAAAGCAAAAAGGAAATGTGGTAACCCACGGATTGAGCGGGAAGATCGGCGATTTGCTGGTATTTCGTCAAAAGGACGGTCAGACGATCGTCTCGAAAGTTCCGGAACAGCCGAAAACGGTATCGGAAAAACAGATGGAACAGCGCAAACGTTTTCAGCAGGCCACCATTTATGCAAAAATTGCGACCGGAACAGATGGCATCAGGGAGCTTTATGCCGA
>JAISCQ010000020.1 GCA_031265445.1 Bacteroidales bacterium
ATTACATTGTCCAAAATTTTCTCAAGGCATCATAGCCCGAAGGGCTTTATTTTCGTAACCGCATGCAAGCGAAGCGCAGCTTGCGGAAGACGCGTCTCTCCTCCACTTCTGCCTGAAAGGCAGGACGCGTGCTGCCTGAAATCCTGCCTTTCAGGCAGCGGCCGCGAGACATCTCCTTTCCGCAGGTCGCGACCTGCGGTTATGAAAATCCGGCTTTTCAAGCCGTCGAAACGTAACGTTTATTCCTTGACAGCTCCTAAGCGAAATGATCCGTCGAAAATTTAAAATAATTTTATGAAACGCGAAGTTGATTTCCTGGTCATCGGCTCGGGACTGGCCGGGTTGAGTTTTGCCTTGAAAGTTGCGCCCTACGGTAAAGTTTGCCTGGTGAGTAAAACCACGCTTGAGGAAACAAACACCCGCTATGCGCAGGGCGGGATTGCGGCTGTATTTGACGCAGGAGACTCGTACGAGAAACACATCACCGATACGCTGATTGCCGGCGACGGGCTTTGCGACGAAATGGCGGTGCGCATGGTTGTCCGCGAAGCCCCCGAACAGATCAGGCAACTGATCGACTGGGGCGCACAGTTCGACAGGGCCGGCGACGGTACTTTCGACCTTGCACGCGAAGGCGGACACAGTGAGCATCGCATCCTGCATCACAAAGACAATACGGGTTTCGAAATACAGCGCGCGCTGTCGGATATGGCGCGACGCCATCCGAATATCGAAACCCTCGAAAATCATTTCGCGGTGGATGTCATCACACAGCACCATCTCGGCAGGCTGGTGAAACGCTACCATCCCGACATCGAGTGTTATGGCGCTTACCTGCTCGACATCAAGACCAACAAAACGTTCGCCGTTCTGTCGCGCGTTACCATGATGGCCACCGGCGGAACCGGTAACCTGTATACCACCACCACCAACCCGCGCATCGCTACCGGCGACGGCATTGCGATGGTATACCGCGCCAAGGGCATCATCGACAATATGGAATTTATCCAGTTCCATCCCACCTCGCTGTACCATCCGTCCGACAAGCCGTCGTACCTGATTTCAGAAGCCATGCGGGGATTTGGCGCCGTGTTGCGCACCGTCGACGGCAGGGAATTCATGTACAAATACGACAAACGTGGCTCGCTGGCTCCGCGCGATGTGGTAGCGCGCGCTATTGACAACGAAATGAAGGTGCGTGGCGACGAACATGTGTACCTCGACGCTACAGCCACCTCGCACGATGCGCTGAAAGACCATTTCCCGAATATTTACGAAAAATGCCTGCGCACAGGCGTTGACATTACGAAGGATTATATCCCGGTGATTCCCGCGGCACATTACCAGTGCGGCGGTATCAGAGTAGACATGCACGGACACAGCAGCATCAACCGGCTGTATGCTGCCGGCGAAACTACCTGCACGGGATTGCACGGCGCCAACCGCCTTGCATCCAATTCGCTGCTCGAAGCCGTAGTGTATGCCAACAACGCGGCTAAGGATGCCATCGAACACTTTAAGGAATATATCATCCCGGAAAATATTCCCGAATGGAATACCGAAGGAACGGCACACCCCGAGGAAATGGTGCTCATTACGCAAAACTATAAAGAGTTGCAGCAGATCATGAGCAATTATGTGGGTATTGTACGTTCGAACCTGCGTTTGAAACGTGCTATGGATCGCTTGCAAATCATTTATGACGAAACGGAAACCCTCTATGCCAAAACGACCCTGTCGTTGCAGTTATGCGAACTTCGCAACATCATCAATGCGGCCTACTTAGTGATTAAAAGCGCACAGGCCCGCCACGAAAGCATCGGGTTGCACTACACGATCGATTATCAACATTCAAAATTCCCATACCAGCTGTAGTTGATAAGGCGTTACGACAGGAAAAACAAAAAAGGCTTGACGGCATTTTACTGTCATCAAACCTCAGTCCATAACCAAACCTTATTGATATGTTGGTAAGATGAGAAAAACGTGAAACGTTGCGTGAAAAAATGATCTTTTTTGAAAAATCAAAAATTACTTTTACGGTCTTTCCAGCGCACAGGAGCAATGTTCCCGGCGATACCCACCCACACTACATAAAATGGATACAAAAGCTGAGCGGGAATGAATATGCGCATCAATCGTTTCATTCGCCAGAAGCGGCAGAGTGAATTTAAAAATGGCCAGTCTGCCGACATTTTAGCCAGCCACAGTATGGCCGCCGGGCAAAGAAGCCAGGGTTGGAAAAAACCGGCGATGAAACAGGCCAGGATCGACAGGTTGGCAATAAAAACAATGACGGCGACCATGATCACCGTGAAGTCGGTATAGGCTTTGCTTTTGGAGGTCCACCGGTTACGCTGGCGGATCAGACTTTTCAGGTCGGGTGGGGGAGGAGTGGTCACTGTAGCGCCAACCGATTTAAGATAAAAAGTCCGACTGTCCGGATCTTTCCTGATTTCTAACATCATCATCATATCATCGCCTGACGCCGGCGGGCTGTCATATACATAAGCATAACGCTCCATCACGTTCCGCTCCATGGCTAAGTTAGCGCCGCTGCACATGACAGGCCGTCTCCATGATGCCGCTCCCGCCGATGATCCCGTAAGGCTCATCAGTTCCAGCGCCTGCCATCGACTGAAAAACGAACGGCCATAAGTAAATATCACGGGACCAATGATCAGATTCGGATGATACGTCACGTAAAAAGCGGCAATAGTGGCTAACCAGCGTGGAGTGGCACGGCAATCGGCATCGGTGGTGACTGTCAGGGTACCTGTGAGATGAGGCAAGGCATGTCGCAAAGCAGCCTTTTTTCCGTATTTTCCCTCCGGGAGGTGCAACAATTCAACATTCGGGTGTTCCCGGGCGAATTTTTCCACTATGGCTGCCGAACGGTCGGTTGAGTGGTCGTCTACCGCTACCACCTGGATGAGTTCCTGCGAGTAATGCTGACCGGCAATGTCCAAAAGCAGATTCCCGATGTTTGAATCCTCGTTACGCATCGGAATTACCACCGATACGGATACGGAGGCGCCTGCTATTTCGAATCGAGACAGCATGATCCACCCCCGCCATAACCATAAGGCGAGGATCAGGTAAGGCACAACGGCGATGATGAAGATATAGACCAATTGCAGGTATTTTAGAAGATTTGCAAATGAAAATCCGTACCTAAATGGTTGCTGAACTCAAATCGTGAACCAACAATATCACCTGTTACCGCTCCTATCATTCTGTCAGGGTAATGATTTTTTGCAAAGGCCTAAAGGTAAATCGCCGCCAGCTTGCGGATTTTAGCAAGGCGGTCGGCAAAAGATTTGTTTTGTTTTATTGTTTGCATATTATAGTCCGCCTGCATCCGTATCCACATACCGGCTTCAATACCCAAAGCGGCTTCAAACAGCAAGGCGTATCTGGTTGTTACTGTACGTTTGCAATTAAGCACTTCATTCAGCGCCGTATATGATATTCCCATACGCTCGGCAAGTTTCTTTTGCGAAATGCCGCGATATTCAATTTCTTCTTTCAACAATTCGCCCGGATGTATCGGTTCGGACGGTTCAAGATTATTTGCTATCATTCGAGGATCAACCCCTTTTAACGTAATCATAATGCTTTTATTTATAATGATTTGACAATTCTAAAATATTACAAACGGTAACGATTGGTTCAACACCGTTATCCGTTACGGTAAATTCAATCCGATATTGCTTGTTTACACGTATGGAAGAAATACCCGCCTTGTCGCCTTTCAATACTTCGTAATTCAATGCGTTAATTGTATATAACGCTTCAATGCAACTTGCGCCAAGCAAAAACCGAATGCAATATTGATATTTCCGTATTATTTCGGGTTGAAACCGATGCTTTTTACTTGTCGTTTTTCCCGTTTCGTACAGTTCTTGCAAATATGTTTCTTCAAACTTTACAATCATATCGTTAACTTTACGGTGCAAATATAATGCTTCTATTTTGATAATTCGCAAAAAGAGCGAATTTATTTTGTCAATATTAATAACTTACTGCCGATGTCGCATGGAATGTTTCGCTCTTGCGATCGGATGCCGGGTAGAATCGGGTTCATTTCCCGGCGGGGAAAGCATATCCATAGAAAAAACAGCCGTCCCTATACCTTCAGGAAGATTTTCTGTCTGTATAAGAAATACAGGAACGCCCAGCCCGTCGCAACATAGGCGCAACTGCCAAGAAAATCCGTCCACGTATCGGGAAACCGGCGGATCACGCCGTCGAACAGAAAACCGGCGGTATACGCAAATTTGACCATGCGCAGCGCCATATAGACGGTGATGGAATTCATCCCGATCACCGTAAAGAAAAACGACCATTTACGATAGCCCCATACATCAATCATCAAATAGAAAAGTGAAAACAGCAGCAAACTTAACCCGCCTGCCATACAAACAAAAGAGCTTGTCCACAGGTTTTTATTGATCGGGAAAATGATATTCCATAACAAACCGATACCGGCCAGTACTACGCCTGCAAGAGCCATATAGCCGGTTCGCCGCTGTTCGGTAAGTCCTTCCTTACGCCACATCACAAACTGCCCGGCGAGCATCCCCAGCATGGCTGTGGCCGTAGCCGGGATAATGCCCAACAGACCTTCGGGATCGTGGATACCCTTGTACAGCTTGCCCGGAAGAAACAGCCTGTCGAAATAGCTTGTGAAGTTGCCTTCCATCGAAAAGCGGTCGGCGCCGGGATTGTCGAATGCCGGGACAAATGCGAGCAACAGCCAGTAAAAAATCAGCAATCCGGCACACCAGGCAATGCGTATATTCCGTTTTCCGGTGTTGACGAAAATCAAGGCCGCAAACATCCATGCCAGGCCGATACGTCCCAGTACGCTGGCAAACCGCATGGTGGAAAAATCGAAACTTAATACCCCATTCGCACTGGCGCTTCCTGTCTTGACAAAGTCGAAATTCAACAGGCCGTTGTAAATCATCCCGAACAATACAAGTATGAGTCCACGCCTGAATATCTGCATGTACAGTGACTTTCGGGATGCACCGTTCTCCATCCGCTTCGCCATTGAAAACGGGAACGAGATACCCGCAATGAACAGGAACAGCGGGAATATCATGTCTTCGAAGGCAAACCCGTGCCATTCCACATGATGTAACTGGCGCTCCCACCATACCAGTGGCGCCCAGCCTGTGAGCGATGCCAGTCCTGCAAAAATACCGCCGCCCCCGATGATCCAAAACATGTCGAATCCGCGCAAAGCGTCTAATGATTGTAATCTTTTCATATATAGCCCCCCTCCCGGCCTCCCCCCATGTGGGGGAGGAGAAAAGCGCCGCGCGCCGGAAGTACAAATTTTAAACGATGTTCTTACTTAAATACCGTTAGATCTTCCTCTTATCGATCACCCTTGTTGCTTTTCCTTCGCTGCGGGCAATCGTTTTGGGTTCCACCAGTTTCACCGTCAGGCTGATGCCCAGGGCGCTTTCCAGGGTGTGCTTGATGCGGCGTGTAAGTCCCTGCAACTCGCTGATCCGGTCGAGGAAGAAACCTTCTTCCACTTCCACCTGCAATTCGAGCACGTCGAGGTTGTTCACACGGTCGACAATCAACAGGTAGTGCGGACTGGTTTCCTTCATTTCCAGCAGTACGCTTTCAACTTGCGACGGGAACAGGTTGACGCCGCGTATGATGAGCATGTCGTCGCTGCGGCCGGTGCATTTCTTCATGCGTACCAGCGTACGGCCGCAACGGCAGGGCGAATAGTCGAGGCTCGACAGGTCGCGCGTGCGGTACCGCAACAGCGGCATCCCTTCCTTGGTAACCGTGGTGAATACAAGTTCGCCTTCTTCTCCTTCCGGCACGACTTCAAGGGTTTTGGGATGAATGATTTCGGGAACGAAATGGTCTTCAAACACATGCAACCCGTTCTGACAGGTACATTCGCTGGAAACGCCCGGCCCGATCACCTCGCTCAAGCCAAAGATGTCAATGGCTTTGATCCGGAGCTTTTCTTCGATCTCGCGGCGCATATTCTCGGTCCACGGTTCGGCGCCGAAAGTACCCACGCGCAGTTTAAATTCTTCGCGCGGCATGCCGCTTTCCCTGATAGCTTCGGCTAAGTAGAGCGCATACGACGGCGTACAGGCCAGCGCCGTACTGCCGAAGTCGTGCATGATCTGCAACTGGCGCCTGGTGTTGCCTCCTGAAATGGGAATAACCGAACATCCGACTTTCTCGGCGCCGTAATGGACGCCCAAGCCGCCCGTAAACAAGCCGTAACCGTATGATACCTGCAAAAAGTCGTGGCGGGTAATGCCGGCGCAGGTCAATGTACGCGCCATCACTTCGCTCCACGTGGCGAGGTCTTTGCGCGTGTAGCCCACCACAATGGGTTTTCCGGTAGTTCCCGATGAGGCGTGCAGGCGTACGATCTCGGTCGTCGGCGCGGAAAACAGCCCGAACGGATAATTGTCGCGCAAATCCTGTTTGGTGGTGAAAGGCAGCTTCGGCAAATCCTCTATTCCACGGATATCCTCAGGCCCTATGCCCATCTCCTGCATCTTTTTGCGGTAAAAGGGCACATTGTGGTATACGCGCTCCACCACATCTACCAGCCGTCTGCTCTGGCACCTGTGCATTTCCTCACGGGTCATGCACTCAAATGTTTCATTCCAAATCATCTTCTATTTAATTACGAATGACAGGCGGCAAGTGGCGGGTACATGGACTTCGTAACCTGTAACCTGCAACCTGTCACTATTTAAAGGTTTTTAATTTCGTCTTCGCTGATGAGTGTAAAATTGTTCCGTTCGATGATTTCAAACGCTTTGGGACGATTGTCGGTACGCAGCACGATCACTGCCTTTTCGCCCAGGCTGAACGCATACATGTATTCGACGCTCAGCTTTTCCTCCGAAAACTTTTTCAGCACTTTTGCCAGCGATCCGGCTTCGTGCGATACCGACAGGGAAAGCACATCCGTGAGGTTCACGCTGAATCCGCGGTTCTTCAACAGCTTGTACCCGTTTTCGGGGTCGGATACGATCAGCCGCAGGATGCCGTATTCCGAAGTATCGGCAATGGTCAGCGCTGTGATGTTGATCTTCTCGTTACCCAATGCTTCCAGCACTTCCTGGAGGCGTCCCGATTTGTTTTCCAAAAAAATGGATAATTGTCTGATGGTTGTCATGACTTTTAGGTTTAAACGTTATTTATTGTTTCTCAAATCTCTTACACGTACTGCTTTTCCTTCGCTTTGCGGCAGCGAGCCCGATTCTGCCAGCTTGATCCTCGGGGCGACCAGCACCTCGTCGCGGATACGGTGGCGGAGGCTTTTGGCCAGGTTCTCCAGGCGGCCGTAATCGTCGGTAAACAGGTCTTTCAGTTCTACCTCGATCAGCATTTCGTCCGAATGGTCGACGGTATCGAGCGTAATCATGTAATTGTTGCCCACTTCCGGCGTCTGGAGCAGTATTTTTTCAATCTGCATCGGGAAGATATTGCATCCCTTGATGATGAACATGTCGTCGGTACGGCCTTTCACACGATCGATGCGCCGGTGTACCCGTCTGCACGGGCAATCGCCGGGAAGGATCCGCGTGAGGTCGCGCGTGCGGTAGCGGAGGATCGGCATGGCCCGGCGATCGAGCGACGTGAGTACCAATTCGCCGATTTCGCCGTCGGGTAGGGGTTCGAGTGTGTCCGGATGGATAATTTCGAGATAGAAAGCATCTTCCCAAAGGTGCAGTCCGGTTTGATATTCACATTCGAAAGCTACGCCCGGGCCGCTCATTTCCGACATGCCGAACGAATTGAAAGCGCGGACGCCCAATAATTCTTCAATGCGGCGACGCTGTTCCTCGGTATGAGGCTCGGCGCCGATGACCAGCGTTTTGAGGCGCGTATCGCGATGCGGATCAAGCCCCATTTCTTCGAATACATCGGCCAGGCGGATGGCATAGCTGGGAATGGCATGGACGGTGGTCGTTCCGAAGTCCTGCATAAATTTGATTTGCCGGCGGCTGTTGCCTGCTGCCGCAGGAATGGTAAGGCATCCCAGACGCTCGGCGCCGTACTGGAAGCCCAATCCGCCGGTGAACATGCCATAACCGCTGGTGTTCTGGAATACGTCGGTATCGCGCACGCCCACCGAATAGAGGCAACGCGCTACCAGGTTCGACCACGAATCAAGGTCGTGCTGCGAATGGAAGATAACGGTGGGATTACCCGTTGTGCCGCTTGATGAATGTAAGCGGACGGACTCCTGCAAAGGAAGCGCCACCAACCCGTATGGATAGTTGGCGCGCAGGTCTTCCTTGGTGGTAAACGGTATTTTGCGGATGTCGTCGATATGACCGAAGCTGTCGACTGTCAGGTTGAGTTTGCCGAACAATTGCTTGTAATACGGCGACCGGGCTGCATAAGCGAACGTTGTCTTCAAGCGTTCCAGCTGCAATTTTTCCAATGCCGGCCGGGACATGGTTTCGAGTTCCTCTTCCCAATATCTGTTCATTTGATGATGATGGTTTTGTGCTGCTGCATACATTTGTTATTGATTTACAAACACGTACAGCATACTGGTAATGGGTTTTAAATAAAACGCAAGATAGGTTTTTTTATTGATGAGCGGTATCTTTTCAAAAAATATTTATTGAAGGGATGCGAAATAAACGATGTACCGCGTCTTTCGTTGACCCTGACAGGCCTGCCGACCTGACAGGGTCAATAAGGCCCACCGCTACTCCCAGCGGGTATCTGGCTTCCCCAAAAACCGACTCTTCAATCTTTTTTTTGTAACTCGCATTAAAATTACCAAAAGGTTATTATCTTTGTGTTGTCAAGTTAACCGAGTAATAACTTAGCGTCGTGTCAACGATATAATGTCGGTTGACCCTGACAGTTCTAAAGACCCTGTCAGGTCGCTGTAATAACGACCTGTCAGGCTGCGAAGTCATTTGAAGTGTAACAAGACGCTAAATTTTTTGAAGATGGAAAATAAAGATGAAATCCGAGATGATATTCGTCGGTTGGAACTTATCCTCAAGTTACATTCAATGCAGCCCCTGATTAAGGATCAAAAGGAGCGAGAAAAGTATATGGATGCCATACTCGATGCCATTCTGGAACTAAAAAAGAAATTAAAAGAGTAAAAATATGGACTTAAAAAAATATCTTCCAACTGAAGAAATGATGGCTGATTTTGAAGAATTCAGCAAGTTAACCACTGCCGAAGAAATGGAGGTCTTTCATGCCGCCCGTTTGGAGCGCTACAAACAAAAAACGCCTCAAGAACTTGATTTGGCAGAAGAAAAAATGTTCGAGGGGTTACGTAATATGAAAGACTGTCTCGACGAACTTACGGATATTGTCCGTCTTGGCGAAGTATCCAGGGTGATCTCATTAAGCTATGTAGCCGAAAAATATTTCGGTAAAACGAGGCAGTGGCTCTACCAGCGTCTTAATGGCAACATGGTGAACGGTAAGCCGGCTCGATTTACCCCCGACGAGCGGCAAAAACTGTCCGAGGCGCTGGCCGATATAAGCCGCCTCATAAGGGAAACCAGCCTGAAGATTGCTTAGGGACAGGTCAGCGCTTCGCACCGGCGGGGGAGTAGCGCCCGACCTGACAGGGTCGGCAGACCTGTCAGGGTCAATAAGGCCCACCGCAGGTAATTACAAATTGCCTTGTGTTCCGAGTGGTAATACAATTGTCGCTCAGCAGGGGAGCTTGAAAGCTACAGCTTCTTTTCCGTTTTCAGTATTTCGTAGATTTCCTGCCAGGGTTTGTCAAAAAACCGGGAACTGTGATCGGAAAGTTTTGTAAACGTATCGGATGAATAGAATAACTCGGAAGCGTCTTTTTCCGATTTTTCAAAGTCGACGACAAGCGCTTCAATCACTTTTTCGCCAATGTCTTCGATATTTATAATAACCTTATAATCTGTTACTCGCAGCATTTGCAAAGAGCTTACCGTACAAAAGCATATTTGATGCGACGGTTCGGGATGTTTCAATTCGACGAAAAACTGTTCCCTTGTTATTTTGCCGGTTAGAAATCTTTGCAAACGGCGTTGTATTTTGTCGTCTGCAACGGGGCCTTCTACCATATCGTAATCATGTGCCGGTTTTCGCGCTTCACGGTTTTTAATCACAAAATCAAACCATTCATCATTATAGTTTTCAAAGCTCAAAACCTTGAACTTGCCATGATCATAAATGTTTTCGTCGAAATCAAATTCCGTAATAACGCCTTCGGTATGCGCTCTCAAGCCTTTGCGGAAAGCCCAAAACTCTGCCTGCCGACGAAACTTCGTAACATAAAAGCCTTGCCCGAAATCCCTCTGCGGCTCGCATTTCGAGAGGTCAATTTCCGTTATCTGCGTATGGCTGCCGTGATAAACCTTCATCGCAAGCCTCCATTTTCGCGGCAAACTTCATAAATGTCGCGTACGGCATAATGAACGCTGTCGGTATGCAAAGCCCACCAGCATTTGTTCAGATACTCCCAGCCGCCGTATTTCTTCAGGTAGAAAAAAGCGTCCTGAACATTCATTTTGTAAGCCGCAGCAAATTCGGGAACAATGAACGAGATAAAGCCAATCTTGTCGCTTGTTTGCTTATCTATTGCCGTTGCCATAGTGATATGCGATTTATTTCCTTCAAAGATGCGATTTCCCTTTCAATTGGCATTAACATGATGATATTTTTTTATTTTGCTAACAAAAATACGGCTTTGTTTTGAGCCGGCAAAATATTTTCTTTCGATGGGGTTTATTTCCCCAAGTATGCACTGCGAAGCTGCTGACAGGCGGGCCACGATGCATACCGCCGCCGACGTTTCCCGTTGACCCTGTCAGCAGCTGCGCAGCCTGACAGGTCGGCGCTTCGCACCGGCGTGAGAGCAGCGCCTGACCTGACAGGGTCGGCAGACCTGTCAGGGTCAAAAAGAACAACAGGGACAAGGGGGACAACAGGGACATGATACCTGCTGACCCTGCCGGAAAAGACGCGATGCATCGCGTCTCTACAACGCAGCCTGACAGGTCAGCGTTTCGCACCGGCGTGGGAGCAGCGCCCGACCTGACAGGGCTGGAACGGCAAATTCCGGATTTTCTGTCTTAAAAATGATATCGATTCTGTAACAGGTTTTTCAGCGATAAGGGCACTGCCATGTTATTTGTCCTGGTAATGGCCTAAAGCGGAATGTATTTGTACGATTTTAATTTCTTCAAACACCGTATATATCAAAACATCCTTTTTATTGATGTGACGTGACCACGAACCGGACAACTCATATCCGAGTGCATGGGGATCACCTGTCCCAAGGAAAGGGGTTTCGGATAACTCTTTTACAATCCGTTCCAATTTCTTGATACTCGCTTTGTTCCCGCTTTTATAATGAACCGCGAAATGTTTCTTCACCGTATCATCATACACTATTCGATACCCAGGCTGCTCCATAAGTTATGAACGTCTTTGATTACTTGTACATTACCTTTTTCAAGGTTTTCAAGTGATTCATGAACCCTCCTGACTATTTCGGGACGATACAGTGTTTGGGGATTCGCAACGGATATAACAAAAGTATCGTTACCCCTCTTGACTAAAATCTGACTGTTCCTTGCCAAATCAAAATATTTCTTTTGGTTGCTTCTGAACTCTCTGCTACTTATAACTAACATGTTACTGACAAATTAATATTGATAATAAATGCGTACACACGCATGTACGCATTTAGCACACAAAAATTATGCCTCTTTAGCCTGACAGTGGTGATGGAACCCGCCGCCGCCGTCTCCCGTTGACCCTGCCGGCAAAGACGCGATGCATCGCGTCTCTACAACGCAGCCTGACAGGTCGGCGCTTCGCACCGGCGTGGGAGCAGCGCACGACCTGTCAGGGTCATGATACCTGCCGCCGCTGTCTTCGCTAAGTTGTGCATTGCCTGTCAGGGCATCCATATCAATAGAACAGAAGATCAACGGGCCGCTCAACAGGGGAATTACAATAAATACTGTGCACAGGTATGGTTGTTTCCGATATATCTTATGTAATAAATGTCATCAGCGTAATTAAAAAACACATACCATTGCGTGTTTTTGTTCTTTTTAAAAACGGAATAGGACATATTTTTCCCGTACCTGTCAAAATAGGGCGGAGCGGGTTTACTGATTTTTTTGTCGATGGTTACTTCTATACTTGTGGCCAGGTCAGCCACATATTTTTTAGCAGACTCTTTAAATCCGAAATAGTCATTTAAATAGAGTACTTCGATTAAATCCGCCAGGTAATCGGCGGTTTCCGGCGAGAATCGAACAGTCATTATTGATCGGGAAAGGCATCAATACGTTGATGTACCCTGCGGATCAATTCTTCCGTCGATATCCCCCGTTTTAAGTCTTCATCTGTGATGGTACGCTCCCTGACTACCAGGTGTATCAGTTTTGAGCCTCTTTTGACTGCGACGTCTTCCGTTTCCGCCATATCCAGGTATTTCTTTTGCTCCGATCTTAATTCTGATGGGCTGATGATGATCATTTTGAATACAATTTTAAGTTTACGATGCAAATGTATGCAAAAATATAATCACAAAATCAAACCATTCATATACCCAAAAAAGAATGAATATGGTCGGTAGCCAATTTTTTTGTCTTTCCATTCCTGTATTCTTCTATCCCGCTGTCAACTTTTGCATACAGTTAGAGTGGTGATAAAACCCGCCGCCGTCGTCTCCCGTTGACCCTGTCAGCAAAGACGCGATGCATCGCGTCTCTACAACGCAGCCTGACAGGTCGGCGCTTCGCACCGGCGTGAGAGCAGCGCCTGACCTGACAGGGTCGGCAGACCTGTCAGGGTCAATAGAGTCAGGGCTGGCAGACCTGCCAGGGTCAACGAGGGTCGGCAGGGTCTATGAAGAGACCATAAAACTCCACCGCTGACAGGGTCGGTCGGCCACTGTCAGGGTAGCGCTATTCATACCACAGCTTCGGCAAGGTATTATTATTGGTGGTACCCGCTTTCCACCAGCCTGTCGCCGCTGTCTTCATTGACCCTGTCAGCAGCTACGCAGCCTGACAGGTCGGCGTTTCGCACCGGCGTGAGAGCAGCGCCTGACCTGACAGGGTCGGCAGACCTGTCAGGGTCAACAGGGACATGATGCCTGTCTTCGTTGACCCTGTCAGCAGCTACGCAGCCTGACAGGTCGGCGTTTCGCACCGGCGCGGGAGCAGCGCACGACCTGACAGGGTCGGCAGACCTGTCAGGGTCAACAGGGACATGATGCCTGTCTTCGTTGACCCTGCCGGAAAAGACGCGATGCAGCGCGTCTCTACAACGCAGCCTGACAGGTCAGCGTTTCGCACCGGCGTGAGAGGAGCGCCCGACCTGACAGGGTCGGCAGACCTGTCAGGGTCAATAGAGTCATCAGGGTCGACAGACCTGTCAAGGTCAACGAGGGGTCAGCAGGGTCTATAAAAAGACCATAAAACTCCACCGCTGACAGGGTCGGTCGGCCACTGTCAGGGTAGCGCTATTCATACCACAGCTTCGGTAAGGTATTATTATTGGTGGTACCCGCTTTCCACCAGCCTGTCGCCGCTGTCTTCGTTGACCCTGTCAGCAAAGACGCGATGCATCGCGTCTCTACAACGCAGCCTGACAGGTCGGCGTTTCGCACCTGCGTGGGAGTAGCGCACGACCTGACAGGGTCGGCAGACCTGTCAGGGTCAACGAGGGTCAGCAGGGTCTATGAAAAGACCATAAAACTCCACCGCTGACAGGGTCGGTCGGCCACTGTCAGGGTAGCGCTATTCATACCACAGCTGCGGCAACTGGCTGCCATTGGTGGTACCCGCTTTCCACCAGCCGTAGTCCTCGCCCGTGCCCGTATCCCACGCAGCATTTGTGCCGTTGGGGTTAAAGTAAGGGTTAAACTCGGTTCCAATACCATTATTATTTGTAACAGTACCGCTTTTCCAGTAGCAGGCGGTGACAGTACCTCCATTAGACCCCACCACGCTGCTGCCTCCCGACACCGCGCCGGTATTGTAGCAGGCGGTGACAGTACCGCTTAGATTATACCCTACCACGCCGCCGACATAGGAGCCTCCCGACACTGCGCCGGTATTGTAGCAGGCGGTGACAGTACCCCGATTGGTACCCACTATACCGCCGATATACTGGCCTTTCCCCGACACGGTCGCCTTGTTAGAACAGGAAATGATGTATGATCCAACCTGATTCCACCCGCTAATACCTCCGCTGTAGCTACCTACCGTTATCGTGCCGGATACAATATGAACATTGCGTATCGTACCCATGTTTGAACGGAACAACCCCATGTCATTGCTGCTCTCATCTATCTTCAGGTTCGATATTTTCTTTCCCGCACCGTCAAACTCGCCGTAGAAATCCCAATTAACATTAAGAGTTTCGTGTTTTACTGCTATGGGGGTCCACTCCTCGTTCATCAGGTCAAGGTCGGCTTCCTGCCGGTATTTATTGGTACGGTTATCAAGACCGTATATCTTCTGGAACTCGGCGTAGCTGCCGATGGGGATAAAGCCGTCGCCTGTCTCACCGCGGAACTGCAGGTCGCCGCTGCTGGCGTCGAATTTCAGTTTGATGGGATTGCCGGGATCGACAGTACGCCCGATGAGATGCGTCTTACCGTTCAGCGTAATCGACTTGACGGTCTTACCCAGCTGGAGCCAGTTAAAGTCGCTTGCAGGAATGGTAACAGACGTATTGTCCGTGTACAGCATTCCAATATCTCCCGTATAGCCCTCGATGGAGGAATGAGTGTCGATGTTGCCGTTGGCAGCATCCACTTTCGTATATTTTCCCGCTTCGAGCGTTACATTCGCCTGCCATGCATAATCTGTTAAATGATAACTGTATTTGCCGCTGACGGTTGCGCCGGCGGCGGGCTTGACGAGGCAGCGCCAGGTCGTGCCGGAGATGTTCCATGGCAAAATCACCCCGCTCGCGCCGGCCTGCACGCTCGCATTGCCCGTGCCTGCCGACAGGTTGACTTCCACCAGCGCGAGCCTGTGGGCCAGCGTAACGTTCAGCGTGTTGCCGACCGACAGGCCGCCCGACCATATCATCAGGTCGGACGCGGTGTATTTTTCCTGATCGCCCTGGTCGGCGGGAACGGTGAAGGCGTTGAAGATGTCCGCTTCCGTCTTTTTGCCGTTCATGTCCGGAGAATACGGGTAATAAACCAGCCAGACGGCCGTTCCCGACGGGATGTACGCCTTGTTGCCTGCATCGGACGGCGCCCACGTCGCGCCGTTGAACGTGTAGGGAATGTTGTCGTACAGGATCGCATTGCTACTGTTCAGTACGGTGATGCCAATCCGGTCGCCGGAGGCAGGCGAGGTGGCGTAGTCGACGTCCGTGGCGCGGGTTTCGGGCGCGCCCGGATCGACGGAGGCGTAGCCGGCGGCTGTGACGCTGACCTGCAGCTCGTCGCCGGGCTTTGTTGCGGGGTCGTCTTCCTGCGTGCAGGCAAAAAACATCTGAACCATGACCGTGATGAACATGATGAAAAGATTCGCCGGATGCTTTACATGCCGTTTCAGGGTCGTGAAAGGCGGTATCCTGCCCGCCGTTAAATTTCCCGGACTGTTGAAAAGGATTTCCAATTTCATGTTGTTTTGATTTTAATCATTTAATTTTTTTGAGGATATGATACCGGCGCCGTTGTTTTCCGCCGTAGGGGCGACCCTGTGTGGTCGCCCTTTTTCGGACAACCCGTGACGCCGCCCGAGAATGGCAACCCATAACGCCACCCGAAAAATGGCGACCCGTGCGCCCGTTGAGCACCCGTTGAGCGGCATTTGTAATGCCGCTCGGGACACGGGGCAATTTGTAATTGTCCGCCGCTGTCAGGGTCAAAAGGGATCGGCAGGGAACCGTTGGCCGGATTGCAAATCCGGCAATGTTCCGAGCGGCAATACAATTGCCGCTCAACGGCGGCGCTATCTTCATTGACCCTGTCAGCAGCTACGCAGCCTGACAGGTCGGCGTTTCGCACCGGCGCGGGAGCAACGCCCGACCTGACAGGGTCGGCAGACCTGTCAGGGTCAACAGGGTCAACAGGAACGATCCGCATCATTTTTTCCTGCATGGTGATCATTTCACAAATACGCATTATTCATACCACAGTTTCGGTAACTGGCTGCCATTGGTGGTACCCGCTTTCCAGTAACCGTTGGTACCGCCCGTGCCTGTTCCCCACGCATCGCTTCCGGTAGGGGTAAAGTAAGGGTCAAACTCGGTTCCAATACCATTATTATTTGTATTATTTGTAACAGTACCGCTTTTCCAGTAGCAGGCGGTGACAGTGCTACTATTATACCCCGCCACGCTGCCGAAATTGGAGGATGATCCCGACGATCTCGACACCTCGCCGGCATTGTAGCAGGCGGTGACAGCGCCAGAATTAGACCCCGTCACGCCGCCGACATTGTTGGTTCCCTTCACCACGCCGGTATTGTAGCATGCGGTAATACCGCCACTATAGACCCGCCCCGCCACGCCGCCTGCATGGTCGTTTCCCGATACCGTGCCGGCATTGTAGCAGGCGGTGATAGTGCCGATGTTGAACCCCACTATGCCGCCGACATCGCCGCCGCCTCCCGACACCGCACCGGTATTGTAACAGTCGGTGACATCGCCATCATTCTGCCCTGCTATTCCGCTGATAGAGTACGAGGTTCCCGACACGTTCGCCGCATTGCTGCAGGAGATGACCTTTCCGGTTGATTCATTTCTTCCGCAGATACCTCCGCCGTAGGTGGTTGCCGTTATCGTGCCGGAAGCAATATGCACATCGCGTATCATACCCCGGTTTCTACGGAACAGACCCCTGTCACTGTTGCTCTGGTTTATCTTCAGGTTCGATATTTTCTTTCCCGCGCCGTCAAACTCGCCATTGAAATATTCGCCATTGTTTGCTATGGGTGTCCACTCCTCGTTCATCAGGTTAAGGTCGGCTTCCTGACGGTACTTTTTGTCCGTACCATTACCGTATATCATTTGGAACTCGGCGTAGCTGCCGATGGGGATATAGCCGTCTGCCGAGGCGTCGCGGAAGAGCAGGTCGCCGCTACCGTTGAATTTCAGGCTGATGAGACTTCCGGCATGGACCGTACGCCCGATGAGATACGTCTTACCGGGATGATCGGCCAGCGTAATCGACCGGACGGTCTTGCCGGAGCTTTGCCTGTTGATCTCGTCTGCCGCGATGGTAACAGTCGGTGCATCCGTGTACGCTACGTCAATATTTCCCGCATAGCCCTCAAGCGGAGGCTGCGGAACGCCGGTAACATTATGGGCGCTGCCGGGGCCCCATTCGCCGGCCGTACCGGTGATCTCCACTTCATTCTTGTTCAGGATGATGGTATAGTCGTACCGATAGCCCGATAGCCATCCGCCGCCGGGGGTGGGGACAGCCACCTCGAATGTTCCCATGTATTTTGTGGCAAAGGTGAACATCATGCCCGAAACGCTGCTGTTGGGGAGTACAATAGCCTCGTACTTTGCAGAGGATGTTTTGTTCTCGGTTTCATATGCCGTAATATTCTTCGGCCCGCCGGTCGCGACGGCGATGGTCCCGTTGTTCAGGTCTAACGTCGCTGCGGTTTGCTGGCCCGTGATGTTCACCGTCATGCTGGCGAGCGATCCCGTTGGTCCCGTTACGCCGTCGCCCTGCGTGATGTCAAACGTCAGCTTGACCAGCCTGTGCTCGAACCGGAGATCGACCGGAGCGGCTGTATTCCGGCTGTAGCCGCCGTTCGTTTTCGGGGCGTACAGCACGTCGATGGCCGACTGGTTGCCCTGATTCGCCACGCTGACCGGCAGTTCGAAATCCGTCAAAGGCGACCTGTACGGGTAGTAGGCGATGAACTCCACGTTGCCGCTCATGGGGTAGTAGATGGCCTCGCCCGGCTGCGGCGCAAGCGATACGGGGCCTGTTCCGGCGGCGGCTACGTACTGCCTGTTGTCCGCGCCCTCGACGATGTTCGCGGAAGTAAGCGTACCCGCCGCGCCGATCATGTAGATGCCGACGGGATCGCCGGCCGCCCAGCTGTTGTCGGTGACGCGGGTCTGTATCTCCGCCGTGCCGGCGGAAAATTTCACCTCTGCGCGCCCGCCTGCTGCGTCGTCGTCGCTGTTGCAGGCAGTCATGGCGATGGCGGCCATGACCGGAATGAATTTCAATGCGTTCATTTTATTTATTGAATTTATTTACGTTTTCGTTTTTGATCCTGCGTTGTAGACGCGATGCATCGCGTCTCTACAGCGCGTTCCCGACCTGTCAGGGTCGACAGACCGTCCGCCGCTGACGTTTTCGTTGACGTTGACCCTGTCAGCAGCTGCGCAGCCTGACAGGTCGGCGTTTCGCACCGGCGTGGGAGCAGCGCCCGACCTGACAGGGTCGGCAGACCTGTCAGGGTCAAAAAGA
>JAISCQ010000075.1 GCA_031265445.1 Bacteroidales bacterium
GAGGGCACTGAAGCTTGAATGGCGATGTGACTTGTCTGTTCTCCATTTAGAGAGAGAGAGAGAGCGAGAGAGAGAGAGAGAGAGAGAGAGAGAGAGAGAGAGAGAGAGACTTACGTCACATACACACATATATATAGCGTGCGCACGCGCGGAATTTAGCAAATATTTTTCAAACCTGTTATACCGCCGCTATATCGTATCATACGATATAGCGGCTTTTTTGTTGCCCATATATTATATCGTGGTAATTTCTAAAGGCATAGAATCATGGCAAAGCAAAAAGAAAATGTGGCGCCATGGGTTCGCCGGAGAAAAGGAAGTTGCATTTGTCCGGGTCGGCAAAGACCCTTTGTCCGGGAAGACAAAGACCTTTTGCTCGAGCAGGCAAAGGCTCTTTGTTCGGGCAGGCAAAGACCTTTCAAAATCGTAGTAAATAATCGTAGTTAATGATAAAAACAAAGAATAATATAATCAGACAGTTTCTAAACGATCAGGCGATGAAGCGGTAAAAAGGCTTTTGATGCTCCTTCACCTGATCTCATCATCCTTTAATAATGAGTAAATATGAAAAAACAATTTAACGTAGCGTGTAAGATTTGTTTTCAAATGAAAGCAAAGGCAAAACTTTTTTTGCCGTATCTCATCTTTTTTCTGACAACAACAGGTTGTAATCATGACGATTCGGGTAATCAGAATCCGTACGATAAGCCGCATAATTCGTCGCAGCCGGTGGCTGTCAACGGAATAGGCCCTACAACGGGCGGTATAGGCACCAAGGTGGTTATCAACGGCGAAAACTTCGGCAATGATGTGTCGAAAGTCAGCGTGTGGTTCAACGACAAAAAAGCCCTGGTAATGAAAGTGCAGGACAATGCTATTTATGCACTGGTTCCCAAGCAACCCGGCGACTATTCTACTGTAAAAGTAGCGGTGGACGGCAAGGAGAGCGTATTGGAAGGCGTTCAGTTCCGGTATTTCATCCGTTCTACGGTGACCACCGTTGCCGGAACATGGAACAAAAGCGAAAACCCGCCTAAGGACGGGTCTGCGCTGGAATCCACCTTTTATCGTCCGGCAAAAGTAGCGGTGGACGACGAAGGCAACGTACTGGTTGCCGACGACCAGAGCGGGGCGCGTATCCGCCTGATCTCCACGAAAGACAACCGGATGACAACCGTGCTGAATATGACCGTACCGTGGAGTTGCACGTTCAATGAGCAATTCAGCCATTTCTATGTGATGGAGCGTAATTCGGGGCAGCGTCCTTTGTTATTTTACAGTCTCAGCAAAGAGAGCAATTACATGATCCCGGATTTGTTTTACGACCAGATCGGAGACGACGGTAACCGCATATTCGGCAGTTATACCGCATGCGCTTTTGCCGCCGACGACACCTATGTATATATGATGAGCGAACGCGGCGAACGGTTTGTGAGGGTACACCAGCAAACCAAAACGATGGAACTGATCGGGCAAAGTATCCCGACAGGACAGTATTCCCACATGGTGTACAACAAGGTGGACGGCAAGCTGTATCTTTCGCTGGAAGCGTCGGGACGCATCATGCGTTTTGATCCCCACCATACGCCTGCGGGCAGGTCAACGCCCTGGATTACATGGGATGATATGGAATGGATCATCGGTACGGGCGTGGTGTCGGCGACGTCGAAGGAAGGTAACGGACACGACGCGCAATTGGGCACCCTGTGCGGCTTGGGCGCCGATCACGACGGCAACGTGTATATCTGCGACCAGAAGTTCCATTGCGTATGGAAGGTCGATCCGCTGCTCAACTGTACCATATTTGCCGGCCCGCCTGCCGGAGCGGCGGTATCGGGATATCGCGACGGAAAACCGGAAGAAGCGCAGTTCAACCGTCCGTACGATATTACCGCCACTTATGACGGCCTGATCTATGTTGCCGATACCTACAATTATGTTGTACGGTGCATCTCTATTCAATAATCTTTAAACGTCAAAAAAAATATGAAGCATAAAATAATAGCGCTGGCCGTTTTCGGCCTGATATGCTCCTTCACTTTCGCCCAGACGAAAGTGAAGGTACAGGGTGTGACTACCGACTCGAACAATGAAGTGCTGCCCGGGGTGAACATTTATCCGAAAACCGCACAGACCCAGGGCGTGGTGAGCGATGTCGACGGGAAGTACGAGATTTCCGTAGCGCCGGGCACGGCGCTGGTATACTCGTTTATCGGTTATAAGCTTCAGGAAATAACCGTGGGGCCGGCCGATAACCAGACCATCAATGCGGTGCTGGAAGAAATGACGCAGGAACTGGAAGAAGTCGCCATTGTCGGGTACGGTACCCAGCGCAAGGTAAGCGTGATCGCTTCCATATCCTCCATCAAAACCGCCGACCTTCAAAGCGGTGGCGTTTCGTCCGTATCCAATACGCTGGCGGGACGCATTGCCGGCTTGATCGGCGTGCAGAGCAGCGGCGAGCCGGGGTCGGATGTGTCCGAGTTCTGGATACGCGGTATCAGTACCTTTGGCGGCGGGAGCAGCGCACTGGTACTGATTGACGGTATCGACAGGGGAACGGCGGGACTGAACGATTTGGCGCCGCAGGATATTGAGAGCTTCTCGGTGCTGAAAGACGCCACGGCAACCGCCATCTACGGAGCGCGGGGCGCCAACGGCGTGATCATCATCAACACCAAGCGCGGCGAGGACGGCAAAATAAAAATCAACGCCGACGTGAAAACAAGCCTGGAAACCATTCCGCGCCTGCCCGAATACCTTCGCGCCTACGACTATGCCACGCTGGCCAACGAAGCGAGTACAGGACGCGGCGAAAGCCCGGTCTATTCCCCCGAAATATTCGACATCATCAAATACGGCATGGACCCCGACCTGTATCCCGACGTCAGCTGGCAGGAAGAAATCCTGAGAAAACGGGTGTATGCGGTGGACGCAAACATCAACGTCTCAGGCGGCGGCAAACAGGCAAGGTACTACATGAGCGGTTTTTATCGCACCAACGACGCCATTTACAAGCAAACCGGCATGGAACGGTATCATTCCAACGTCCGCCGCAATCAGTATTCCTTCCGCAGTAACATCGACGTGGATGTAACCGAATCTACCAAAATCAGCCTGCTCCTGGCGGCCAAATTAGTCGACCAGAATCGCCCCGGCACGGGCGATACGAAAACCATCTGGAGTGCGGTGGCCAACATGACGCCCCTGCTGATTCCCGTAGTCTATTCCAACGGCCAGTTTCCCTCGTTCAGCGAGGGCATTTTCACTTCGCCCCATGTGCTGCTCAACGAAACGGGATACATGACCAACCGTGACAATACCATTGAGTCGGTACTGAACCTCGAGCAGGATATGAAATTCCTGCTCGACGGATTAAAGGTGACCGGCACCCTGTCATTCGACAATTTCAACAACCATGTCACCCGCCGCTACAAAACGCCCGACCTGTACATGGCGTCGGACCGTAACTGGCAAACCGGCGAATTGATGACCTCCAAAACGGTGGTGGCCACCCCTATGTTCTTTTCCAGTTCGTCCTATGGAATCCGTACGATTTATGCCGAAGCAAGAATCAATTACGACAAAATCATCGGGGAAAAGCACCGTATCGGCGCTTTGGCCCTCTATCAGCAGAAAGATTACCAGCGCACCGACAGGTATGACGAACTCCTGTCCATCCCCAAAAGAAATCAGGGTATTGCCGGCCGGCTCACCTATTCCTACAATGACATTTATTTCATCGAAGGTAATTTCGGGTACAACGGTTCCGAGAACTTCCCGAAAGGACAGCGTTTCGGTTTCTTTCCCTCGCTGGCTTTAGGGTATGTGCTGTCCAACTACCCGTATGTAAAGGACCATTTCCCCTTTGTCAATATGCTGAAACTGCGCTATTCCGTAGGTCTGGTAGGCAACGACCAGATCAACGACAATACCCGTTTTCCCTACCTGACAAGGGTAAACATCCTTGCTTCCGGTTATTCCTACGGAGACGTGCCGAGCAACTATCTGGGCGTTACCGAGAGCGTCATCGGTTCGACGGGATTAGTGTGGGAAAGCGCCGTAAAACAGAACTGGGGCATCGACCTCCTGCTGTGGAACTCGGTCAATATTACCGTAGATGCTTTTATTGACAGGCGCGACAATATTTTCATGGAACGCAAAACCCTGCCCGGCACTATGGGCGTCCGGTCTACCGTGTGGGGCAACGTAGGCAAGATGAGAAGCTGGGGGTCGGACGGCACGGCTTCCTATACCCGGAAATTCGGCGATTTCAATGTGGAAGTGCGCGGCAATTTCACGTTTACGCGCGACAACATACTTGATTACGACGAAGTGGTGCCCCGTTATACGTATCTGGGACAAAAAGGCACGCCGAACGGCACTACGCGGGGACTGATTGCGCTGGGACTGTTCAAGGATGAAGAAGACGTGAAAAACAGCCCGCCCCAGTACGGCACGCTGTTGCCGGGCGACATCAAGTATCAGGATGTGAACGGCGACGGCAAAATAGACAGCTACGACGAAGCGCCTATCGGCAACGCCCGGATACCAAAGGTACAGTACGGATTCGCCGGAAGCGTAGCATGGAAGGGAATAGATTTCAGCATCTTTTTCAGAGGTTCCGGAAAATCGGACTATTTCCTCGGCGGCGCGGGATACTATCCTTTCGTCAACGACAAAATAGGCAACGTATTATCCATTGTCAACCGGCAGGAAAACCGGTGGACGCCGGAGTCCTATTCGGGAGACAAAACTACCGAAAATCCGAATGCCCGCTTCCCGCGCCTTACCTATGGCGACAATGAAAACAACAACCGAAATTCGACCTTCTGGTTAGCCGATGCAAGCTTCCTCCGCCTGAAAACGCTGGAAATAGGATATACCCTGCCCAAAGCATGGACGGAAAAATTAGCCATGACCAGCTTCCGCATCTCCCTCATCGGCGATAACCTGTATGTGTGGGACAAAGTGAAACTGTTTGACCCGGAACAGGCTTCCTCCAACGGGGCAGTATATCCGCTGACAAGATCCTGTACGCTGGTTTTGAGAATGTCGTTTTAATCATCACTTTAAATCAATTAGATATATGAAAAGTACAAAAAAGATACCGACCTGTTTCACGGTCCTTCTTTTCACCGCAGGTACCATGTTCTATCCGGCCTGCAATTTTCTGGACATCGAACCGTACATTACGGACATGTTTACGCTGGATACTATTTTCGTCAAACAGGAATATGTGCAGGGATACCTGAACAACGTATACGGTTATCTGACGGATAACGGCTCGTTCCGCGGCAATCCGGACAACGGCAATCTTACGATGCCCTGGACGCCCATCAGCGACGAATGCGTGTCGGGATACAGGCGCGGGAATTACCATTCGTATCCCATCTGGTGCAACAATGAACTGACGCCGGAGAATTTTTACTATTTCGACCGCTGGGATACGTATTATGAAGGCATCCGCAAAGCCAATGTCTTTATCATGCGGGTGAACGAATGTCAGGAAGCAAGCGCCCTTCGACGGATGGAGTGGACGGGCGAAGCCATCTTCGTGAAAGCGATGTGCTATTTCGAACTGATGCTGACATGGGGTCCCATACCCATTGTTCCCGAAGAGCCGGCAGGCGTGGATACGCCGCTCGGCGATCTGGTGCCGGAACGGAGCACCTGGGACGAGTGCAGCGAGTATGTGGAAGGCCTGCTCAAAAGAGCCATCGAACTGCTTCCCGAAACGCGAGTAGACAATTCGGAAATCGGCAAAGCGACCAAAAATGCGGCGCGGGCGGTACTGTCGCGCCTCACCCTCTACACCGCCAGCCCCCTGTTCAACGGACAGAATGCAGAATTTGCCTCCTTCAAAAATAATGCCGGCGTTCCTTACCTGAACCCCGTAAAAAGCATGGACAAATGGGCGAAGGCGGCAGCAACAGCCAAAGAGCTGGTCGACCTGAAGCCCAATGACCTGTACACCGTCCCGCGCATGGCGAATACCCCGAAGGCGCCTGTCCCGACGGATGAACAGGCGGATTTTCCCTTTGGCGCCGGAGGAATAGACCACTTCCATTCCTACAAGGACATGTTCGACGGCGAATGTGTGCAGGCATCTGCTAATCATGAACTGCTTTTCACAAAACAGCGCTCGGATGTCACCGGATACGGACGCTACCTGGATCCGGGAATGATTGAAGGCTGGAGCGGGATGTATATGCCGCAACGCATGGTGGACGCCTACTATATGGCGGACGGGAGAGATATAGATCATGCAAGCGCCGGGTACCCTTACGAAAGAACCGGATATACCGACAGGGATTCTACTTTTTCGGGCGACCGCTCCAATAACGGATTCACGCTGCTCAGCGGCACCCGGAAATGGTACGCCAACCGCGAAATACGCTTCTACGCTACCGTCGCTTTCCACAATTCGTTCTATCCGTCCACCTCCTCAACGGAAACCTTGATAGGCGCAGACGGCAAAACGGCGAAGTATTTCTCCAACAGCGTGAGCGGCAAGGATGCCGCCTCACAGAGATCGGCTACACAGGGCGAAGAATACCCAATGACCGGTTACCTGTGCCGCAAATTCAACCATTACGAAGATTCGTGGCTCGCCAACGGACGGCGAAAATTGAAATACGGCGTCAACTACCGGATGGCTGAAGTATATCTCAACTATGTGGAAGCAATGAACGAGCTGGAACCGGGCCAAACCTACAACGTGGGCAATGTCACGGTTTCCCGTAATGAAGCCGAAATGAGGCGCTGCTTCAACCTCATCCGCCATCGCGCGGGCCTGCCCGGAATCACCGGCGCCGACGCGGCCGATTATGACGCCATGAAGCAACTCATCGAACGCGAACGACAGATCGAAATGATGTGGGAAGGACGGCGCTACTTCGATACGCGCCGGAACAAAACGGCGATGATCCACGAAAACGAAACGGTGATGGGGTTAGACGTAAGCGCCAAAAGTTACGAACAGGATAAATTCTTTACCGTCATCAAATCGGTGGAAAGATACTGGCTCTACAAGGTCTTCACCACCCGGCAAACGTTTTGGCCGATCCCGAAACACGAGGTAGACAAAAACTATAACCTCGACCAGATGCCGGGATATTAAATCAATGAAAAATGAAAAATGAAAAAGTAAGTAAAATGAAAAAATATCTGATTTACGGTATGCTGTCGGCCATGTTGTGTGCATCATGCAACAGCGACGTGGACTTCGGCGAGCAATACAAGAAAACGGTTTACATCGTCCACAGCAATGACCTGCTCTATACGAGCGAACATTTTTTCGGAGCCGACAATGACGAAATCGTGCTCTCCGTGTATTGCGCCTCTTCGAAACCCATCACCGAAGACGTGCAGGTGAGGCTGAAAATAGACCGCCATGCCATGGACTCGCTGAACGCGCGAAACGTGCTGACAATTGTGGGATACATCAATAAGGTGATGTTGCCCGAAAGCGCCTACCGGATCGAAGGCGAGCCTTATCTCACGATCGAGGCGGGACATCAGTACGGAACCTTAAAGATACCCTTCAATTTTTTCGGCCTGAATCCCGACATCCCCTATGCGCTGCCCTTCACGCTGGTGAGCAACAGCGCCGGATATGAAATCATCCGCGAGCTGCAATCCATCGTGTATGAAGTGAAAATGATGAACCGGTATTCGGGAACTTATACCGGCAGTTCGCAGGAATCGCCTTCCGAAATCAAAGGCGTGCGGCCCGAATTGAAAGCGCTTTCGCTCAACACCGTGAGAATGCCCGTTCACAATTCCGGAACCGACCGGATGATACTCACTGTGGCGCCCGACGGCGTTACCGTTACCATCACTCCTGCCGGGAACGCCATCGTAACAGACCTGGGAGGGAGCGTCTACCATCCCGAACAGCAGAGATTCGAACTGTATTACAGTTGTATCAATTCCACCGGTCAAACGGTCAACGTTACGGAGGTCATTACCAACGAAAAGGCGTCTCAAACAACAGGTGAAGGCGAATAGGATACAGTAAATAAATAATGGACAATTATCTTTAAATTAAATAAATAGTTATGAATAGAGTAGTTAGATTTTCGATGATCGCTTGTCTTGCAGCATTATTATTTGCCTGCGGAGACGATGACAAGAAGGAAGAAGCGCCGTATTTCGGCGTAGAAGCCAAGTTTTTAACCCAGTCGTTCGGCCCTGCCGCCGACACGAAGTATGTTACCGTAAAAACCAATCAGGCATTTACGGCGACTTCATCCGCATCATGGTGCAAGACCGAACGGTTGAGCGCCGAAACGGAAGAGAACCTTAAGATCAGCGTAGAAGCGCTGGATGGCGTCACACCGCGCACCGCCACGGTGACGGTTGCCTGCGAAGGATTTACAAGCGCCGTTATTACGGTCAACCAGAGCGGCGTTCAGGCAACGCTGACCGTAACGCCGCCTCAACCCGAGGCCATCGCAGGAAGCGGCGGCGATGTCGCCTTTACCGTTGCGGCAAACACCGCATGGGAGTACAGTATCGCAACCGGCGCCGACTGGCTGAGGGAAACGGCAAAAACCGCTACAAGCCTTACCCTGACGGCAGAAGCCAATCCTCAAACTTCGCCCAGAGAGGTTGCCGTAACTTTTACCCTGCCCGGATATGACGCAACGCAAACCGTCACCGTTTCGCAGGCGGCAGGCTTTCAACCGGCGCTGACCGTAACGCCTCCTCCCTCGGCAACCATCGCAAGAACCGGCGGTAACCTTATCCTCGCCATCGAGGCCAATGCCGACTGGGAATATGTGATACCCGCCGGCGCAACATGGCTGACCCAAACGGGAGAAAGCGCCACTGCGCTCACGCTCACAGCGGCGAACAATACCCTGTGGGGCGGACGAAGCGCTGTTGTCACCGTCAGCCTGACCGAGTATCCCGAATACACCCGTTCATACATCGTCTGTCAATCGGGCGCCGCCGACATGCTGGATGTGGTCTTTAACACGGATGGAACGGCAAATGATGTCTCGCCGATGGCGCATAACGTCGAATGGATAGACTTCGACTACCCCCTGACGGTCGCCTACGATGCCGCCTGGGGCAGAAACGTGGTAACCTTCAATCCGGCAGCCAACGGAATAAGCCCGGGCGCCAACCACGGATCTTTTTACAGGGTTGATTATAATTCCAATATCGAATTTAAAAATAAACTTGCCGACGGCCATACCTTTGAATGTCTGGTGAAATTTGACCATGATTATGCTTCAACCGCAACAAGTTATGAAACCAAGTTTTTCAGTACGCAACAAAGCGGCGGAACCGGATTGATGATTGCCAATCAAAGTCAGGAAACCGGTGCGAATGGGATTACCTTCCTGCCTAATGTCTCTGTGGCTGGTACCACTAATACCTGGGTTTGGGCCAACTCACAGATCAAACCGGACGGACAGAAGTATTACCATCTGGTAGGCGTATGGAATCAAGCGGAAGAGAAGGCATATATTTATGTTGACGGTGAAGTGAAGAAGGTAGTCAATGATACGAAGACCGTCTATCGTCCCATTCAATTGGATCCGACATGGCTTGCCATTGGAGGCGATGCCGGCCCCAATGGCGTGATAGAAAGCCCGCTCAAGGGTAAAATAGTCATAGCCCGCGTATACGACAGCCCGCTCACGGCAGCCGATGCGGCCGCGCTGTATGCTGAAATAACCCAACCCTGAAACCGTTGATTGAAAACAGTCCTCCTTCGGAACCTCCGGAGGAGACTGTTTTTTTAATGTATAGGATATGAGCGCCAACGTTCATTTATATTGTGCGTGGTCTGTTTTTGATGCCTTTCCCTGACGGGACTTTGCCAAATAACGAATTGATTTCTACCAATATTTCGTCCCCCCGTTGAACGGCAAGTTAGCGCCGTTGAGCCGAATTTGCAATTCGGCTCGGAACACAAGGCAATTTGCAATTACCGATTACCGGATTGCAAATCCGGCAATGTTTCGAGCGGCAATACAATTGCCGCTCAACGGGGTTATTTGGCAAAGTCCCTGACGGAACGACATATCGGTAGTCCCCGCAGGGGACGACAATTCAAAATTCAAAATTCAAAATTATTAAATGATGAAGTATATCAAAATTTTGTGGATTGTCCTTTTCGCAGGATGTTCCTCACCCCAAGACCGGTCGGAGTCCTTTTTCCTGGAAATAGATCCCGGTCAGAGCGTTCAGAATTTCGGTGCGGAAGGCGGATACAAGGCAGTTACCGTTATGACCAACTGCGCCGTTGAGACGAGCGCCAGCCGGGAATGGTGTACTCCCGTGATCACGCCGGGCTACGCTACCGACAATCTCAGGATCACCGTTGCCGAAAACGTTTCGACGGAAGAGCGGACAGCCACAGTAAGCGTTACGGGCGCGGAAGTGAAGCAAATCGTCAACCTGACGGTACATCAGGCAGGCATTACGCCGGCTGTATCGGTCAACAGAACCGCTGTATCGCTTCCGGACGGAGTGTCGGACTTTACGCTGGACGTAACGGCAAATGTGCCTGTCGTCTTCGATAAACCCGCGTGGATTACCGAAAAAGCAGGAAATCACTGGGAACGGGGCGCCAAAACCTACGCTTTCACGGCGGAGCTTTTGCCCGAAGGTACACTGCTCCGCGAAGGAGATATGACGGTACGAACCGTCGAAACGTTTGCCGGCGTGTCGCCCGTACCTGTACATGTCACACAAACCGGCGTTCATCGCACCCGTGTCATTGCCCATCGAGGCTACTGGAACAAACCGGGAGCGGCGCAAAATTCGCTCGCCTCGCTGCAAAACGCCATCGAACTGGGCGCTTACGGCTCCGAACTGGACGTATGGATCACTACCGACAATGTGATCGTCCTGAACCACGACGCCACATACCAGGGCGTGAGCATGGAAAATTCATCCTATTCGGCCATCGCTCCGCTGCACCTGTCCAACGGCGAACTCCTGCCTGTGCTCCAGCAATGTATTGACATGGTCAAACAGCAGACGCAGCCGAATAAAACAAAGCTGATCATCGAAATAAAAACGCACAGCAACAATACCAACAACAAAAGATGTGTGGACGCGGTGGTACAGATGGTCAATGCCAGCGGAGCGGCGGATTTGGTGGACTATATCGCCTTCAGCCAATATGTCTGCGGAGAACTGATCAAGAGCAACCCGCAGCATCGGGTAGCCTACCTGAACGGCGACCTGACGCCCGCGGCGCTGAAAACAGCCGGCTACTGGGGACTCGACTACCCAATGGCTACCCTGAGAAATAATACCGCGTGGACAAATCTGGCAAAAGCGGCAGGATTGACCACCAACGTCTGGACAGTCAACAGCGCTGCGGACATGCAGTATTTCATCAACATGGGCGTCGATTTTATTACAACGGATGATCCGCAAGCGCTCAAAAATCTGTTGGAATAACTGGTGTACAAGAGCCTGTTGAGTTGACGCACATCATGAAGGTTGAAGTTACGCAATCGGTTGCGTAACTTTTCATGGTGAAAATGTTTTTTGATTGATATTTTGTTTTCCTTTGCAAAAAATTGATTCAAAAGTACGCTTATATGATATCGAAATCTCTCGAAAATTTGTTACAGGCAATGTCCGGTGTAATGTTCGGTAAATCACCGAATGGTACGACTTTTGCAGAGAGAGAGAGAGAGAGACTTACATTACGTAATAACATGCACGCGCGCGAGGCTTAGCAAATATTTTTCAAATTTATTATACCGCCGCTATATCGTATCATACGATATAGCGGCTTTT
>JAISCQ010000076.1 GCA_031265445.1 Bacteroidales bacterium
GCCGAGGGTCAGGGAGGTTAGTTTGTCACACCTGTTGAAAGCCCAGCGACCAATCGTCTCGACCGTGTTGGGGATGGTCACGGAGACGAGGCCGCAGTCGGCGAAAGCCTGCTCGCCGATCTCGACGAGCGAAGCGGGGATCGCGATGGCGGTCAGGTCGTCGCACCAGCCGAAGGCGTACTCGCCGATCGAGGCGACCGAGTTGCCCAGCGTCGCGGAGGTCAGGCCGCAGGAGAAAAAGGCGTACGGGCCGATCGCGGTGACGGCGTCGGGAATAACGACGGAGGTCAGCCCCTCGCAACCCGCGAAGGCCGCGTTGCCGATGGTCTCGACGGCGTTGCCGATGGTCGCGGAGGTCACGGCGTTGCAGGCGGAAAAGTTCCCGTTGCCGATCGCGGTGATCCCGTCCTCAACGATCACGGTTTTGAGGCCTTCCGCGTAAGGCTCCCAGGGGGCGGGCTTGTAGCCCTCGGTGTCGTTGTAGTCGCCCGTGGCGCCGGCGCCGCTGATGGTCAAGGTGTAGTTGCCGTCCGGGCCGGTGATCGTCCACGTGCAGTCGCCGGTCGTCCCGGAGGCCACGACGGTGACCACGACGGTGACCGTCGCGCGGGCGGTATAGGTTTTCGTCGTCTTGCCGTCCTCGGCGGTGACGGTGTAGGCAACGCCTCCCGTCGCGAAGAAGTTCCGCGCCTCGCCGCTCGGCGGGTCGACCTTCGCGCCGGGCGACAGCGTAATCGCAGGCGAGAGGGCGTCCGCCGGCTCCGACGGATAGGCGCGCGCGATCTCCGTGCCGGCGATCGTCCACGCTGCGCCGTCGACGCTAAAAGAAAGGATGTCGCAGGCCGCGCTTTTCGGCTCTTCCACGTTCTCCTTCCGGCACGCCGCGAAGAGCAGAACGCCGCCCAGCAGCGCCATCCATAAGGAATTCCGAATTTTGAATTTTGAATTTTGAATTCCGTGATACCATAATATACGTTCCATTGGTTTGATTTTAAATGATCGCTTTTCGGATCATGGAGACGCACAGTCGGTGCGTCTCCACAGTAATCCGATTCTTTAAAAACGCTGCATCAGCTGATTTTCGGATTCTCTCCGAACCTGTTGCTTCCCGGCTCGCTGTTCTGGCACATGAGAACCAGCAGCCAGATCATCCCGATCAACGGGACGAAGGATATGCATATCCATCCGCCGCCTTTGCCCACATCGTGCAATCGCCGAACAAGCACTGCCAGGCTGGGTACAAGAATCGCCAGCGAATACAGGCTGTAGAACACGCCATAAGGGATCGCTTCCCCGGGCATCGCCAGTCCCAGAAGATTATCCAGGACGATCGCTATCACGCCAAAGATCGTGGTGAACAGTATAAACATCCAACACTCTTTTCTTCTCGCTCTTCCGCTGAAAACAGCGTACTGCTTCAAAACTTTTAAATACCACTTCATAATAATATTACATTTAAAGATTAAAAATTAAAAATAAACTGTCTCCTACTCGTCAGGCTTTTCGGATTCGCCCCGTTTTTGAAATGGTTTCCGGACTCCATTGTAATTATTTTGAATTTTGAATTGTTTTCTACCGACATGTCATTTCTAACGGGATTGTTGCGGCATTGCGAAATCATGTACATCCTTTAATCATGTAAATCCCGGTTCAGACTGTTTCAGACTGTTTTCGTAACCGAACAGCGTATAGTCCACCATCATATTACCGGTAGTGTCGTACGTGTCCTGCCTGTCGCGCGTTCCGTGCGGGTAATGTTCGGCGCGGTAGAGCGTCGCCTGCCAGTAGCCGGCGAGGTCGTCTTTGTTGGCGCGCAGCTTCTGCCGGAGCAGGGATACGGCCACTCCGCCGACGGCAATCACGCCCGACAGCACGGGATTAGTTACCAGCAGCGCGGTTTCCGCAGCGGCATACAGTCCCTTGAAGGCGTCGCTGTCGAGCACCTTATCAGCGTCGAGGGCGAAGCTGCGGACGTCTTCGTCCGATTCGATCATCCACAGCCGCATATCCAGTCCGTCGGGGATACGGGCGGAGGAGAAGATCACCAGCCCCGAATCGCCAAACAGCAAAGTCCGGTTGTCCTTCACGCCGTTGATTTCGAGATACGAGCTTTGCGCCGGAGGGCCGGCTTCGGCAAGCACGGCGTCCAGCAGACGCTGCCTGCGCGCGTTGGCGTCGGGCAACTCCATGAGTTCCGAAATGGCGACGCCTTCCGTCCGTACCGCTTCCGGCGCCGCCTCCATCGACAGGGTAAAGGGTTTGACATAGCTGTAAATCTGCATCTCGGCGCGGTTGAACAGTCCGAGGAACCCTTCCCTGTTGTTGAATACTTTGATTTTGTTGATCCTTACGTAAAACATAGTCCTTTGAATTTCGGGTTTATTCGTTTATTTTTTTGACCCTGACAGGTCTGGCGACCCTGTCAGGTCGGTAGACGTAAATGACCTGTCAGGGTCGGTAGACCTGACAGGGTCAACAGGCAACGACCCGTCCGGTTTTGCGGATCGTTTTTGTACAGCCGGCGCGGATTCTACTCTTTCCGACAAACCGTCGCTGTCCCAAAATACCCTGCCGTCCCCGTTTTCGATCAGGTCATTTTCCGGGTCGCCGCCATCGTCAACCATAAAAGTCGCCAGCTTGCAGTCGATGATTCCAGCGGGCGAAACAGTTCCCGAACAGACTTCAACCGATTTGAAGGTTATGCCCGCGCTGGTGTTTATGAAATAGATAAATACGGAAAACCGGTTGCCTTCCCCGACAATAAACGCCCCCGTGCCTGTTGCAACGCTCCCTCCTTGTGTCTGATCCGCTTTCAGCGTCAAATTGCCGTTATTTTGCTCAGAAAACGTAAGATAAGCGGGAGCATACTCCTTCCCGATAACGTCATAGGCAATGTTCGTTCCTATCAAAACAACAGGCTGAAGTTTATAAGTTCCCTCGATGAGCGGCGGGGTATTGCCGCCATAAACGGGCAAGCCCAAATCCCGCATCGTTTGGATGATCTCCTGCGGGACTAAATCCTGAATCTCTTCGGTAAGGCCGGTTTCCGGGTCAACAGCGGGGAGCGCTTTTGTTGCTTTGGCGGCGTACGTTTTCGTCGTTACGCCGTCCTCTGCCGTCACGGTGTAGGCGACGCCTCCCTCCGCAAAGAAGTTCTGCGCGGCGGTGGCCGGCGGGTTCACCGTTGCTCCGGGCGCGAGGGTAATGGCGGGCGCGAGGGCCGTCGCCTCCGTCTTCGCCGGATAGGTGCGGGTAATGTCCGTACCGTCGATCGTCCACGCTTCGCCGTTCACGCTGAACGAGAGGATGTCGCAGGCCGCGCTCTTAGGCTCCTCCTTGCTGCACGCCGTGCATGCCAGTGCAGCTATCATTAAATAATTGAATACCTTTTTCATCGGTTCTTGAATTTAAATTGGGTTATTATCATTTGTTCCTTTTGACCCTGACAGGTCTGACGACCCTGTCAGGTCGGTATGCGTAAATGACCTGTCAGGGTCGGTAGACCTGACAGGGTCAATACGCATACAACCCCGACAGCCGGCTTATTCCTCAGCCGTTTCCTTATAATGTCCGGAGAATGTTTTACCGTCGGGCGTCGTTACATCGAAGCTGATTTCGAGAACATCGCCGGTTTTCGACAGGGTAGCCGAACCCGATTTCAGAGCGCCTTCGCTTTCCGAGTTGTCTTCACCTATTTCGTAAAAGAAGGCGTCCATGGTGCCGGCCGCATGCGAATCACTGTAGCCGTACGTTTTGCTTCCCTCGGGGAATTTGGAATTAGCGAGCAAAATATCAACTTCTACAAAATCGCCGCCGCTGAGCATGAGCCGTATCCCATAACCATACGTCCCGTTTTCGTAAAAATCTTCATAATCCGCCACTGTCAGCGATTTAACGGCGTACTCCTCGCCCTCGTAACTGACATAGTTTTTAGACTTGTCAACGCCGTCGTCGTCATCATCCTTGCTGCATGCCGTGCATGCCATTGCAGCCACTGCTGCGATCACTAAATAATTGAATACTTTTTTCATCGGTTCTTGAATTTAAATTGGGTTATTATCATTATCATTTGTTCTTTTTGACCCTGACAGGCCTGACAGGTCGGCGCCGGCTGCATGCGAATCGCTGTAGCCATATTTTTTTGTTTCCTTCGGGGAATGTGGTGCAGGAGACAAATACAGCCAATCCTTGTGATGTCCGGAGATTGTTTTACCGCCGGGCGTCGTTACAGTGAAACTGATATCGTAAACATGGACGTTATCGCCGGTTTTCGATATCGTCGCCGAACCCGACTTCAGCTTGCCGTCGTCCGAAGCATCTTCACCTATTCCGTAAAAGACGGCGTCCATGGTTTCTGCCGCATGTGAATCGCTGTAGCCGAATGTTTTGATTTCTTTGGGGAACGTGGAAGTATTTAACAGGAAATTGATTTCTACAAAATCGCTTTCGAACTTGAACTTTTGCATGGGGAGCTGGAACTGTATTCCATAGCTATACGTGCCGTTTTCGTAATAATCGCCATATTCCAACAGATACGCGTATTCGATTTCATATTCCTCGCCCGCGTAACTGATATAGTTTTTAGACTTGTCAACGCCGGCGACGCCGTCATCATCGTCATCACATGCCGTGCATGCCATTGCAGCCACTGCTGCGATCATTAAATAATTGAATACCTTTTTCATCGGTTCTTGAATTTAAATTGGGTTATTATCATTTGTGTTTTCACTGTCTCTAACGATTTGAATGTTTGAATGTGATACCTCATAACGCTGCAACTGTGCATATTTGAACATGCCCTCCGGGTACACAAACATGCCGTTTTTATACAGGAACGGGGAAAATCCGAGCTGTGATTTTTTTTGATTTGCCGGAAAGCATATCCGATCATTAGAATGTCCCCACGGTTCGATACTGCCGATACGGTTTTCGTGACTCTTCCGGAAGCTACATACAGGTATAAGGTTTTAAAAATGAATATAATATGAGATATGTAAAAATAAAAAGCCGCTATATCGCATGATGCGATATAGCGGCGGTATAATAGATTTGAAAAATTTTTGCTAACCCTCGCGCGCGTGCGCGTTATATGTAATGTAAGCTCTCTCTCTCTCTCTCTCTCTCTCTCTCTCTCTCTCTCTCTCTCTCT
>JAISCQ010000198.1 GCA_031265445.1 Bacteroidales bacterium
TTGCCCAAAGGCGTGTGCGGCGCATGTTCCGGAGACAGGTATTCGATACTGACGATCCGGCCCGACTCCTCCAGAGGAAGCAGGCTGTTGAGCAGACTGATGCATAAATGCTTGTGTTCTCCAAAGATCCGCTTGAAGGTCAGGTCGGTTTTGGGGTCTAAATAACGTGCCATGATACCCTAAGCTACAATTGTTTGATCCTGATATTACGGAACCAGATGGTTGCATCGCCGTGTTTTCCCTGGAACCCGATGTAGCCTTTGGTGGGCAGTTCGGCAAAAGGCCTGGGCAGCCATGATGGTATGTCCGAACCGTCGGGATTGGTTTTACCCGAAGTCCACAGGCTCATGTCCATATCGGTTACTTTTTTGCCGTTGAGTTCCACGATGATGCGCTGTCCCCTGGCCGTGATCTTCATTTTGTTCCATTCGCCCGGTTTCTTCACCAGGCCGGTTTTCGAGGGACCGAGGTGTCCATAAACAGCGGCGCATCGAGAGTATCCCTTTTCGTTGGTCCATTTGGCGCAGTGATCATCGGCGATCTGTATTTCCACCGAATTGGGAATCCAATCCTTTTTGTTGGTGCTGTAAATAACTACCCCGCTGTTGGTGCAGATATCGTTCTTGAATTCGAGCGTCAACTCGAAGTTTTCGTACTCCTGCACCGTCCAGATGGCATCATCCGCCGAAGCCGACAACACGCCGCTTTTATCAACCGTCCATACATCTTTGTTGTACCCGGCGTTCGAGAGGTCGGCGGCGAACAGTGCCTGCGCGCCTTTTGCTTTTTTAGCCTGCCCCGAAGACACGGTACCGATACATGCACAACAAATCACACATAAAATTACCTTTTTCATTTCGAAACGTTTTTAATTGATGATCAAATACATTGAAAATCTCTTTCAAAAAATGCAGCGAAGAGACTTTTTATAAATCGCATCACAAAATAACAACATATTTGTCACATTCGGAAACAATATATTTCTTCGTACGGAACCGGGGATGAAGTTCGTACTCATTTTATCCTCTTTTTTTAATTGTTAATTCGTTAGCCGAAAGCTTGCGCTCGTTAGCGGAAGGTTTGCGCTCGTTAGCGGAAAGCTTCGGCTCGTTAGCGGAAAGTTTCGGCTCGTTAACGGAAAGTTTGCGCTCGTTAGCGGAAAGCTTGCGCTCGTTAGCGGAAACCTTCCGCGAGCTGATTGAAGGCTTCGCTTAATTAAGCGCAAGCCGTTTATTCTGATCGATTTGTGTGTGCGGGTAATTTTATCTGTAAAAATTTTCTCGAAAAAAGAGCCCGTCGACGCGGGGCGCAGCGTTCGGGGGCGGTTTTGCGAGTTCTATTGATATGAATACCCTGACGGGCAATGTTTTGTGCATTTGATACCGGAAGGCATCTGAGGTTGATAACCCCGTGTAAGCTGATCCTCAATGCGGCAATTTGAACTGTACCCTTTCATTATTGCTCAAATAGCATGTTGATAGATGTTTGTAACTTATTTTACTGTCTGTTTCGAAAAAAACAATCCTTTTCATCAGGCGTTTTGATTTAAAATCTATAATTTTATCCCCAAATTAAAATTGCATGGCTGACGCATCGAACCCGTTTAGTAGTATCAAAGCTTCGAAAGTGATCCTTCCCATCATCATTGGTCTTGGGGTAGTAGCTTTTATGTTTGCACGCGAATTTGATCCCCGCGCGTTCGACAGCATGATATTTACATGGCGCTCGGTATTGTTCCTGTTCCTGGCCTGCATGCTGATGATGGGACGCGACCTGGGTTATATCATCCGCATCAGGGTGCTCACCAACGAACAGCTGAGCTGGCTGCAGTCGTTCCGTGTCATCATGCTGTGGGAGTTTACATCGGCTGTCACGCCATCGGCCATCGGGGGGACAAGCGTCGCTATCCTGTTTCTCAACAAGGAGGGCATCAGTCTTGGGCGAAGCTCGGCAGCGGTACTGGCTACTTCGTTTCTGGACGAGTTGTTCTTCATCATTATGTTCCCGCTGCTGCTGCTGATTGTCAATGTCAACAGGATGTTTTCCATCGGCGATCACACCGGTTTCCTGAACGAGTTTTTCTGGTTTGCGGCGATTGGCTATTCCGTCAAGCTGGCATATACCATCGTGGTGGCTTATGGTTTATTTTTCAATCCGCGGGGTTTGAAATGGTTGCTGTTGCAGCTTTTTCGCCTGTCGTTCCTGCGGCGCTGGCGGCACAATATCAACGACGCAGGTTACGAAATTATCCAAAGTTCCAGGGAGCTGGTGCGCAAGCCGTTAAAATTCTGGCTGAAAGCGTTCGGCGCTACCTTCTTTTCGTGGACGTCGCGCTACTGGATTGTGAACATGATCCTGCTGGCGTTTTTTGTGATCCCCGGCTTCGGAGAACATTTCCTGATTTTTGCGCGTCAACTGGTGATGTGGATCATGCAGCTGATAGCCCCGACCCCCGGTGGCAGCGGTTTTGCAGAATACATCTTCACCCGCTACCTGGGCGATCTCATCCCGGTAAGCGATGTCGCCATTGCCGGCTCGGTAGCTATTGCGCTGGCGCTGATATGGCGACTGATCAGTTACTATCCGTACCTGATCGTAGGCGCTTTCATCGTACCCAAATGGATCAGCGACAAATTCAAATCTTCCGGAAAATCAAAAAAATAAGATTTTGCAGTCCATCATGACCGTCGGCTTGTTTTTCGGTTCGTTCAATCCCGTACATATCGGGCATCTGGCCATTGCCAACCACATGCTGGCCTTTACGGAAATGGATGAATTATGGTTTGTGATCAGTCCGCACAATCCGTTCAAGAAACGGCAGAACATGCTGTCGGAAACCGACCGGCTGCACCTGGTGAACCTGGCCATCGAAGATCATCCGGCATACCGGTCGTGCGACATCGAGTTCCGGATGTCCAGGCCGTCGTATACGGTGGATACGCTTGCACGCCTCACCGATAAGTATCCGCAGCGGAAATTTTCCCTGATCATGGGGTCGGACAACCTGGCACAGTTCCACAAATGGAAAAACAGCGAGGCCATCATCGCTAATTACCATCGTTACATATATCTCCGTCCCGAAACCGCGCCGCAGCTTCTGGAACATATCCCCAACGCCACGGTGGCGGATGCCCCGCTGATGGATATTTCGTCGACCTTTATCCGCCGGGCGATTGCCGACGGAAAGGATGTGCCGTTTTATATGCACGATAAAGTATATCATTATGTGAAAGAAATGCATTTTTACGAAAAATACGTACCTTCGCGGGCAAAAAAAATACAAACCGAAGCGTGACGGACAAAGAGTAAAGAATATTTCTCCATGTCATCAAAAATTAAATTAAATTAAAATATAAATCAACATGAGTAAAATATTGGTAACGGGCGGAACCGGGTATATCGGTTCACACACGGTCGTGGAGCTGATCAGCGAAGGGTTCGAAGTTGTGATAGCCGACAACCTGTCAAATTCGAAACTGGGGTCGCTTGACGGAATCGAAAAGATCACGGGCGTGAGGCCGGCTTTCGAACAGATCGACCTTTGCGATAAGAGCAGAACAGAAGCGCTGCTGAAGAAATATCCCAACATCGAAGCAGTGATCCATTTTGCGGCATACAAGGCAGTGGGCGAGTCGGTAGCGCAACCGTTGAAGTACTACAGCAACAACCTCGGATCGCTGATCAACCTGTTAGAACTGATGCAGCAACATTCGATCCCGAACATGGTGTTTTCCTCGTCGTGTACGGTATACGGACAACCCGAAAAGCAGCCCGTCACCGAGGATGCGCCCGTGCAGGCAGCGACTTCGCCCTACGGCAATACCAAGCAGATTGCCGAAGAGATTATCCGTGATACGACAACTGCTTCCGACAGCATGAATTGCATTGCCTTGCGCTATTTTAATCCCATCGGAGCGCACCCCTCGGCGCTTATCGGCGAACTGCCCGTGGGCGTGCCGAATAATCTGGTGCCGTTCATCACGCAGACCGCGATAGGTATCCGCGAGCAACTCAGCGTGTTCGGCAACGATTATAACACGCCCGACGGCTCGTGTATCCGCGACTATATCCATGTGGTAGACCTGGCCAAAGCGCACGTGGTAGCTGTACGCCGTTTAGTGGAAAAAAAGGGCAGGGCGAAATTCGAAATATTCAACCTTGGTACGGGACGCGGCGTTTCGGTACTTGAACTGGTGCATACATTCGAAAAACTGACCGGCGTGAAACTCAACTGTAAGATCGTTGGCCGTCGCCCCGGCGATACGGAACAGGTATGGGCCGATACCGCTTTTGCCAATAAGGAACTTGGCTGGAAAGCGCAAAGCACGCTCGAAGAAACGCTTCAATCTGCGTGGGACTGGGAAGTGCACTATCGGGAAAGCGGAGGATGGAAATAAGTCCGTTTCGGGTTTTGGGTTTCGGGTTGGTCAAAGACTCGAAACTTGAAAACCGAAACTTGAAACGAATAGGATATGAACAGGAATAATTATTGTGTGATTATGGCTGGCGGCGTGGGAAGCCGTTTCTGGCCGCTGAGCCGGATGAACAATCCCAAGCAGTTTCTCGACATCATGGGGATTGGCAAGACACTGATTCAGCAGACGTTTGATCGGTTCAGCAAGATCGTGCCGCGCGAGAATATCATTGTCGTGACCAACGAGATTTATAAGGACATGACGATCGAACAGCTGGAAATCAGGGAAAGCCAGGTACTGCTTGAGCCGATGCGCAAGAATACCGCCCCATGTATTGCTTATGCCAATTTCAGGATATGGAAGGAAAATCCTGACGCCAATATCGTGGTGGCCCCGTCGGATCACCTGGTGAACAACGAAGAAGAATTCCTGCGCGTGGCGCAACAGGCGCTCGATTTCACAGCGTCGAATAATGTCCTGCTCACCATCGGGATCAAGCCCAGCCGCCCCGACTCGGGCTACGGATATATACAGGTATCGAACGAACCGGCGAAAATCGAAATGCCGTGCCCGGAAATGAAGAAGGTAAAAACCTTCACCGAAAAACCCGAACCGGCGATGGCAAAAATTTTCTACGAAAGCGGCGAGTTTTTCTGGAATTCGGGAATGTTTTTCTGGTCGCTTTCATCGATCATGCAGGCTTTTGATACATATATGCCAAGTATCAACAACCTGTTCCAGAAACAGATGGATCAACTGGGCGCCGATAAGGAACCGGAAGCAGTTGCCGGCATCTATGCGCAATGCAGAAATATTTCCATTGACTATGCGGTGATGGAAAAGGCGGACAATGTATATGTGCTTTGCGCCGATTTCGGATGGTCCGACATCGGTACCTGGGGATCGCTTTATGCCAGCCAGCGGAAGGACAGGAAACAAAATGCGGTGGTGGGAAACAACGTCTTCCTGTACGATACCGAGGGATGCGAAATCAATATCCATCCGCAAAAACTGGCGGTGATCCAGGGTCTTGAAGACATGATTGTCGTACAAACCGACGATGTGCTTCTTATCTGCAAAAAGAACGAAGAACAGCGGATCAAGGATTTTGTGAACAACATCAAACTGGAAAAAGGGGACGATTATATTTAATACGGGGAAAGAGTTTTTAACAAATAAAAAAATGATGAACGATCGGTTGGTACATACCTTAAAGCAACAGTTGATCGAGGCGCTGAACCTGGAGGAGATGACGCCTGACGATATCGAAACGGATACGCCCCTGTTCGGTGCGGGGTTGGGGCTTGATTCTATCGACGCCCTCGAGATTATCCTGTTGCTCGAGAAGCATTACGGGATACGTATTGAAAACCCGGGCGAAGGGAAAAATATTTTTTATTCGGTGGGAACGATTGCCGATTATATCGAACAGCATCAACCGGTTTAAAGTTCCAAACAATAAAAGCCCGGGAACAGCGTTTATATAAAAATCTAATTGAGAATTTGAAACAGATTGTTTTCATGATAGGGCTTTGTCTCTGTTGTCTGGAGGCTTCGGCGCAAGAACACACCACCAAAAAGAAGGTACTGTACTACCAGCGCCACGATGAAAAAACGATCCACTTTGGGTTTTGCCTGGGCTTGAATGTGATGGATTTTACCGTCACGCCTTCGTATGCCAATTACCGGACAGATTCGTTGCTGGCTAATGTTACCGGCCTGTCGACGGGGTTTCATATACAGGCGGTCTCGGCCGCCCGTCTTACGAATCATCTCGAACTGCGTTTCCTGCCGGGCGTAGCTTTCGGCCAGCGTGAGCTGACGTTTTACCGGGACAACCAGATATATCAAAAGCCCCAAAAGCTTGAATCGAGTTATATTGAACTGCCGCTGCTGCTCAAATACAAGTCGAAAAGGATCAATAACTACCGCGGGTTCTTAATCGGGGGATTGAATCCGCGTTTCGACCTGGCCAAAACATACCGCGAAGAAGATGACATATACATGGATCTGAAGCTAATCGACCTGTGTTACGAATTGGGCGGCGGTTTCGATTTTTATTTTCCGTATTTCAAACTTTCCGTCGAACTGCGCGGATCATGGGGGATGTTCAACGTGCTTAACCGTCGCAGCAGTACGCCTCGGCCACAGTTCCAGAATGCCATCGAAAAGCTCGGATCGTCGGTATACATGATTTCTTTTTATATAGAATAAATAGACGGGGCATACCCTGTCTCTACTCAATTTCAAACGCAATCAACAATGAAAATTCTTGTAATCGGCGCCGGAAACATGGGCGCCTGGTTTGTCGAATCGCTCTGCATAGAGCATGATGTAGCCGTATACGATACGGACAGGCATAAGTTGCGCTACTTTTTCAACACGCACCGTTTTGTAAGTTTCGACCAAATCAGCGCTTTTGCGCCCGAGCTGGTGATTAACGCCGTGAGCCTGCAACATACCGTAGCCGCTTTTAATGATACATTGCCCTATCTTCCCGAAGACTGTATCATTGCGGACATCACCTCGGTAAAAAACGGCCTGCACGCCTACTACCAAAATATCGGCCGGCGGTTTGTATCGACGCATCCCATGTTCGGCCCCACGTTCGCCAGCCTCAAGGAACTGAGTTCTCAAAGCGCTGTGATCATCGCCGAAAGCGATCCCGAGGGAAAACGCTTTTTCCGTGACTTCTACGCTTCTCTGCATCTTAACATCTACGAATATTCATTTGAGCAGCATGATAAGACCATGGCCTACTCGCTGTCTATTCCATTTACATCCACGATGGTATTTGCCGCCTGTATGAAACATCAGGAAGCGCCGGGGACAACCTTCAAGAAACACATGGCCATTGCCGAGGGACTGCTTTCGGAAAACGACTACCTGTTGAGCGAAATCCTCCTGAACCCGCATACCTTACCGCAAATAGAACGAATTTATGAAAAACTCTCCGGTTTGATGGAGATGATCCGGCGAAAGGATACCGGAGCGCTGCATGAATTTGTGGACGAACTGCGGAAGAATATTCGGCGTGATGAATAAAATACACTGACCGTCTTGCCTTTCAGGCAAGACGGTAGAGAAGACGGCGGCTTGAAAAGACGGATTTTCATAACCGCAGGTCACGACCTGCGGAAAGGAGACGGCTCGCGGTCGCTGCCTGAAATCGCTGCCTGAAAGGCAGCGATTTCAGGCAGCTGTCAAGGTCAATAAAAAATACGGCGGTGGCAGGTAAAAAAATCACTGTAACAAATCTTTTTTTGTTTTTGTTCAAAAAGCATTTATATTTGCACCTTGTTTTAATTAAAAATTTGACTCAAAAACATTCTTCATCATGTCGAAATTTCTCGAAAATTTCTTGCAGGCAATGTCCGGTGTAACGTTCGGTAAATCACCGAATGGCACGATCTTTGCAGAGAGAGAGAGAGAGAGAGAGAGAGAGAGAGAGAGAGAGAGAGAGAGAGAGAGAGAGAGAGAGAGAGAGAGAGAGAGAGAGACTTCTACAACACAATATTATATGGTGCGAGGTTTTTTTATTGTGGGTGTGTGATAACACATCAAAAAA
>JAISCQ010000201.1 GCA_031265445.1 Bacteroidales bacterium
TGCCCCCGGTTTAACGAAATACCCGAATCGCAGCTGTCGGCCATATACAGCCTGTTCTGCAAAAAGAACAGGGTGGACATATCCGGAGACCCGATTATTGACTATTATTTTTCACGACAGTAAATTATGGAATCAGACAAAAAAAAGATTACGGATGAAATTCTTGAGCATCTGCGCGAGAAAGGCATCAAAAAAAATCTCAGAGACCACGCAAATTTTTGCGAAGGATTCGCAGATGGCATGACATGTGCAATTAATTATATTAAAAACGAGAAAAATTATGATTGGAATTGATTTATCGACATTGACAGTCGAAGAAAAAGCCGCATTGCTGGCCAATCTGGAAGCGGAACGGACGGCGGAAGCATCCCGCAGGAAAGAATCTTACGAAAGTTTAAGGCAGGATTATATCCTGCGAATCAGGAACAAAGCGTATGAGTATCTGAATGCCGGAAAAGCATTCAAGGAATGGTTGCGGAGAGAATCCGAAGCATGGTTTTCCATCATGAAAGAATACGGAAAACTGAAACGGGACGAGCAAATGGGGTTTACCCTTCAGGACGACAGGTTCAGGTTCCAGGTAAAGGGAAATCGCGTTAAGGGCTTCGATGAACGGGCAGACATCGCGGAAAAACGGCTGGTAGAGTTTTTAGATGAGTATATTAAACATTCCGAAAAAGGGGTAAAGGATCCCATCTACAAACTGGCCATGATGATGATTCAGCGCAATGAGGACGGCGATTTGGATTATAAATCCGTCTCCCGCCTGTATGAACTGGAACCAGACTTCAACGATCCTGAATATTCGGAAATCATGAACCTGTTCAGGGAATCCAATGTAGTAGAAGGGTGTGTGATTAACTTCTATTTTGAGGAAAAAAATAATTACAACGTCTGGCGGAAAATAGAACCGTCGTTTAATCGCATGTAAACTTGAAGCATGACACGGATAGAGGAATTTGAAATCATGCGGGCGCTGTCTCAAAAGACAGGTATTCCCGTTTCCGAACTTGTCGGAGATACCCGTGACGCCACCATTGCAGACTACCGGCATGTTTTCTGGTATCTGCTGCATTTGCGCGGATACCGACCAAAGCAAATCGCGGGCATCGTCAACAGGCACCAGTGGACGGTTTACCACGGAATTAACCGCGTGAAGAACATGCTTCATACAGACCGGTCGATCGGGCGTATTTATGAGGAATTAAAGACAATGGACATATTTTGGAAAAAAGACGGATGGAAGCCTTCCGAAACAATCCATCCGGAGGATGTACGCGAGATTCATTACAACCACAAGTTAAGGAAACTTGTGATAGCAATGAAAGGCGATAACAGTATAATCAAGAAAGGCGATGAAGCGGTTAAGTATTTCAAGTGGCTTTCCTGCGATTTGCAGTAATCACTGCATTACGGTGAGATGTCCGGAATGCGGTTTTGTATACTGCGTCCGGTGTGAGATGTATGTCTGTCCGTGCTGCGGACGCAAATTCCTGTAAAATGGAAAAAGCGACACTGCTGCCGCCGGGTAAATACAGCTTTCAATGCAAATGCGGAGGAGAGTACCGCGTAATGACCCTGAGCGAAAAGACGAGGGTAAGTACATGGTGCTGGTATTGCAGGGATTATTCTGGTAAATATGTTTTGGTTATGGAAGATCAGATTTTGGAATTTAATGAGAACTGGAACGGCAAGCTGAACTGCAAGGCGTTCACTACGCTTCGCCTGCGCAACGACCGGAAGTTTTATAAGGGCGCCAGGTTTCAGGTATACCTGAAAAAGGTGTATAAGGGCACTGCGACAGTGAAATCCGTCTCCATACTCACGCTCGACAGGATAAACGACTTTATCGCCTGGCTCGACACCGGCTATTCGGCGGAAGAGTGCAGGGACATTATCCTGACGATGTATAAGGGCCGGGGACTGTTTACGAAGGAAAATGAGAAAAGGCAGGAACTGTCCTTTGTGTTGCTGGTTTATGAGGCAAAAAAAGAGATGAATGACTTATTCGACACAAACAAATGAAACTCGGCAGTCTTTTTTCCGGCCGTGGAGGCTTTGAAACCGGCGCAGGGTTCGCCGGCATGGAAACTTCCTGGACATGCGAGATAGACAGTTTTTTACATCACAAATTAAAAAGAATAGTACCCAATGCGCAACATTACAGGGACATCAGGTCTGTTAAGAACCCCCCGGCAGTCGACATTATCTCTGCCGGTTTTCCCTGCCAGGACATATCAATATCTAACCAGGCAGGCAGAAAGGGAATATTCGGGAGGTGTTTAGGATTACAGATGAAGTCAAGCCTCGCTACCTGGTACTTGAAAACAGTCCGGAGCTGCTCAAAAAAGGATTTGAATATGTCCTTTCAGACCTTTCCTCCATCGGGTATCATGCGGAATGGGACTGTTGGTGCGCTGCACACTTTGGCTACCCGCATCTCCGTAAGAGGCTGTATGTGGTTGCCTACCCCGACAGCCGCCGACGGGGGAAAGGCGGGAACATACTGCAGCCGCCGGGCGCTTTTAGATTATCTTCGGCGTGGACACCAACGCCGGACTATTTACGATGGCTGGCTTGCCGGTCTGACGGATGGCGAGGTAATGAATCTATACAGAGAGGTGATGTCGTTCCCAATTTCCGCCGCGAAATTAAAGCCTTCGGAAACGCAGTTATGCCTGTGGTAGCGGAACATCTGTTTTTGTGTATTATAAAGGATTATCAATCAAATGGCATATAACAGGGAAAATATATTAACCCGTGTCGTGGACATACAAAACATCACCTGGGAACATACCGGGCGCGGAGTCACCCAGGAATGGGTATATAATAATGTTGTTTTTCCCAAGTATGTCATTTCTAAAGCCACTTACTACGCCTATCTCGCCATGCCAGCTAAAAGGGAACTGCAGTTGCTCCGGGAGAAAAAGCAAAGGCAGCGGGAAGCGGATGACCGGCAATTAAAGTTATTTTGATTTTTTTTCTTCACAGCTCAAATGACGGCCAAAACGTAACCTGTAAAAATTTTCGGGGAAAGCGGAAGAAATTCCGCTTTTTTGTTTTAGTCCTGCAAAAAGACGGATCCGGTTTCTTTAGGAAATAAAGCAAAAAAGCCGCTAACAAGCGGCTTTTCATTTTCACTGTCCCGTGTCAAACATAGGCTCCTCATCGGCGACCCCTGCCGGCGGGATGTCTTCATCGCCTACCACCAGTTCCACGTCCGGATTTTCCAGTTCCGCAAACAGTTCCTGCGCCGAGTAGTCGGTGACCAGGCATTCAAATGAAATCCTGTACAGGTTCCCGGCCCCGCCGCTCTCTTCACGGTTCATGTCCGTGCGTCGCATGGCGGAACAGTTTACGCCGGATTTGCCGTGAAAAAGAGCATGAAGGCGCGTAAGTTCCTCCAGGAACTCCAGCGCCTGCTCCTGATTATAGCTGCCGCTGTAGGTGTCCGAGAAGGTTTCGTAGAAAAGGTACATGTCTATTTGCGTGCTGCACTGCTGTACCTTTTTGCCGGTGTCATCCGTTCCTGCGGTATTAAATCCAATAAATACCGCCGGCGTGGGGAACGGGAGTTCTTCGGTAAGGTAGCTTACCTGGTCGTGCCACAGGTCTACCCATTTGACATGTTTCAGGTTTGCCGTTATCCTTTCGGCAATTTCCCTGTACAGTTCTGACCAGTATACCATATATGTAATTTTTAATTCGTAATTCGTAACTGATTATGCCTTCTCCCAGTATTCGGCGATTTTTGTCTGCAACCTGCTGTCGAGGATATTCATAAGCGCCCGGCTTTCTCCTATAAACTGCCGCTGTGGAATTTTGATGTTGCTGCCAACTTTCATGAGTGCCATGCGCTTGCAAAATTCTGCTTTGGCGCTGATTTTCCGATTGTCCCTTGATTTGGATGTTTTGCCCTTTTTGGTCTTCACTACAGCGCCGGAAAACCTGTAATACTGCGCCCACCAGTAGCGTTTCATCTGTGCCGTAACGGTGACGGTTCCTCCATCGTTGTGTATTCCGGCGTACCCGGCGTCGGAACCGACAACAACCCGCGCATCCGTTTCCTCCATCTTCCGGACGGACTGCTTCAGGTTCCCTGTTCCGTACATCAGTTTTTTACCTCCCAGAGGGCTGCGGCGGTTTTTCCACTGCTGAAAGGAGGCGTCTGTCCATCCGCCCCTTACGAAACATTCCCTGAAGAACTTTTGCGATTCGGAGGCGGCCATCCGTGCGGTATCGCGCAGGAGGTTTTCGCGGGCATAATTGAAATTGACCGGTTTGATGGGGTTTGCCATTTTTATTTGTTTTAATTGCTGTTTATTTGGCGTTTAAAATATTATTTGTACTTTTGTGCTGTGGATTCAAATTTCACATTTGGCCGCGAACGGTGTAAAAACCCTTCAAGGCTGTATAAGGCCGCGCAAGCGGCTTTATTTGTTTAATTTTTCCAGTTCCTTAAATGCTCCCCTGAGAGCCTGTTTTCTTGTTATCCGGATAACTTTCTCATTACGAATAATGAGAATTTTATCAATGCCGGTATTGACCTGTTTGCCGTGCCGCACAAAACCGTCCTTTATTTTTGCAGCAAGTTTTACGGCATCGCCTTTGTAACTGTCAATGTTCATAACAACAATTTTACAGTTTTGCCTGTAGGCCGACTTCATTCTGCTTCTAAAGAAATTTTCCGAGCCTTCCGCCATTGTTTTCAGGTCGGCGAGAATGTTTTGCCGGCCGATTCCAAACTCCGGGTTCGGATGCCCGTGCGCAATGGCGATGTGCGGGCGGATATAGACGTCCTTTTCAAGAAATTCCGCGACGATTCCGGCGGCATCAATATTGGGCTTCAAATCATTCAGGTCGGCGAAGTCGTTAATGAAAACCGAGTTTTCGCCTGCTTTTACCTGCCTGCTGTACGGCATGAACTCTTTCATTAAATCCGTGTTTGCGGCGACTTCGCGGGCATCCTGCCTGTCGATATTTGTAAAATAACTGTGCCTGCCGACAAACAGTTCGCCGCTGATTGCCGGGTTATTTGCCCAGCGGCCGTCGATATTGTTCAAACTGCGTCCGTTGGGTTTTTCGGTTGTCTGTTCGAGCCAGCAGCGACAGCCGGGATCATACGGCGGCGTTTGCGTCCATTCGCTTACCGGCTTTATCACACCCTCGTTGACAGCGTGTGCCGGACGGACGTTCGCATCGGCCATTGTCCGATTTTTGAGGCACGGATAAATATCGGCATCCTTTACATACTGACCGAAGTCGCGGGCGGAACCGGCAGAATTTGCCGCAAACCTGTTTTCCACGTTCTGGTAAGTTTCATTGTGCAGGTCAATCATTTTTTTAGCGGCGTCAGTGAAGGCGTCCCTGTCAGGATAGACATCTTTCATGTCAGTCATTTTCCGGATAAGGCCGTAAGACTTGGCTCCGGCGAATTTCAGCAGGTTTTCACGCAGGCGGCGCGGAAGCTCCTCCTCAAAATAGCCTTTTCCCCAGCCTCCACGCGCGGCTTCATTCAGGGCGGTATAATATTTCAATACCAGGTCGCGGTTCAGGTCGGAGGCTTTGACGTTTCCGCTCAGGATTTGTTCGACTAACCGCTCGGTGGCGGCATCCCAGGCAGCGGCAAAGATGCAGTAATCAAACCTGCCTCTCAGGCTTGCGTCAGGCTTTTTTTTTTGAGGGCCGGGTTTGGGTGGTTCCGCCGGTTCCGGAGGCAGTGCGGGAAGACCGGACATCTGCTTTATGCCGGTTACGGGCAGTCCCGTCCGGCTTCTGATTTCTTCCACGTCAAAATCAAAAAATTGCGAGAGTTTTTGCACGCCGTCAATATAACCGTTAATATTGAGCGTTTCCTGGTTGTCCCAGACGAGCTGATATTTCTCAAAATCCTTATAAACAGAACTTGTCCTTACCAGTCGGCGACGGACTTGGGTATTGAAAACATACCGGAACAGCAACTTGTCTGCTTCATGCCGGTCGGCCGCCACACGCTCCTGCACTTCCGCCGAGCCGACAAATGACTTTTCGTCCGTCGTGGCCGTTCCGCCCAGCACGCGCTTACTGATCTCCTTATTACAGACGCCGTCAATAAGCGATAAAAATACCTGGTGCGGATTGGTTTCGCTGATGCGCGGCACCTCTATCTTCTCATTGCCCTGGAGAACCGCGAACATGTTTTGCCGGAAGCTGGACAGCATCTCAAAGAGTTCGTCCCGCCGTCCGGTATCCATGCGGTCGGTAATGGCAAAAATGGGCGGTATGCCGTACTTGTCGACGTATGACATCCACGACCCCAGTCCCAGCTTCTTTGCCAGCACGATCATGGCAAGCTGGTTCAGCATTCCCAGATCCCAGTCGCCGCCCACCTGGAAATAGCAGTCGGCAAATGCGTCCGTGCGGTAGTCCGCGCCGCTGTCGTCATACTCCTCCTTAATGACCAGCCCTTTCTGAGCGATGAAGTTTGACTGCGGTATTTCGTCCACGCGCTCCAGTTCGAGCGTTTCGGCATTTATGTCAAACATTTCTATCAGTGTTGCGCCCTGAAAGCGGCTCATCAGGACGAGCCGGATCAGGTCTTCAAACCAGGGACGTTCGAGAAGCTGCTTTAACGCGTCGTTTTCCGTTCCCCTGTCGTCGATCAGTTTGAACGATGAACGCTGCACGCGCAGGATACGGGTGTCTATCACGGAAGCCAGATGATTGTCGAGCAAAAGTCCCTGATAGAAGCGCATCAGGTCTCCGCGCCGCGGGTTTTCGGGATCGGTGGCCGTCATGACGCCGGTTTTCCAGTCCTTTATTTCCTTTGCCTGGAGCGTGTTCGCCTGGCGTTTCCATTCCGCCCTGTTTCCAGTGCTGCGCTTGTAGTATTCGGCAAAAATTTTATTGTTTGGCAGAAGTGCCGATATTGCATTGTAAAACCGGTCTTTAAATTCCATTTCAATAATATTTAAATAAAGAAATCCCTGTTGGTTGTATTTCCGTACATCAGCGATCCGGTAGTTCCGGTATTGCCGGTTATTTCGGGCATGCCGGGAAGCGACTGGCTGCCGGTCTGGATGTTGCTTAACATTCGGATGGCCTCCGTATATATATCCGGGAAGTCGTCCGGAACCTTGCGGGCGGCGTTGCGGCGGACGGCGCGGTAGACGACAATCATGGCTATTGCCTGCACCAGCAAGCCATGCCGCAAAACCGGATCGCCAAAAATCATGTCCGTATTATACCTGCCGGAAATGTAGGATACGGCAAAGTCGATGGCTTTTGCTTCCAGGCCGTCGAGCAATTCATCGGGGGCTTCGGCAACACTTTCGTCCAGCAGGCGTCCCTGTACCGCTTCAATCAGATCCTCTCTTGTGATATATTTCATATCTCGCCTTTTTTGATCACATAAATCGGCTCGTTGTTCATGCGAAGTGTAATTCTCGTCCCTTTTATTACATCCAGTAAACTGCCTGATTTTCTACAGTCTATTCCACACCATACTGCAATATGCAACTTTTTAGCGAATCTCCTGTTTTTAGGAATATACACGGGTAATCTGTGATATATCCAAATGCTTAATTTTCTCATTTTCTACCATTTATAAGTCTGTTTCATCCTGCCCGATTTCCAACTCTTGCCGTCTGCAGGTCGACGGGTTGGCGTGTCGTAGCCGTCAAGCGCAGACAGTGCCTGCTGGTCGGCATCAGGGCTGTCGTCATGTTCGGTACTGCCTTCCTCGACGGCGCACAACTGCATAATTGCTACCTGTGTATCATTGTGGCTCTTCAGTTTTTGACTGTAGAAAATCCGGCTGTTTTGATAATAGGGCTGCATTTTAATCATTCTGCCTAATTTGTCGGTTTTCGGATTGTCCACTTTCATCAGGTTGAGTGAAACGCCGTGCGCGTTTTCCGCATCGTCTATTGAGCGCTGTACTTCGCCGTTCCAGAACTGACTTTCGTACTGAAAAATACTGTTGGCGCCTTTGGGCAGTGTTTTTTTGAAATCGCACAGCCAGTTGACCGCCTGCAGCATTTTCGACTGTTTTACATAGCAGTCAATCAGGTAGAATTTCCTGTCCAGAATCCCCCATGCCTTAATTGCATTGTAGTCGGAAGTATCATTGTCGGTATAGGCAATATCCCAGTGTGTCACAATCATTTTGAAGTCCGTCAAACCGGGCGGTTCGCACCACTGTATCTGATCTTCGCTGAAGATTTTTCCTTTCAGCCGGCATTCGTGGTTATACTCGGCGAGCGCTGCCTCCAGGCCGATACCGTCGGAACTTTCCTGCGAACGGTAAAAATCGGCGTCGTACATTGCCTTCCATGCCGGCTCGTAGGTTACCTTGTTATATGCCCTTACATGATGCACCGCCCAGTTTGGGTGCCGTTCCTGCAGTATTGTCTGCGTCATTACCCTGGCAAAGCGGTTATTCGCGTACAGGAACCGGCGCTGTTTGCCGATCATTGTGGGGATGAGGTCGCGTTCAATCCATCGCGCCTGCGCATCCATCCGTTTGTAATTTTTCAGCGTATCCGGCGTTTCAAGGTCGTCGCAGATGCAAATATCCGGCCTCTGGCTTTTGGTGCGCAGGCCGCGCACCTTTTGCCTTACGCCGAACGCTTTTGCCGTAAAGCCGCTCCGGGTAGTAAAATCGCCGCTTTCCCAGCGCCCTTCCTGTTTCTGCTCGCCGAAGTCGTAGATAAAAAGCGCATTGCCTTCCAGTTCGGCGCGCAAGTCTTCCAGTAAATCCTCCGCCCTGTCCCTGCTGTCGGAAATCAATACGAGGTAATGCGCCTCACCGTTAATCATTAGCCACATGGGTAAAATCACATCGCTCCATACTGATTTTGCCAGACCGCGCCCCCACTCGGCAAAGCCTTTAAAAGTCCGGCTTTCGATAACCATTTTTGCCCATTCGATGTGGAACGGCGCACTTTCGACTGTTGCATAGTGTGGAAGATAGGCTTTGACAAAATAAACCACATCGGCTTTTGCGCGGGCAATACGCGCCGCCTGTTCCTCCCCGTTTTCAAAGGGATTGACTGCGTTTGCCGTCCTGGCGACCTCCAGTTTCTTGAGGTAGGCGTCGGCTTTCTGCCTGTCTATTTTCTTTTTACCCGCCATCAGCCGAGTTCGATGGTTTTCTTTCGGATCAGCATGGTTTGAAATTCAAGCGTCTGCTCATACAGATCCATGTTGAAAATCCGCAGGTTGTTGAAAATATCGTCCATGATGTCGATATAGATGCCCAGCGTGATGCCGCCGGACTTGTCGTTGTCGCGGAGCGTTTTGTTGAGTTTGCTCAGGTCGTCGCTGATAAGGTTTGCCTTCCGCCGCAGTTCGAGTTCCGACCCCCTGTCTTCTGCGTTTTGTGCCTCGTGGATTTCCTGCTCGATTTTAAGCCGCTGTTCGGAGAGCAGTGAAATGATGTTTTTTAGATTGCTGTTGGCGGTACTGACTGCCGACTGCCTTGCCTTGCGAAGCTCGCGCCATCCGCCGTCGCGCGCCCAGTCGGAAAGCGTTTTTTCCGAGACGCCCAGAATTTTTGCCGTCTGAACCTGCGTACAGTCCTGCACAACGACATATTCGTATGCGGAGCGCCTGAGTTTCTCGTACTCTTTTTTGCCTGTTTTCCTTGCCATTCCGTAATGAATTTTGATGCAAAATTCATTATTAAAATCCTTTGAAAACAATTTCACTCCAAGCCCTGGAATGTTTATTCCAAGGCTTGGACGGTTATTTGCGCGGACGATTTTCCTGGATTTACTTTGCATGAAATTTCAAGCGAAAATGGACGAAATACCCTTTCAAATATCAGCAGCAAAAAAAGGCGAAACCGCCGAGATCCGGATCACCGGACATATCGGGTGGGAAACCGACGCGGATGTTTTCCGCCTGCAGGTGGATGCGCTCGTCAAGGCGGGTGTACGGGACGTGCACGTGTATATCAACAGTCCCGGCGGCAACTGTTTCCATGCTGCCGAAATAGTGAATATCATCACTTCCGGCTTTAAGGGAAACATTACCGGCGAAGGAGGCGCACTGGTAGCATCCGCCGCCACTTATATTTCAATGCACTGCAAGTCCTTTGTGATGCCTGAAAACGGCGTTTTTATGGTACACAAGCCCTCCGGGGGCGTATCGGGCAGATCGGAAGATGTAAAGGCTTATTTAAAGCTGCTGGAAGATATTGAGCGGGAATATTATAATACATACAGGACAGTTGCGAAGGATTTGCCTGCCTTTGAAGAAAAATGGAAATCCGGCGACTGGTGGCTGACTGCCAAAGAAGCCAGGGAACAGGGCTTTATCACCGGCGTAAAATCAAAAGCAAAAATAGACAGGGAAACCGCTGCCGTTATCAAGGCCTGCGGATGTCCCTTTGAGATGGAAAAAAATGATTATCAAACAGAAAAAGAAATGGACTTAAAAGCAACAGCCATTATGCTCGGACTGCCGGAAACGGCCACCGAAGCGGAAGTGAAAGCGAAGTTGGAGGCAAACAAAAAAGCAGCTGCCGACCTCGAAGCCATGCAGGCCGCACAGGCTCAAAAGGAAAAGACGGAAAGGGAAGCGAAAATTAAGGCCGCCTTAGACAGAGCCATTGTAGACCGGCGCATCAAAGCCGACTGTCGCACTGAATGGGAAAAAATGCTGAACAGTAATTTTGATATGGCAAACAAAATACTGGAAGGCATCGTGCCGGTAGAAAAATTATCGTCGCAAATCGTAACCTCTCAGGAGGGCAGGAAAACCTACAGGGGCAAAACTTTTGCACAGCTGCAGGATGAAGATCCTGATTTGCTGGCAGAACTGGAAGCAGACAATCCCGAAGCATTTGCCGAACTGTTTAACGAAACTTACAAAGGAGGTAAAAAATGAGTACCACAGCAGCCGGACAATGGCTCAACCAGTATGTAGCCCCGCAACTTTTGCAGGAGTTTAAAAATTACAAAGTCGACTTCCTGTTGGTTTTGAAGGGAGTTCCCGTGTCGGCCATTACAGCCGACGGCGTGCGCTGGAACAGGCTGATTAATAATGTCAACTTTTATGTGAACAGCAGCGGCAATTTTACACCGCAAAAAATGACAGGCGAAAAAATATTTGTCGAGTGGGAAAAGTATGACACGGATCCGACGGAGGTAGATGATGCGGAAATTCGCTATCTCGCCTATGACAAACGCTCTGAAGTGCGTGTTAAGCATGTCGAAGCCATGAAACTGGGAATCCGTGATCACGTTATGTGGAAACTCGCACCCGGCGACAGCACCGGTACCGGCATGCCGGTAATCAGAACTACCGGGAAGAACGACGGAACCGGTCGCTTACGCCTTACCTTCGAGGATATGGTAAACTATCTTGAAACGGTTAAAAAACTGAATCTGGAGCATCAAGACGAATTGTATATGATTCTTTGTCCGGAACATGTAACCGATTTGATTTTAGATAATAATTCGGCGAAGTTTTTCTCAGACAGGCAAATTTTTTATGATATGGAAACCGGGAAAGTGCGCAGCATTATGGGATTCAAATTTTTTGAAAATAACGCCGTACTCGCTTACACCGCTGCCGGCACGAAAAAACCGAAAGGCGCGGCACTTATCGAAACCGACCGCGTGGCCTCGCTCATGTTCTATGCACCCGAAACGGTATACCATATTGAAAAAGTCAAAATTCTCTACAAACCCGAAACGCAGGATACACGTTCGGCAAACCCAACTTCCGAGTTCCGTTTGCAAACTTACGGATTGGTTGACCGCAGGCGTGATGTTGGTTTTGGAGCGGTAATTTCCGGTATTGCACCGGATCCGGAAGCATAAAGAAAGGAGGAAAAAAAATGACGGAATTAAAAATAACGGCAAGCGATGTTTTCGAACGTTTTCCAAACGAGAACAAAGTATTCGTAACATCAGACGGGCAGGCGTTTTTCGACGAAACGCACGCCAAAAACCACGCGAGGAATAACCGTACAGGTAAAGAGTTGAAAATCGAGACTTTTTTGCGGGAAGACAAAAAAAAAGATGCTGAAAAAACGGCGGCACAATGGATTGAATACATTGCTGCTTTAACAAACGTTGAAGCCGTGCAAGGCATTCTTGACGGCGAAAAAGAGGGCAAAAACCGTAAATCTGTTGTTGAATCGGCAGAAAAGAAAATCGCAGAACTTTCTAAATCGGAACAGTCATGAGTTTTCAAGGTGTAAAAATCAACAAAATCAATGGCGGACTGGGCGGCGGGGAAACCGCCGACCGCGTCGCCGTGATAGTGCTGGGCTGTGGGGCAATCGGCAATACATTGGAGATGAACAGGGCATACGAATTGCTACAACTGTCCGATGTCGAAGCGCTGGGTATTACCGAAGCGAGAGACGCCTCTGCCAACCGGTTAGACTGGTATCAACTTTCGGAGGTATTCAGGTTATCACCGGATACACGCATCTGTCTGGTTGCCGTTCCGACGACGACAAAGCCCGGCGATTTAAAGACGCTTCCGGCGTTTGTTTCGGCCTTGCGCTCCATCGAAGGCGTAAATACGATTGCCATTGCCGGTATTCTGCCTCATGACCCGGAAAATTTTTCTACCGGTATCGCGGCTTTGCAGATACTCGCAGACGATCTTGCCGCTGATCACATCTATATTGACGCCATTTTGCTTGAGGGCGATGGAAGTTATCTTAAGCCAGGCATTGCCAATAATACCAGCCTTCGGGGCCTTGACAGTCCGAATGTGTCGGTTATCATCGGGCATGATCCGGCTATTGCCGCCAGGAAGGCCGCTTATGCCAATCATGCGGCTGTTGGTTCCGCACTGGGTATGCTGATGGTTCGCGCTGTGCATGAGAATCTCGGCAGCGTAGATATTGAAGTCAAACCCGGTTCGCGCAAGGGGGAGCAGGACTATTCGCTGACAGACGTTAAATCCGGACGCTGGCTGTCTGCTGCGTTGAGCAACGGAAAAAACTTCAATACGCTCTCTAATGCCGACCAGGCGAAGCTTAATGAACTGGGCTATATCTATGTTGGCTCGTTTGCCGGCTATGGGGGTTACTTCTTCAGCAATTCGCATACCTGCGAAGCATCCGACAGCGATTATTGCTTTATTGAGCGGAACGCGATATGGAACAAGGCTGCCGGGATTATCCGGAGAACGCTTATCCCGCGCATCCGGTCAAAGGTAGAAGCCAATCCCGCAACAGGCTATATAAAAGAAACGACCATTACCGACTGGGACGGCCGTGTACGCAAGGCTCTTGAACCGATGAAGGCGGAAAAGAACATTGCCGATTTCGATATCTATATCGACCCTAACCAGGCGGCGGTATCCAATAAGCCATTTCGCATTCAGGTGAAACTGGTTGCCGATGGTGTGGTACATGAGTTTGATGTTGACTTGGGTTTCACCAATAAAATTTAGCGACATGGCAAAGCCGACAATAATAAACAAATTTGGAAAAATGGCGGGATGGAACAGCATCACCGTCAACCTGCTCGGAAGGGATGTAGAGGGGATCACGGAACTGTCCTATACCGACGGCACAGAGAAGGAGAATGTTTACGGCGCCGGGAGCATGCCCGTTGGCCGCGCTTCCGGAAACTATGCCGCGAAGGCGTCGATCACGCTCTTTAAGGAGGAAATGATCGCCCTGCAGCGTTCTCTCGGCCCCGGCAAAAGACTTGACGATATCGCTCCCTTCGACATCAATGTTCATTACGAATACCGGGGCTTTATGTACAAGGATCGCATTCGCAACTGCGAGTTCACCGGCAGCGGAACGGAGGTCAAGCAGAACGACAAGACGATTGCATACCGGCATGACCTGGTTGTTTCGCACATTGACTGGAACATCATTTAACCGTGAATTTATTTGCGTGCAAAAAGTATTTTATCAATCATTTAAAATGGATTTAAAAATGAAAAATTCAATGTTCAAAAAGTTTCTTTTTATGGCGGTCGCCGCCACCGGCATTTGTGTTGCATGTGTGTCCGCCGTCGAGCCGGCTACGGCCTTGATGGAGGCGAAAAGCTGCCTTCCGGATATTTCCGCTGCCGGCGAATACTGTACCCTGGCGCTGGCGGCAGTGGCTATTCCCGTGTACAGCCTTGAGGATCTTAAGGCGGTTACAAAAGCGGAATTTTCGGCGCTGCAGGCGAAATACGGAAAATTGTACATTCTTGATGTGGCGATCGATGATGACGAAACGTACCAGTTTATCCTCAGGCGTCCCACCAGGCAGCATCTTGAGATGATAGAGAGCTTTAAGAATGACACGGAAAAGGTGAATGATGCCATAATCAAAAACCTGGTTGTTGCCGGCGATATTTCCCGGCTGGACGATGGCATTGTATACGCCCGGTTTATGGCGGAAACAGCCCAAATAATATCCCAGGGTAACGCTTTTTTATCCAGAGCATAGAGAGTGCGGAGGTAACAGGAACCGTCCGCCGGGTGAACGCGCTGCTCAGGCGCAGCTACGGGATAAATCCCGACAGCCTGACGGACAGTGAATGGCTCAATCTCTATGCAGAATATCAATATACCGAGCGCCAGCGGTATGACACGATGGTTTTGGCGCATAAACAGGCACTGGCAGAAATAATCAACGCAGCATTCGGAAATGAGCAGCAAGACAACACAGTGGATTCTTGAATTTGTAGACAAAATCACCGCCCCTTTGCGATCCGTACAGGGGGCGGCTGATGATGCTGCCGAAGCCGTGGATGCCGTTAATGAAAGTCTTGATGAGACCGGCAATTCCGGCAGCCGCTTGCCGGAACTGGGGGCAAAAATAGGCGCTGCTGCTTTTGTCTTCAATCAGGTAAGCGATGCGATTGGCAAGTTCAATGCGGGCTTTCAAGGCGCCATTGCGCCGGGAGTAGCGTTTCAGTCGCAGATGGCGGAGCTGTCTGCCGTAACACAAATGACCGGTGACGACTTGAACGCTATCGGGAACAGGGCAAGGGGGCTGGCAAAAGAGTTTGGCACAGATGCTTCTGCCCAGGTGGAAGTGTTTAAGGATATTATTGCCCGCTTCGGCCCGGATGTTGCCGAAAGCAGTGATGCGCTGGAGGGCATGGGGCGAAGTGTTTCGGTGCTCAGCAAACTGATGGGAGGAGACGCCAAAGCCTCCACCGACGCCCTTACTACCGCCATGCTTCAATATGGCGTGGATTTAACCGATCCGATTGCGGCAACTGGGGAAATGGAGCGGATTATGAACATTCTTGTTGCCGGAGGTAATGCCGGCAGTTCGGAGGTATCGGATACGGCGGAAGCATTAAAGGTTGTTGGTTTGACGGCAAAACAGTCCGGTGTAAGCGTTGAACAGTTTACATCCGCCATGCAGGCTTTGGGCACCGGTTCCCTGTACGGCTCGGAAGCGGGAACCAAATTCAGGAATGTACTGACGAATATCGCCTCCACGAGCATGATACCCAAAGACACGGTAAAAGGTCTTATTGCAGCAGGCGTTAACATGAAAACCGTTACCGATTCCTCGCTGAGCCTGACCGACCGGCTGCGGGAATTGAAAAAGGTTGCCGGCAGCGATCTGATCATGCAAATGTTCGGGGCGAATACGGCAGCCGCAGAAGTCTTGATGCAGACGACCGAACAGCAGGACGAGTGGACGTCGGCCATTTCCAGTACAAACGCTGCAATGGATGGCGCAAACATTATTATGGATACATACGCCGAAAAACAGTCCCGCACTGCCGCGTGGACAGATAATTTGAAAATCGGCTTTTTTAATGCAACCGAATCAATAGCTCCATTTATTACTATTACGGGCGAAGCTATGAACGGCATTACCGATTTAGGCATAGCCGTCTGGAGCCTGAGCATCCTGTTTAAAAAAGATTTATGGGCAGGCGTCTGGTCGGCAATCACAGCGACTACAAAGTGGATTGGAACCAATGTCATTGCAAAGGTGGCCACGCTGGCCGTAACTGCCGCTCAATGGCTGTGGAACATAGCGCTGTCGGCGAATCCCATCGGAATAGTAATCGGTGTTGTAGCCGGACTGCTGGCCGGCATCATGGCGCTGTGGAGCAAGTGTGAAGGATTCCGGGCTGTACTGTATGGCCTCTGGGAAGTAGCCAAAGGATTCGGGAATATCATAAAGGATTTTATCGTTGACCGCATCAGGGGCTTCCTTACTGGCATCGGAGCACTGGGGCAGGCAATATCCAAACTTTTCAAAGGCGATTTTTCCGGCGCATGGAAATCCGCCAAAGAAGGCGTAAGCGGTATTATCGGCGTTGATGCCGTTAAGAATGCCTACAGCAGCGCCAAAGGGCTTGGGGAGGCGTATGCAAAAGGCGCCGCCGAAGGGCGGGCGACGTTTGCGAATAGGAACAGGGGCGCCGACGCTGCTTCCGGAAGCGCAGTCGGGACAGTTGTGCAGACAGCCGCCGAGAAAAAAACGCTGAAAGATGCCACAAAAAATATTACTGCAGGCAATAATAAAACGTCCGGCAACGGTAAAGGCAACAAATCCCTCAACCTGTCCGGCGGCAGCGGTTCCGGCAGTGGCGGCAGGTCGATCACGATGAACGTCACAATGAACATCACCAACAACGGGCTGAAAAATCCGGACGAGTTCACCGAGCAGGTTGTCCGGAAAATAAACGACCGCCTTAATGACTCACTGGCAGCGGCAGGATAATGAACACACCGGCAGACATACGGCAGCAAGTCATACAGGGAGACCGTAACCGGGCGTTATGGGTCGGCTCCGTAATCAGCGATATCTTCGGAATCAGCAGTCCCGTTTACCTGCCGTGGGGAGAGGACAGGTCTTTGCTTCCGGGCGGTTACGGGACCGGCGAAGACCCGGTCGCCGAAAATGCATCCGAACCGACTTCCATGTTCGGGACGCCCATCCTGGGCGCCGTGACATTCGAGGGCGGCACATACAGCACGTATGACCGCATGAGCGGCAGACTGATACAGGGCAGGTATAACGACTATACACTGCCGTTTTCCTGCATCTGCGAGTTTTCCCGCGAAAGCCACGTGATAACCACCGGTGTGCTTGGCAATACCGGTACGGTGAAGGAACTGTTTGGGCTTGGCGACTGGAGCATCAGCATCAGGGGAATAGCCGTCAATGGAGCGGACAGAGGAAAAACCTCAGCACACGAACAGATAAAAATGCTGGTAAAATGGCAGGACATAAACTGCGCCATCAACGTAGGGGGTGAGGTGTTTGAAAGCAAGAGCATTTACAGCATTGCCATAAAAAGCCTGGACATTCAGCCGATTGTCGCGAAGTACAATGTTATTCCGTTTCAAATATCGGCTGTCAGCGACGAACCTTTGGAATTAACGTTATGACACTGGTAATGGCGGTACATATTACATTCCCGGCAGTTCGCGGAAGAAGCGAAATAAACATTTACCGCGTTTCGTCCGTGCAGATTGAAAGCAGTTGGAAGGAGTTTACCGGCCGCGCCGAAATCACACTGCCACGCAATACCAGGATTACCGGTGCAAAAAAATACAGCGACATATTCAATGCCGGCGATCCGGTCATTATCCGGCTTGGCTATGGCGCCGGAGAATTGCCGGTTGAATTTACGGGCTATCTGTCCGATATATCCGAAGGGGTTCCGGTGATATTGCGATGCGAGGATGAGATGTACCGGCTAAAGAGGGGCAGTGTCAGTATTGTGGGCAAGAGTATCAAGTTAAAAGAATTGCTTAAAAAAGCGGCGCCGGGTTATGAAATTGACTGTCCGGACGTACAGCTTGGGGCTGTGCGTTATGCGAATGTTGCCCCAATAAAAGTCCTGGAAGACGTAAAAAAAGAAACGGGCTTATACTCTTATTTTAACGGCAGGATATTGCGATGCGGTGTTGTTTACGGCGATCAGAGCGATGTGCTTCCGGTTAATATTTTTCTTGAAAAAAATGCAGTTTCAGAAAGCCTGAATAAAAAAGCGCCTACTGATGAAGTGCGGATAAAAGCCATTTCTATTTTGAAAAACGGAAAAAAAATAAGCGTTGAAGTTGGACTGAAAGGCGGTACGAGCATACAGAGAACATACATTGGCATCACTGTCAAGGCAGAACTGGAAAAAAGAGCAGGAGCGGATCTGGAGAAATACAGGGCGCAGGGCTTTGACGGTTCCGTAACCCTGTTCGGTATTCCCCGTGTGCAGCACGGGATAAAGATGAACTTAAAAAGTGAGTTCTATAAAAACATGGAAGGAACTTTTTACGTCGAAAAAGCAGTGAAAAAATTCAGTGATGGCGGATATCGCCAGGAAGTAACACTGGGAGATAAGGCGGTATGAGTGAAATAGACAAATTTTCGGAAAATATTTTCCGGATAGCCGGCGGAAGCCGGCAGGCGCAGTTGCGGTTCGCCGTCTGCAGGTCGGTTGACTGGGAAGACAGGACGATGACGGCTGTGGGCGTTTCGGACGAAGTGCCATACGAAGGCGTACAGCTGGGCTTTGGCTACATAGACGTGAAGCCCAAAGTCGATACGGTTTGCCTGATAGGCATCCTGGAAGGCAGGGAGGCATTATCATTTCTTATTAATGCGGAGGACGTTGAACTGGTAGAGGTAAAGGCTGACAGGATAGTATTTAACGGCGGCAAACTTGGCGTCTGCATGTCCGATAAAATTGCCGAAAAATTAAATGCATTAAAAGACGATTTAAATAGTTTGAAAACCGCATTTAAAGGCTGGACGGTTGCACTCAATGACGGAGGCGGTGCGCTAAAAACAGCGACACTCGACTGGGCGAACAGAACGGCTGGAACAACAAACCGGTCTGATATTGAAGATGCAAAAATATTACACGGATGAAGGGAATATTGCTTGACGCGGATAATGAACTTATGGCTGTAAGCGGCAGTCTGGCCGTTGGCGATACGGCGATGCAAAACGCCTGCCTGGTTCTGGGCATGAACCAGGGTGAACTGAAGGAAGATCCCGTTATGGGTGTTAATTTGCCGAGATTTATTCGCGGCAGGGAAAACAGGGCAGACATAAGGAGAGCCGTTGAAATCGGTTTGCGCCGTGCCGGACTTGAACTGGAAGACATTAAAAATGAAGTGCAGATTATTATAAACAGACAAAAAACAGACTTGTAGCTATGGCAAACAGACTGAAATACTTAGTCATCCACTGCACCGCCACCCCCGAAGGTCGCGAAGTGAGCAGTGCGGAAATCAAAAAATGGCACACCTCGCCGGCACCGGCAGGGCGCGGCTGGAAGCAGGTGGGCTATACCGACCTGTTCCATCTGAACGGCGGCGTTGAACGCCTGGTAGAGAATAATGAGGACGCAAACGTCGACCCCTGGGAAGTCACCAACGGCGCCACAGGGATCAACGGCGTATCGCGGCACATCGTATATGTCGGCGGGTTGACAAAGGACGGAAAGCAGGCGAAGGACACCCGCCGACTTGACCAGCTCAATGCAATGAAGCGCTATGTCCTCGACTTCGTTCACCGCTTCCCGGAGGCGAAGGTAGCCGGGCATAATCAGTTCGCGGCAAAGGCCTGCCCGTCGTTTGATGTTCCCGCCTGGTGCAGGAAAATCGGCGTGCCCGAAGTAAATATTTATATTAAACAGTAAAATCATGGAACTTCATTTTACGGACATATTGCCCTACCTGACGTCGATTATTACCGGCGTGATTGGCTGGCTGACCGGCAGAAAAAAGCAAAGGAATGACTTTGTTGCCGACCTTCAGGCGTCCATCGACCTGCTGGCGGAAAAGAACAGGGCGCTGATGGAGGAGGTCATTAAACTGAGGGAAGAGAATATTCACCTGCGGGATATGATGGAATCGCTGGATAAGCAGTACCGGAAAGTCCTTAGAGAACTGAAGAAAGGAGTGGAAAATGAAAGATGACAATAAATTCACCGGCCTGGCGATCGTTGGCGCACTTGTATATGCAGTAATCTTCGTCATTTTGATTATTCTGTTTTTCTCATCCTGCAAAACAGTAAAGATTGAGCCGGCAAGGGAAATCATAACAGAAACGCGCGAAGTGATCCGGGACAGCATCGTGACACTTCCGGCAGACAGCAGCATGATTCGCGCCCTTGTCGAATGTGACAGTACCGGCAAGGCAAGGATAAGGCATCTGCTCGACATGTTCGCCGGCAGCAGAACCAAACCGCCCCGGATAAGTATTGACGCAGATAACGTCCTGACCGCCGAATGTGATGTAGACAGCATGTCTGTTTATCTGGCGCTAAAGGACAGGTATTACCGGGAAGACAGCCGCGAAACAGCAGTTGTTGAGGTCAACAGGCTTTACTGGTGGCAGTACATGCTGGGCGGGCTGGGGGTACTGTTTGTTATTATCATCATCATAAAGGCGTTCAGATGAAGGTAACGGTTCAGGAACGGCAGTCATGGTTTGACCTCGCAATAATATATTGCGGGGATGCCCTGCTCGCATTTGAAATCGCGCGGGAAAACGGTGCGTCCGTGACCGACGAAATTCCGGCGGGCGCCATGAAAGTCATTCCCGATGACCTGACGGGCAACCGGCAGATCGTTACCTATTATTCATCAAAGGGATTAAGTCCGGCAACTGCCGTGACTGTCGAGATCGACCTCGACCGCGTATTTGCGGCTCCTTTCCCATTTACATTAGGCTGACATGAGAACATTCGACGAAATAAAACAGGCGATACAGCAGGATTTTGTAAACAGTCTCACCATGCGGGACCTGTACGGAATCGCGCCGGCGGATACGTTCACGAACGTATTCAGCCCCGTATCGCTTGAGGCGGCAAATATCCATATTACAGCCGCCGCGATTTATCTGTACGAAAAGATTATTGACGG
>JAISCQ010000221.1 GCA_031265445.1 Bacteroidales bacterium
TGCGCGCCCGTAGTGGGTTGAACTGCTACGCAGTTCAGGCAGAGAGGGTGCAGTTTCTACCCCGAGCTGCGCCTGCGGCTTGCACGGGGTTATCCAAATTGGACGCCTTCCGGCGTCGCTCTGCAATACACTAATATATACCTTGCGTAACATCAGACCTTAATTTATAATCAATATAGCCTGATTGGTTTTATTATTGCCGGTAAACCGAATCAGATAAATTCCTGTTTCCAGATTAGCGGTTGATACAAACGAGCCTTTGGTAAGAAGTTCTTCCCGGCTAAGCAACACGCCGCCCAAGGAATAAATTTTAAATAGTCCGGCGTCATTAATCCGTATCTTTTCGCCTTTTTTTACAGGGTTGGGATACAAAAACCGATAGTTGCCGATGGTTTGCCGCGGCAAAGAAACGGTTCCTTCCGGATTCAGGATGTTTGTACTTTGAGCCAGATTTGCCAAAGGCTCTTCGCCTCCAAGCGGAGCGTAAATTTCCAAACTCGATTTTAGCATTTTCCCGCTGTTTACCGCACTGATTTCGTCGGCGTTCATGCCTGCCCGCCAGAAAAACAGTTGCCGGTAATTTATCCTGTCGGGAGCGTCGGCGCCGCCTAACACAAATTTTTCAGGCACGAGCTTTTCCGAAATTTCACCTGCCTTATCGCTGTTTACATAGAGCATGGTTATTCCCCGTGCGTAATAATGCGTCAACGTTATCCGGTGCGATTCGTTATCCGTAACAAAAACCGTTGATGTTATTGATTCGTTTTCAGGCGAATGATATACAACATTCCCTGTACTGTTTATTTCTATGAATCCGCCGGCGGTTTCAGTATCAAATGAAACAACCGTTCCGTTCGAATTGGTTTTTATCTCGAATGACAGGGTAAACGAATGCAGGATGTTTTCGGGAACAAATTCTATACGGTTGGGCGAAAGCTGTTTTCCCAATTCATATCCTGTTGTTTCGACTAATTGCGGCAACGGTTTTTCGGCATCCAGGGCGTCGAACAGGGAAGGTGGAATCGCATAGAAAAACTCTTCGTGTCCGGCGGTGTTCGGATGCGATGCATCATTTTCGTAACCGTAAGCCCAGCGTCCCGCGCCATCGTCGATAGCGCCCAAGGTGTTGATAGAAGGTACATTCCATTCGTGAATCAAGAGGTTTAACTGCTTCACGTAATTATAATCCGATTCGTTAAAAGCGCCGTTCGGGTAATTGTTTGCCATTACCGGGACAATGCCGGCTTCTTCGGCTTGCGCTATCAGTTGCAACATGCCGGTCTGATAAGTCCGGAAGGCATTTTCGGTGGTCGTTCCGCTCCGTTCATTGCCCAGCGAAAGTCCATAGAGCACATAACGGCTACATTCGTTCGGCAGGTCGCTTTCCCAACGATTCAGTACATCGGTCGTCGTATTTCCCCCGACCGAAATGTTAGAAGTTGTCCAGTCCCGTCCCAAGCCCTGTCCGTAACGTTCTTTCAGCAAATTGGAGTACAACCAGGTATAGCCTTTATCGCCGGAAGCGCCGCTCCCGTAACATACCGAAGACCCCATAAACGAAATTTTCAAACTGTCTTTGATACATGCTTCCGGGATTTCGCAAATGTCGGGCAAGCGGGTAAAGACCGCTTTCATTGTGTTGAGATTGACGCTGATATGATAGCATCCGGCAGCATCGACAAAAAATTTGTAATCGGTGTCGTGGTAGGCGAGGTCGTATGCTATATCTGTTTCAAAATGCTTGTGTCCGCCAACCGCGTTGATTGATTCTGCCCAGGCGCGGGCGTTGAGAAATTTCAATTCACTGTTGTTGAAGCCGGTGGAAAGATAGCCTTCCCACGAAAAAACGCCTTCTTCTGCCATTGTCATTTCGATTGCCGCACCCGTATCCCACTTGGCAGGCGTGGCGCTTCCAACGAGGTAACATTGGGTCAAGTCGGGCGTTTCTTTTTCGACTGTGCCGGTTTTTTCGACAAGCATTTTCATGGTGTTGAGATTCACAATAAGGTGATACTCGGCAGTTTCTGAAACTTGAAATGCGTTGTCGGAACCTTGTTGGTCGTTTTCGCGCACAAAAACGTCGATTTCTTCGCCGGGAGTGACAACCGTATGTCCCGGCGTTACGATTTGACTGGTAATGGCCGGATACCAGTTGCTTTTGGTTGTCAGAAACTTAAAGCGGCGGTTGCCCGAATGGTCGGAAAGCGCTCCTGTCCACTCAAAAACACCGTCGGCGGTCTGAGTCATTTCGGGCGCAGCGCCCGGATTCCAGCCGGCTGTACAGGCGTCGCCGACAACATACAGGTTTTCATAAACCGCAGCAACGATTGTATGATATACAAAACATACATTTAAAAGTAAAAATACTATTTTTTTCATGCGTTTATTTTTATTTTTTTTGCCACTAATTCACTAATTTTATTCGTGTTCATTCGTGCATTAACGGCTTAAGGGATGCGAAATAAACAAAATATAACAGTTATCTCTCCCGTAGGTTGCGCCTTCGGCTTCACCTACGGTTAATAAAGTATCGCCCTTGCAGGGCTTTGCCCCCAAGTCCCGCAGGGAC
>JAISCQ010000222.1 GCA_031265445.1 Bacteroidales bacterium
GGGAACCTCACAAGCCAGTACTTTGCCAATTACTGTCTGGCTTATGCCGACCATTTCGCCAAAGAGAAACTGCAATCGAAAGCGTATCTCCGCTATATGGACGACATGCTGTTTTTTCACGACGACAAAAACGCCCTGGTCGAAATGATGAAGCGTTTCAATGCATATATAGACGAAACCCTGCATCTTTGCCTGAAACCCGCGTGCATCAACAGCGTGTCGAAAGGCGTTCCGTTTCTCGGCTATACTCTTTTTCCCCGCCAAGTCAGGCTGAGCAGGATCAGCAGGAAACGTTTTGTAAAAAAGTACGCCGCCTATGCCGGCCATCTGGCATGCGGCGCATGGACGGAACGGGAATATGCAGGGCGTCTGTGTCCGCTGATCGCCTTTACCCGTTATGCTGATGCCCGGCATTTCCGTCGGGCAGTGTCTCAACGCATGGAAGCAAGCCCAAAGGTTCGAACCGCGTGCTTCGCGGCGGCAACTGGAACAACAACGCCCAGAACTGCCGCTCCGCCTATCGCAACGCTAACAACCCCGACAACCGCAACACCAACGTCGGCTTCCGCGTGGTGTTCTGTCCCCAGCTCAAAATCTCCGGTGGATGCCGGACAGGATGAACCGGTTTGCTTCCAATACCCTTTTTCCGGGGGATGAATAACAGTTACCAGCCGTTCCTGCCTGTAACCATGCGGCTGAAAGCCGGAACGGTTTTATAATGTTTCCTGCCCTGTCAATGGTCTTGACCCTGACAGCGGTGGTAGGCGTGTTTGTGGTTTTGACCCTGACAGGTCTACCGACCCTGTCAGGTCGGGCGCTACTCCCGGTATCGGTGCGACACGCTGACCTGTCAGGCTGCGCAGCTGCTGACAGGGTCATGACCGGTTTTCGGAACTGTCAGGCAGGGGATACAGGCTTCTTTCGGCAGATTGCGAAGTGACTTATACGCGGTTCAATATTTTTGCGGATCAAAAGTAGAAAAACAGACCCTCTTTCGAAAACATTTGCTTTATTTGCACCCGTAAGATTTGTGAACCAAAGATATTTTGAAGCGTTAATAACCAAAGTTGAAATGAAAGTTTATACCAAAACGGGAGATAAAGGACAGACCGCTTTGATCGGCGGCAAACGGGTAGCAAAGAATCATCCGCGTATTGAGGCTTATGGTACAGTGGATGAGTTGATGGCACATACAGCCCTGCTGATGGATTTGCTGAAAGACAAACACGACAAGGATTTTCTGCTATGGATACTGGACAGGCTAATGACAGCCTCATCCGTACTTGCTGCCGAAGGCGATGCGGTCAAGAAAATACCCCGGGTCGCAACCGGTGACATCACGCGGGTGGAACAGCGTATCGACGAGATGGAAAGCATGTTGGAACCGATGAACAGTTTCATCCTTCCGGGCGGACATCCGGCAGTATCGCAATGCCATGTGGCGCGAACGGTTTGCCGGCGCGCCGAACGGAAAATTATCGGTTTGGCGGACGATCGTTATGATGTTCCGGCGGAAGTAACCGGATTCATCAACCGTTTATCGGACTATTTTTTTGTGCTGTCCCGAAAAATGACAAAAGATTTCAACATCATCATAAAAAAATGGACACCTGTTGTCAGTTAACAAATTATTTAATTACCTTCGCAAACCAAAAAGAAAAGCATACGGTTAAAAATTAAACAGTTAAGATATGTATTGGACTTTAGAATTAGCTTCAAAGCTGGAAGATGCACCTTGGCCGGCTACTAAAGATGAGTTGATAGATTTTGCTGTAAGGTCGGGAGCGCCATTGGAAGTGATCGAAAATCTTCAGGAAATTGAGGATGAGGGCGAGATTTATGAAAGTATTGAAGACATTTGGCCTGATTATCCGAGTAAAGACGATTTCTTTTTCAATGAAGACGAATATTAAGCAATGGACAATTCCTTCGGTCATGAGATCGGTTACTCCCGATCGTGTAAACTCGCTTCGCTGAATACGCCGTGCTGATGATTGGCGCAAACCGCAGAAAATCAATAGTAAATAACGATGTCAAAACATCGATGATATTTGAGTGCGCTTAAATTGAAAAGAGGGGGGATGGATTTCCCTCTTTTTGTACCTAAAAACGCCCGGCATTGTTAGTACCTTTACCATCAAAAATATAAAAATCAAAAATCAATCAATCATGAATTTTCCCGAAAATTTGAAGTATACCCGCGAACATGAGTGGATACGTGTAGAAGGCAACGAAGGCATCATCGGTATAACCGGATTTGCCCAGAAAGAATTAGGCGATATTGTATTTATCGACATCTACACTGAAGGCGAAACGTTAACTGCAGGCGAAAAATTCGGCGCCGTAGAAGCTGTAAAAACCGTTTCCGACCTGTTCATGCCTGTGGGCGGAACAGTCCTTTCGATCAACGCAGGGTTGGAAATCGCACCCGAAACGGTCAATAAGGATCCTTACGGCGACGGATGGATGATCCGCATCCAACCGACCAGCCTTGCCGACTTGGATGGATTGATGTCAGCCGCCGAATACGAGGCGTTTACCAACGAATAATATGTACGGACCGTCAGGTTAAACAGGTCACTGTTATTTTAGCTTCGATGAAAAAGGTACTTTTTGTTTGGATGGGTTGCCTTACAATTCTTTCCAATATCTTATCCGCCCAAAACATCCGTCCTTCGCAAATCCGCATCAGCTTATTGACAGCGGCGCCCGGCAAGGAGCTTTTTGCCGCATGGGGACATAGCGCAATACGGATCAGGATCGATTCGTCAGGCTATGATATGGTGTACAACTACGGAACGTTCGACTTCGGCCAACCGAATTTTTACGCCAATTTTGCCCGTGGCCGGATGAATTACCGTTTAAGCGCAACCACCTGCGACCGGTTCATGGCCGATTATATATACGAGAATCGTGAGGTGCGCGAACAGGTTTTTGCCTTAGATTCGGTGCAAACCATGTTTGTGGTACAATTTCTCGAAAACAACGACAAGCCGGAGAATCGCTATTACCGCTACCATTTCTTTCTGGATAATTGCGCGACCCGCATCCGCGACCTGGTGCAGCAAACCTGCCGGGGTATGGAACTTCCCGTATCGGAAGAATCGCCCACTTACCGCGATTTGATCCACATTTACCTGAAGGATCGTCCGTGGGGGCGGTTCGGGACTGACATCGCACTGGGATTGCCTACCGATCAAAAGACCGGTACTTTCGAGCAGGCGTTCCTGCCCGATTATATGTTTGATGCTTTTGCGAAGATACTGTACCACGGGCGGCCGATTGTGAAGGAAACGAAAAAGATTTTTATTCCCGATCAACCGGCTGTGCAACCGCCCGGTCCCCTCACCCCGACAATGGTTTGCTGCCTGACGCTGGCGCTTGCTGTGCTTTTCTCTTATGTACGGAAAGGGTCGAAGATTTTCGATTTTGTACTTTTCTTTACCGTAGGGCTCGTTGGCTTACTGGTGACTTTCCTGTGGTTTTTTACCGATCATACCAATACGCAAAACAACCTGAACATCATCTGGGCGTTGCCTGCACACTTGGCGCTGTCGTTTTTCCTGCTGTCCGGGCGACGGAGCCGTTTCGTCCGTTATTACTTCCTGGCCACAGCCATGATTGCCATGTTGCTGCTGGTTGCATGGGTATTCCTGCCGCAACCGCTCAACCCGTCGTTAATACCGTTGGTACTTGCTGTTGCTTTGCGGGCTTTCCGGATTTTCCGGATGCCCTGACGGTTCACATTATTTAAAAAGTTTATAAAATTTCGTTCTTATGATGGATTCAACATATCTTTGTCAAAAATCACCGTTTCGATAATAGTCGGTAACGGGATGAATTTCAAGGCTGTCCATTCGTTAACATTCAATCGGGAACCGGGCTTGCATGCCCCATGAATCAATGTCAAGGAAAAATAAAGCGCAGGAGATTATAGAAAACGTCGAGGTGGTAGATGTTGCCGACGACGGGAAAGCAGTAGGCCGGGTGAGCGATCTTGTGGTGTTCATATCCCATGCCGTCCCGGGCGATGTGGTGGACGTACGGGTCACCAGAAAGCGAAAAAAGTATGTTGAAAGCATTCCGGTACGTTTCAGTAAATATTCCGAATGGCGCGTCGAACCGGTTTGCAGCAGTTTCGCTGCATGCGGAGGGTGTAAGTGGCAGGATTTCGATTACCGGCAGCAGCTTCTTCTGAAGCACAAAAATGTAACGGATTGTCTGCTGCGTATCGGCAAACTGGATGTACCCTCCATTGCGCCCGTACTGGCTGCCGATCCTACGATGTTTTACCGCAATAAGCTTGAATTTACGTTCTCGTCCAACCGGTGGCTCACTGCCGGGGAAATGCAGGCAGGCGATGAAATTACCAACCGTAATGCACTGGGATTCCATATCCCCGGGATGTTCGACAAGGTGCTCGACATCGACCGCTGCCATCTGCAACCCGACCCGTCGAACGCGATCCGCAATGCGATCCGCGAATTTGCCTTGCAGGAAGACATGCCGTTCTACGACCTGCGCAACCACCGGGGCTATCTCCGCACGCTGGTGATCCGTACCTCGTCCACAGGCGAAGTGATGGTGATTGTTGGCTTCCATCACGAAGATATTGCCATGCGCGAAAAATTATTGAATTTCGTATGGAAAGGCTTCCCCGCAATAACATCGCTTATGTATGTGATCAACCCCAAGCCGAACGACAGTTTTGCCGACCTCGAAGTGCATCTGTACAAAGGAACGCCTCATATCATGGAGGAAATGGAAGGATTGAAATTTAAGGTAGGGCCAAAATCGTTTTATCAAACCAATTCCAGGCAGGCATACCGGTTATACGGGATCGTGCGCAATTTTGCCAGGCTTACCGGCCGCGAAATTGTGTACGACCTGTACACCGGCACCGGTACCATCGCTAATTTTTTAGCATCAAAGGTCAGGAAAATAATTGGTGTGGAGTACGTTAGCGAAGCCATTGAGGATGCAAAATACAATTCGGCAATCAACGGCATTAAAAATACGTTATTTTATGCAGGCGACATGAAGGATGTGTTTACCATGGAGTTTATCCGGCAGCACGGCACGCCCGATGTAGTGGTGCTCGACCCGCCCCGGGCAGGACTCCATACAAAAGTCATCGAAGCGCTCTTGCCGGCAATGCCGAAAAAAATGATATACGTGAGCTGTAACCCGGCGTCGCAGGCCCGCGACCTTGCTTTGATGCAGGAATTTTACAGAATCATGGCCGTGCAGCCCGTAGATATGTTCCCGCATACGCATCATGTGGAAAATGTGGTCAGCCTGGAAAGAAAATAGTTTCAAGCCGGGTAAAGCCGCGAACGGCGAAGCCCTCAACGAAGTTAAACCCGAAACTTTAACCGATTCCCAGCGCATAATGCTGGAAGAGCCGCAGCAATTCGATGACAAATGCGATCCCCATATGGATCATCACCCCGCCCCAGATATGACGGGTTTGGAAAGCGAGCGCTCCGAGAAAATATCCCCCGAAGAATGCCGAGATGGTTTCCATCACCGGTTTGCCGAAATGCAACGCTACATACGCCACAATCATCGGTAACACAGCCGATCGGCCCAGTATTGATGCCATGCCGATGACCAGCGCACCCCTGAAAATCATTTCCACCATCAGGAAATCGCTGATGTAAATGGTTTCGAAAATGGCCGTATTCAGCCATACGGGCTGTCCGAAAATGTTTTCAAAATTCCAGGGTTTGTACATGGGGTAGTATGACAGGAAATCGGGCGTAAAGGAAACTGCCGCAAGGATGGGCAGGATCACCGCGTACAGGCTGAGATAGGCTTTTACGTGATGGTTGCCATTACATATTCCGTAAAGACCTTTGACATCCTTGTCGATCGCGAGCCGGAGCGCTACCAGCACAGGAAGTACAAAGATGACGTTACGCATCCGCCACAGCGCCTTGAGAATATACGACTGTTCGGATGATGAATATGCCTGTAAGGACAATGCCTCCCACGAGAAGGCGTCGGCAAACCCGATGAGGCACATTAGCAACAATCCCCTGGCAAAGAAAACCGGCTTTGCAATGTTGCGGAACTCGCCGCGGATAATGATTACAGGGACGGCAACGAGAAAATACATCACCACAAACATCAGCATGTTGTTGACAATGGCATTTGACGTGGGAATCCTGTTTTCGCTGATCAATGCACCCCAACCGGTGCCATATACCAGCAGGATGCTCAGCGCAGCTACTGTCACTGTATAGGTATAAGCCGCAAGGTGGAAATCCTTACGGAAAAACAGGACAAAATCACCGAAAAGTATTTTTAAATGTTTCAACATGCAGCAAATATATTGTTTTCGCAGATAGCCATATCAAAAATCTTTATCAAAATATTTTGTACTTATTGTTTTTATCCACTCCTTTGTTTTTTAAAGGTTGATAATATTGTTGAAAAATCTTAAACATTTATAGCTCCAAAAACGTATACATATTTGTTGCTATTTATATCAATTGCACATTCACCGTCAAATCTAATCATTACTCATCAATATGCAGGCTTCTATCAGCATCGATATCGGGATCAGGGAAATTCGCCAACTGACCGGTTTTATCAAGGAAACACACGGTGTGGATTATACCGATTACGCGTTGACTTCGTTCAAACGGCGTGTGGAAGACTTTCTGGTTGCCAACAAGTATGGCCTGGACACAGTGATGATAAAGCTGGAATCGAAAGACTTCCTGGATTATTTTGCAGGGCGGATTGCCGTGGGCGCTACCGAATTGTTCCGCGATCCCACTTTTTGGATCCTGTTGAAGAATATCTATCTCGCCCATATTCTCAAGGAACAGTCCAAAGCGCGGATATGGCTGCCGATGTGCGCTTCGGGCGAAGAATTCTACAGCTTAGCCATACTCTTGAAAGAAAGCGGATGGATCGACCGCGCAGAAATATACGTATCGAGCATGAGTAACCAGTCGCTCGAAGCCATCAAACGCGGGTGGATGGAATACGAAAAACTCGAAATCAGTACCAGGAACTACGCCCGTTTTCAGGGAGCAGGCCAATTGTCCGACTATTTCAAGAGAGTAGACGACGATATTCATTTCGACAGCTCATTGTTTGCCAATACCCGTTTTTTCAAGGAAGGTCTCGAATTTAATGAAGAGCTGCCCCCCATGCATTTGATCCTTTTCCGCAACCAGATGATTTATTTTAACCCGACGCTGCAATACAAAGTGTGCGATGCGCTGTACAATAGGTTATCGGTAAGAGGATTGCTCGCTTTGGGGATACTCGAGGAAATCGAATTGAGTATCAACAATAAATATCTGCCATTGAATAAAGAAGAAAGTATCTACCAGCGGAAAAGTTGAACAGGCTTGATGGATTTTGACAACGATCAGAGTTCATCAAACGGTAACGCGCACATCCTGACCGTGGTGGTATATTTAATAATTTTGCAGATAGAAGACGTATCCGTTCTGCCGCAGGAGTTCTCCCGAAGAACGTAAAAAAATAGAAGACGGGAAGGAAATTTTGCGTATTTTTAGAAATGCGCAAAATTCACTTGGAGAAACTATTGAAAAGCAGGAAAGATCACTTAAGGAGCAGGAAAGATCGCTCAAAGAAAAGGATAAGGAAAATGCAGAACAGAAGGCCGACTCCCTATGCCGTGTTATGCCGGAGAATATGAAATTATCGACCATCCTGTCAACCTTTCCGTAAAAATCATTATCTTGCGCTTCAATTCAATTCATCTAAAATCATTCCGGATGAGGGAAGAATCGTCCAAGATATTTGTAAGTCAGCAAACAGAACGTAAATACAGGGCTTTATTGCGTGCAGGAAAAACCGCCCTGCAACCCGACGGGCATAAGGATATCCGCAAAGCATTCCACATGATATTGCAGGCATGCGATGAAAATACTTCCTTATACGGGCAGCCTGCATTGGATTTCGGACTCGACCTTGCTTTGATCTCCGTCGAAGAGCTGGGGCTTCGACGTTCGGCCGTATTGGCTTCGTTGCTTGATCACTTTGTTTCGTCGGGAAAAATTAGCCTGGAGGAAATAAAAAAGGCCTTCGGCGATAAAGTGGCCGTAATTACCGGCGAACTGGCGCGGATATCAGGCATCAACGTGAACGATACCGTACACCAGGCGGAAAATTTCCGCAACATGCTCCTGGCAATGATCACCGACATCAGCGTGATCCTGATCAAGTTGGGCGAACGCATGAAACTGATGCGCATCCTCGACCGGTTTCCCGAAAACGAGCGCTTCCGGTTTGCCAACGACACCTTTTACCTGTTTGCGCCCCTGGCCCACCGTTTAGGCTTGTACAACATCAAGTCGGAAATGGAAGACCTGTCGTTGAAGCAGATACAACCGGAGGCGTACCGGACCATCACGCGCAAGCTGGCCGAAACCACCGCCGAACGAAATATATTTATTGAAAAATTCATCCAGCCCATCCATGAGGAGCTAACCCGGCAAAGGCTCGATTTTTCCATCAAAGCAAGGCTCAAATCCGTTTATTCCATCTACAACAAAATGGTAAAGCAGCAGGTGGATTTCGGGGAAGTGTACGATCTGTTTGCCATACGGATCATCCTCAACTCGTCGCCGGAAAAGGAAAAATCCGATTGCTGGCACGTCTACTCGGTAGTTACCGACTTATACTCGCCCAATCCCTTGCGGATGCGCGACTGGATTTCGATACCCAAAAGCAACGGCTACGAATCGTTGCACGCCACAGTCATCACCCGTGAAGGACGTTGGGTGGAGGTACAGATACGCACCGTCCGCATGGATGAAGTGGCCGAGAAAGGTTTGGCAGCCCATTGGAAATACAAGGGCGGTCAGGCCGACGAAAATATGGTGCAACTGTTGACCCAGATACGCGAAAGCCTCGAAGCGCCCGATGCCGAATCGTTCGAGCGGTTGGACAACATGAAACTGAACCTCTACTCGAAGGAAATATTCGTGTTCACACCAAAGGGCGACTTGCGCAAGTTGCCTGTCGGCTCTACGGTACTTGACTTTGCTTTTGACATCCATTCGGGTCTGGGCGCTACTTGCGTGGGCGCAAAAATCAACGGGAAAAATGTATCCATACGCCATGTCCTCCGGAATGGCGACAAAGTGGAAATCAATACCTTCAAAAACCAGAGACCGAATGCCGACTGGCTGTCGTTTGTCGTGACCTCCAAAGCGCGTAACCGCATCAAGACATTGCTGAAGGACGAGGAACGTAAAATTTCGGAACAGGGGCGCGAGATCCTGATGCGACGGTTCAAAAACTGGAAGATGGTATTGGATGATCACGTGTTGAAAATCATCCAAAAAATGTACCGGGTGAAAACCTATACCGAGGTGTATTCCTTAGCTGTGGACGACAAGATCGATTATTCCGCCCTCAAGGAGCAGATACTGGAAAAAGAGGAAAAAACAAAAACGCCCGAAAGAATCGACGAACAGGCCGTTGGGAAGCTGGCCCGTCCGAAACAGGGGAAGGACGGGAAGGATTTTGTGGTGATCGACGGTAAAGCGGGCGAATGGGACTACAAGTTAGCCAAATGTTGCAACCCGGTGTACGGCGACCGTATCTTTGCATTTGTCACCATCAACGAAGGCGTCAAAATACATCGTGAAAACTGCCCGAATGCCCGGCAAATGGCCGAAAAATACGGATACCGCATCCTAGATGCCCACTGGCTGGCAACCGAACTGGAATCGCTCTACCAGGCCGACCTTTGGGTAACAGGCTACGACGAAATAGGTGTCGTGAACCGCCTCACAGATGTTATCTCTAAAGAAATGAACACGCAGATACGTTCCATTTCCATCAGTACCGACAAAGGCATCTTCGGAGGAACTATTTCCATCCTGGTAAAGGATACCGGCTCGCTGGACGTGCTGATCAACAGGGTGAGAAAGGTTAAAGGGGTTCTCAACGCTACCCGTACCGCTATTTAAAAACAACGTGTTTGAAATATTGGCTTCATTTTTGACAGAAGACAAAAACTGAAAAATTCATCAATTTATGTCCATCATCGGTAATATTGTCTGGTTCATCCTCGGCGGATTCTGTATCTTTTTGCAGTACATCGTATCCGGGTTGATTTTTTGCATCACCATCATTGGTATTCCCTGGGGAGTCAAATGCTTTCAGTTGGCCATCATAGCGCTGTGGCCGTTTGGCCGCACGGTTATGTCGCATCCGAAAACCGGCGGATGCCTGAATATTTTAATGAATGTGCTCTGGATCTTTATCGGCGGGATATGGATCTGTCTGTCACACCTGTTTTGGGGCGTCATCCTCTGCATCACCATTATCGGTATTCCTTTCGGACGGCAACATTTTAAATTAGCCGCTTTTGCTTTGGCCCCTTTCGGGAAATATGTCAATTGAGGATCTTGCGGCCTGAGATCCTGGTTATTCGAATTTTCCCATCGGAGAGTATATTGGGTATCAAATAAATTATTTAGGAAATCATAAAAATTTGATAAAAAATAAAGAAATGTTGTATCTTTGTTTCTCGAAGGAAAATCGATTTTGCATCATAAATATCTTATAATGAAAGTCATTGTAGTAAGAATGGATGACAAAGCATCTCCGCGAACCTGGAGATTCCATCGAGTATCGGATGCCGGAAGGCGCGAGGTTTCGAAGGTTTCCCGGAAAGCGGAAAGTATTGAAAATTGGAATTATATAATTAATTAAAAAATCATCAAACAGATGGAAAAGATTATCATAGGATGTACCCGTGCGGGGTTAACATTAAAGAAAGACCTGATAACCCACCTGGAAAACAAAGGTTTTCAGGTAGACGACGTCGGGATGAAGGACGAACGCGAATTTGTACCCTACCACAAAGCGGCTGCGGCGGTAGCCCGCGGCGTGTCGGAAGGAAAATACGACAAAGGCGTGATCATTTGCGGAACAGGCGCCGGTAGCGTTATTACGGCAGCCAAATTCAAAGGCGTTTATCCGGTGCATGTGCTCAACACCTTCATGGCGCAGCAGGCCAAGGCTATTAATAACTGCAACGTGCTGGTATTCGGCGAATGGCTATCACCTGCCAAACACGCCTGCCTGATGCTCGACGCCTGGTTGGCAGCCGAATTTACCGAAGGGAACACGGATGACTGGAAAATATTCCTGAAAAATTGCGTGAAGGAAATCGGTGATATGGAAAACGAAAACTTTAAATAATTGAATATGGATGATCGAATATGGATGATCCGAAAATATCCAATCATCATCGATACTCGATAAAACAATCTCTATTATCATGTTCGAACAGGCCATAACAAGCACAAAAATCATCAAGACCGGGCAGTTGTCGGCTGCCGACCTGGACAAGCTTATCTTTTACTGTGGCGGTGAGCAGGCTCATCCCTGCATCATCACGGACAGCAATCCATTGCCTTCGCGCGACAGAATGTTGAACGAACTCCGGAAAAAACGGCAAGTGGAAGTGCTGAACAGGGTATTTCCGGATCCAAAAGTGGACGATATCATGGTGATGGTAAACGGGTTGAAAGAAAAGCCGGTTAATGTAGTAATAGGTATTGGCGGGGGGAGTTCGATGGACTCAGCCAAAGCGGTAGCTGCTGTTTTGAGTAATGGCGGCGACTTGAACGATTACCTGGGCACGGATGCAACCCGGAAGATCGAAAAACGCGACATGAAGCTCATCCTGATTCCGACCACGGCCGGAACCGGTTCCGAAGTGACCAAAGTCGGGGTTTATACCTCGCGCAGCGGAAGGAAATATACGCTGGGACACCCGTTGATGCAGGCCGACATCGCCGTGTTGGCCACCGAATACGTCTTGGGACTTCCGCCTGCAATTACTGCATCAACGACATTCGACGCCCTCTCGCATGCGCTGGAAACCCTTTGGAACCGTAATGCAACGCCGTTGACCGACCGGGTGGCTATCGAAAGCGCCGTGCGTATCCTGAAATGGATGGAGCCTGCTTACGAAAGCTCCCTTACGGGAACGGGCGAGGGACGTTCGGAAATGTTAGAAGGCGCCTGTATGGCGGGTATAGGTTTTAGCATGACGGGAACGGCGGCCGTCCACGCCCTGTCGTTCATCCTCTCCGAGGAATGGCACGTGCCGCACGGGATAGCCTGCGCTTTTACATTGGAAGACGTTTACCGGATGAATATCAGCGACGGGAATACTCGGAAAAAGCTGGCACAAGTGGCCGGAGCGCTCTTCGGAAAAGGCGACGAGGATCGATTAGTCGCCACGCTGTTGGACAGGATGCTTACGTTGAAGAAAAAGTTCGGGCTGCCTTTCACCTTCAGGGATTTACATATCGAACTCGACGAAAGCCGAATCAGTGCGTTATTTGACAAATCGCTGGACGACCCTAAGATGAAGAACAACATTGTCCCGGTTGACAAAAGAATAGTCTTTGAATTAATCAGGGGTAAAATATAATTAAGTGAAGTAGCGTTATGTCTGTTATGGAGATATTGCTCCTTGTGGGGGTGGTGGTTTTTATCACCCACACGCTCGAAGCCGTAACCGGTTTCGGCTGTACGGTGCTGGCTTTCCCGTTCGTGATTTTCCTAATGAAAGACCTGGAGCAGGCAAAGATTGTCCTTTCCATCCTGGCCTGGCTGTTGGCCGTATACTTTGTAGTCGCCAAGTTCGGACTGGTCAACTGGAAACAGTTCGGAATCATCATCCTGTTTGCAGGACTGGGCATGCCGATCGGGATGGTGATTTTCAAAAGCCTGGATGCGCATATCCTGGAAAAGGCGCTGGGTGTTTTCATTGTCATATCGGCAGCCATTCAGTTGTTTAAATGCTTTGTACCTGCATCCATCACACGTACCCTGCCGAATTTTATCGGGTATCTCTTCCTGTTTGCAGGTGGGATTGTTCATGGGGCTTTGGCCGTAGGCGGTCCGCTGGTTGTTCTTTATTCCGCTGGTAAAATATCGGATAAGGGCCAGTTCCGCGCCACAATGTGCCTTTTGTGGTCCACCCTGAACTCAATATTGATGATTCAGTTTTTCTTTGAAAAGAAATTGACCATGGAAATTGGGCGCGACCTCCCGGTTTTGCTCCTTTTTCTGATTGCAGGTATCTTTGCCGGAGAAGCCATCCACAAGAAGATCAACGAAGCGCTTTTCAAGAAAATCGTTTTTATCTCCCTGTTCCTGGTGGGAGTAGCTATGATCCTTTGATTTGATGAAGAAGATTTTTAAATTTGAACCCTAAATATAAAAGATGGAACGAAGAAAATTCATTAAAAGTGCAGCCAGTGGTTTTGCGCTGGCCGGTTTGGGCGGAATGACAACAATAGCCGCAACGACTCGGGTTTCGTCGTCTCGCGTGTCGAACAAGGCGAAATTCACCTTAAAATATGCTCCGACATTGGGCATGTTCAACCAAAACGCGGGTAAAGACCCTGTTGACAACCTGAAATTTATTGCCGACCAGGGTTTCAGGGCAGCTTATGATCTTGGACTGATTGGCCGACCGCCGGCCGAACAGGAGAAGATCGCTAATGAAGCCCGTAAGCTGGGAGTGGAACTGGGACAGTTTTCGTTGAAAACTGCCGGTGGTGTACATTTTGTACTGAATAGCAATACCACCAAGGAGTTTATCAAAGAAAAAATGCAGGCTGGCCTCGAAGTGCAAAAACGTACCGGTATCAATAAGGGACTGGTTGTGCTGGGAAATGTCGATCCCAAATTGCATATTGAGTACCAGACAGCCAACGTCATCGAAAACCTGCGGATATGTTGCGACATTGTGGGTAATGCCGGGCTGATGCTGGTGATGGAACCGCTCAACACACTGACGAACCATCCCGGCGTATTCCTGACCCGTACCACCCAGGCAAAGATGATCTGCGTGGCAGTGAACCATCCTTGCTGCAAAATGGTGAACGACCTGTATCACCAGCAGGTTACCGAAGGAAACCTCATTCCCAACCTCGAAATGTGCTGGGATCATATCGGATCGATACATATCGGCGACAATCCGGGTCGCAACGAGCCAACCACCGGCGAAATCAACTATAAGAACATCTTTAAATATTTCTACGACAGGAAATATAACGAAGTTTTGTCATGCGAACACGGGCAAAGTAAACCCGGTAAGGAAGGCGAACTGGCGATCATCGAGGCGTACCGTGAAGTCGACCCTGTAGCGTAAAGAAAACGGGTGAACAGATAGACTTGTCTGTTCACCCGCCGTCAAATGTTTATCAAAAACCAATATACATCATGGATAGAAGACAATTTATCAAAAATGCAGCAATGGCGTCTGCTGTTGTTGCCGGGACAGGGTTTGCAGGCTACGAATGCTCGAAACCCGCAAAAAACATCCGCTGGTCGATGGGCTGGATCTTATGGCGTGATTTCAAAAATGCCAATATTCCCCTTGCCGAAGCCATCAAGAACATGTCCGACCTGAAATTGGACGGCGTTGAATACACTCCGCGCAAGGACGAGCTTTCAAAGTTTGGTTTTACCCGCGAAAGTTTCAGGGATTTGTTGGCCGAAAAGAACCTTTCGATTGCAGGGAACTATTTTGGAGGTAATTTTCACGATCCGGAAAAACAGGATGGTATTTTAGCCGCCTTTAAGAATACCTTGGAAAACCTGAAATTCTACGGTGCAAAAAATGTGGTGATCGGCCCTCCGGGACGCGGTAATTGGAGCGATCCGCTTCATCATACAGGCGATGGCAATGAAACCGGCATACCGGACAAGATCAGGGCAATGGCGCCTTTCCTGAACGAATTGGGTAAAATAGCTCAGGACTCGGGAATGGAAATAGGTTTGCATCCGCACGTCAACACCATCGTAGAGAACCCTGTGGAGATCGATATGATCATGGAACTTACCGATCCAAAATATGTAGGTATGGCACCCGATACAGGACATATCCAGTTGGGCGGCGGCGATCCGCTGGCCATCATCAAAAAATACAGCAACCGTTTGAATTATTTCCACTTGAAAGACGTAACCGGTGTTTTCCAAAGGCCAAATTTCGGGCCGAATCTCCGCGAATTGGGCAACGGCGAAGTGGATTTTCCGGGCATAATGAACGTATTGAAGGAGATCCGATACAAAGGCTGGCTCAATGTGGAACAGGATCATACCGACATGACGCCGGAAGAATCGGCCACACAAAGCATGAAGTATATCAATTCAAAACTCGGAAAGATATATGGCTGATAAATAATATCATGTTCTAAAAGCAAATCATCATGAATAAGAATAAGAACACCATCAACAGGCGCGATTTTCTTTCGAGTGCAGCTGCAGTTGGCGCTGCCGGAGCTTTCGGGGCAGGAAGTCTGCTTGCGTCATGCGGAAACGGAGGAAAAACACCGGGATTGACTCCTTTAATCCCCGAAACACAGTGGAATATTCCTGACTCCTTGCCCGATAAAGCCAACGACGGCCGCCCGTTGAAAGTCGGTCTTGTGGGTTGTGGAAATCGTGGAACAGGCGCTGTACAGGACCTCCTGAAAGCGGCCGACAATCTTTCGGTTGTCGCTTTAGGCGATTTGTTCCAAGACAGGATCGATGGCACCCGTAAAATCCTCAAGGAAAAGATGGAACTGGAAGTTCCCGATGAAAACTGCTTCACAGGTTTTGACAGTTACCTGAAGGTGATCAACTCGGATATAGATCTCGTATTACTGGCGTCACCGCCGGCATTTCGTCCGCTGCACTTTAAAGCGGCCGTAAACGCCGGGAAACATGCATTTTTAGAAAAACCGATGGCTGTGGATCCTGCGGGATGCCGGTCTGTAATCGCATCGTCGAAAAAAGCCGTTTCACAAGGGCTTGTGGTCATCACCGGCACACAACGCCACCACGAACGGAAATATATCGAAGGCTACAAACAGGTACAAAGCGGTTTGATCGGTAAAATTCAATATGCCGATATCTACTGGAATACAGGCTCGCACTGGTACCGTTTTAAGGAAAAGGGATGGACGGACATGGAATGGATGATTCGCGACTGGGGAAACTGGACATGGTTGTCGGGCGATCACATAGTGGAACAGCACGTGCACAATATCGACGTGGTGAACTGGTTTTTAGGGCGGAAACCCGTCAAAGCAACCGGTTTTGGAGCTCACCTGCATCGCAACACGGGCGACCAGTTCGATATGTTCAGCATCAATTATCTTTACGAGGACAATATTAGCGTCCGTAGTATGTGCCGGCAGATAGACGGCTGTAGCAACAGGATTTCCGAATTTATCCAGGGAACAGAGGGATCATGGTCAAATGAAGGCGTAATCAAAGACCTTGACGGGAACGTGTTATGGAAATATGACAGCGATAAGGAAAAAGCCGAATTCAAGCGAACCAGCGGTTTTGTCCTGGAACATGTCAACATGATCAACCACATCAGGGGTAACAAGCCCATAAGCCAGGCCGAAGATACGGCTATCTCCACATTAACGGCAATTATGGGACGCATGTCGGCATATACGGGTGAAGATTTAACCTGGGAGCAAGTGATGGGTTCGGACTTGAACCTGGTACCTGAAGATTTGGCGCTTAAAGATGTAGATATGAGCAAATACGCCATTCTTGTTCCCGGAAAACCCACCGGCAGAAAAAATAACCAGAGATGATGGTCAGCTCGCCCCGACACGAAAGCGTATTCCCGAAAATATATCGAATTACGGTTAGATGATTCATCATGACCTGTAGCCTCGGAATATCTCCGGGGCTTTTTTCCTTTTGCCAAACAAAACTTAAAAAAATTAGTACCCATTCAAAAATTTGCACTATTTTTGTGTTTTATGTTTGTAAACGTCCTGTAAACCAAAGTAGTTATATCAATCCAAAAACATCAGGCGTATTAAAATGTTGCGATATGGAAGTAGACAGGTTAAAAGCAATAGTGCTGTATGTGCTGAATAACGTTCCCGACAAATGCCTTGGAAAGCACGAACTTTTCAAAATATTGTATTTCGCCAGTCAAAAACATCTGATCCGGTATGGCGACGCAATGATTGCCGACTTTTATGCATTTCAATACGGGCCGGTACCATCTGCATTGTGCAATTATTTGAGAGGCGATAAAAACAATAACATCATGTCGGCTATTCTCATTGATGACGAATCGAGATACATCCTCTCTCCATCGGAAGAACCCGATATGGACTATTTGTCCAAGGTAGACGTTCAATGTCTTGACGAATCAATACAGGAAAATTTCAGGCTAAATTTTCACGATCTGACCAAAAAATCCCATGACTCTGCCTGGAATAAGGCATGGGCAAACCCCACCGGAAGAAGAGGCGCGAAGATGGATATAATTGATATAGCCATTGCAGCCGGAGCAGATGAAAGAACGATAGCGTGTATTCAGGAGAATTTAGAGATCGAGGCGGCGCTAAGATGATAAAACTCGGTGACGTTTTCCGTATAAGGATGGATACGGATGACGGTATTGTGCCTAAGGGAATGGACTCGTATCGCTATAAATACATAGTTATCATAGGTTACGATGGCAAAAACTGCCATGCAGCCCTTGTTACAAATACGAACGACCATTATTTGGTTCCTATTAAGTTTCAATATCCGCTGTGTCATAATGGGTACAAGTGTTTTGTGAATTGCTTCAGGCTATTTGATGTTTCGACCAACCGATTAACCCAAAATTGCTATAAGGGGAAAATATCAGATGTTGATTTTGATTTAATCATCGGATGTGTGAAAGAGTCGCCCAGAATAATACCAAGCGATTTAAAAAGATACGGCATAATTTGACTTAGACAAATCCGAAATCTTTTGTGTCAGGGAAGAATGACATCCTTTGTGCCGCAAAATGGTAAATGGCAGTTCGTTTGGCTTCATATAATGAAGAACATCTCGAACATCAGGCCAAACCCCAGTAACACGCCGGTGTAATATTGTGCAGGCGTATGTGCATTGAGTCGAATACGCGCATAGCCGACCAAGCCCGACAGGATGATAAATGCCGACAGTACAGGCAACAGCATCGGCGACACTGTGGTCAACGCAGCTACCATCCCGGTAACCCCGCCGATACCCACTCCGTGCAGGCTGATTTTCCAGAATATCGATATGAAAGAAGCGAGAAAAACCGCTACTGTGGATGCCAGTATAAATTTTTGGATGATGAAGGGCGTATGCATGTTATGCAGTGTACGATAGGCAATATAGTAGAATATAGCGATACAGATCAACGGCAGAATGCGTTCGCGGCGTCTCGACATGTAGAAACTGTTGATCCAATGATACATTCGGTAGAAAAGCAGTAAAGCCACAGGCAACCCGATCATGCACAATCCTACAATCAACAGTATGATCCGTTTGGCTTCGATGGGAAGTAAAGTAATGTACATGCCCGACCAAAACAGGATGAACAATATACCCAGCATCGGCATCCACAAAGGGTGGAAGACAAGGGACAGGACGTTCGGCAACGTTTCCTCGCTTTGCGTTTTCGCCTGATCATTCCTGAAACGTGCGACTTTCACTTCAAACTGTTTGTATGGACGTGAGAAAAACGGTATCTGTACTTCATGCAACATATATATTGTCATCCGGTCAAACGCCGACTTTTTCCGACAACCCGAAACTTAAAGCTGTTTCCGCAGCCTTGCTACCGGGATATTCAGATGTTCGCGATATTTGGCTACGGTACGGCGGGCAATCAGGTAACCTTTTTCCTGGAGGATGAGCGTCAGTTCATCGTCGGTGAGCGGTTTTCGTTTCAACTCGCCTTCCACGCATTCCTGCAATATCTTCTTGATTTCGTGCGTAGAAACTTCTTCGCCCGAATCGGTCGGCAAGCCTTCCGAGAAGAAGAACTTCAGCGGGAAGATACCGAACGGCGTTTGCACGTACTTGCTGTTGGCAACACGCGACACGGTGGATATATCCAGCCCGGTAGCGTCGGCAATATCTTTCAGTATCATCGGGTTGAGTAAAGTTTCGTCGCCTCCGCTCAGGAAATACTCCTGCTGGAATTTGATAATGGCTTCCATGGTGTGCATCAGGGTATTTTGACGCTGCTTGATGGCATCAATAAACCACTTGGCCGAATCAAGTTTTTGCTTCACAAAACTGACCGCTTCCTTGTTCTGTCTGTTCTGTTTATTTTTGCTGTAAGCGTCGAGCATTTCGCTGTACATCCGGCTCACGCGCAGTTCGGGAACATTGCGCGAGTTGAGCGACAATTGTATCGTACCGTCCTTGTTTTCGAGCAGGAAGTCGGGGATGATGTGCTCGGCTACTTTGTCTGACTGGAATGAGCCGCCGGGCTTGGGGTTGAGCTTCAATATTTCGGCCACGCCGTCTTTCAACTCCTCTTCGGAGATTCCCAGCAGTGCAATGATCTTATCGTAATGTTTCTTGGTAAATTCGTCGAAATGATCGGTCAGGATGGTTTTTGCCATGTTGATTCCGGGCGATTCCTCCTTCTGGTTCAGTTGCAGCATCAGACATTCCTTCAGGTCGCGTGCGCCAACTCCCGGCGGGTCGAACTCCTGAATGAGCTGCAATGCCGATTCCAATTCTTCTTCAGAGGTTTCCACACCCATCGAAAAAGCCATATCGTCGGCCACCGACTCCAGTTTGCGTCGCAAGTAACCGTCGTCGTCGAGGTTGCCGATCAGGTAATCGGCCAGCATGTGTTGCCTTTCGGAAATATTGCGCAGGCCAAGTTGCGATTCCAGTTGATCATGGAAACTGCTGCCTACCGAGAACGGGATTTCGGTTTTTTGTTCCTCTTTACTGAAATTTTTGGCGCTCAACTTATAAAAAGGCGTGTCGTCCGTATTCAGGTATTCATCAATCGACAGGTCGGTATTGTCATTGCTTGAATCCTGATCGTCGGAATCGTCGGTCTTGTCGCGACCTTCTTCCAAAGCCGGGTTCACCTCCAATTCGTCTTTGATCCGTTCATCCAGCTGCATGGTAGGTATCTCCAGCAGCTTGATCATTTGGATTTGTTGCGGCGATAACTTCTGGATGAACTTTTGATGTAGTCGCTGATTTAACATGATTACATTTTTTGATTATTGATTCATGAGAACGATTAGTTTCGATTTTGAATGGTCTCTTATTATATACGTTTTTGATGTGCAAAACGTTACCATCATTTTTGATTTTCTTGAATCGGCAGTTAACGTACCAAGTGGCGCCATCGTATCAAAATCGATCATCACCATCAAAACTCGGCGTTTTTGGGCGTCCTCGGGAAAGGGATCACGTCGCGGATATTGCCCATTCCGGTAACGAAAAGCACCAGGCGCTCGAATCCCAAACCGAAACCGCTGTGCGGCGCCGTGCCGAACTTCCGGGTTTCGAGGTACCACCACATGTCCTTTTCGGGAATGTTCATCTCGTCGATGCGCGTTTTGAGCTTGGTATAGTCTTCTTCGCGTTGCGATCCGCCGATGATTTCGCCGATTTTCGGGAAAAGCACGTCCATGGCGCGCACCGTCTTTCCGTCGGCATTCTGCTTCATGTAGAAGGCTTTGATTTCGCGCGGATAATCGGTAAGGATCACCGGACGTTTGAAATGTTGTTCCACTAAATAACGTTCGTGTTCCGATTGCAGGTCAACGCCCCAGCTAACGGGGAATTCGAATTGTTGTCCCGATTTTTCGAGTATTTCGACTCCTTCGGTATAGGTCAGGCGTACAAAATCGTTTTCGGTCACAAAACGCAGGCGATCCAACAGTTCAGGATCGTACATCCTGGCCAGGAACTCCAGATCGGGCATGCAATGTTCCAACGCGTACGTGATGAGGTATTTCAGGAAATCCTCGGCCAGGTCCATATTTTCCTTGATCTCGTAGAACGCCATTTCGGGTTCGATCATCCAAAACTCGGCTAAATGACGTGGCGTGTTGGAATTTTCGGCACGGAAAGTAGGGCCGAATGTGTAAATCTGTCCCAGCGCCATAGCGCCCAATTCGCCTTCGAGTTGTCCGGAAACGGTAAGGTTGGTAGCCTTTCCGAAAAAATCCTGCGTGTAATCCACTTCTCCTTCGGGTGTTTTGGGGATACTGTCCAGTTCCATTGCCGTAACGTGGAACATGGCGCCCGCACCCTCGGCATCCGAACCGGTGATGATGGGCGTATGGAGATAGAAAAATCCGTTGTCGTTAAAATATTTGTGGATAGCGAAAGCCAGGGCGTGCCGAATACGCAATACCGCTCCGAATGTGTTGGTACGCGGCCGCAAATGTGCAATCTCGCGAAGAAATTCCAGCGTATGACCTTTCTTCTGCAAGGGATAGGTTTCAGGGTCGGCTATCCCGTAAAGGGTGATTTCAGTGGCGTGTATTTCAACCGTTTGCTCCTGTCCTTTCGATTCCACTAACATCCCGACCACAGCGATACACGAACCCGTCGTGATTTGCTTGAGCAAATTCTCGTCGAAATTGGCAACATCCACTACCACTTGCAGGTTATGGATAATGGAGCCGTCGTTAAGCGCCAAAAACGCTATGTTTTTATTACCTCGCTTGGTGCGCACCCAGCCTTTTACCAGCATCTCGCTACCACAGGCGGCAAAATCGAGTATGTCCTTGATTTTATGTCTTTCGCGATATTCCATTGATGTATTCATTGATGATGCCGCAAAAGTAAAACTTTTTTATGTGTATTCATTCCATATCAAGCAAAATAACAATTATTAACAAGCTATTTTTTTGCGATAACGATTAAAACCGTATTTTTGCTCCGAACATTTATCATCAAATAATCATGATGTTTTGGTATAAGATTTTTTATGGACTCTGTTGGTTATTAGCATTATTACCGCTCCGATGCCTCTATCCGGTTTGCGACTTGATGTTTGTTGTGGTGTGCTACATGGTGCGTTACCGTCGCAAAGTGGTGATGGAAAACCTGCGCCGTTCGTTTCCCGAAAAAACCGAAAGGGAACGGTGGCTGATCGCCCGCAAGTTCTACCGTTTCATGTGCGACCTGTTTATCGAAACCCTTAAAGTGATCCATATCGATACGGCGCAGATGCACCGCCGCATCCATTATAGCAACCCCGAAATTTTCGATGACCTGTACCGCAAAGGCAAGCAGGTTTTCTTCGTCACCGGGCATTATGGTAACTGGGAATGGCTGGCCACGCTGGAACATACCATTCCGTACCATCATGTTACGCTCTACCAGCCGTTGCACAACCGTATTTTCGATAAGTTTTTCTACGACCTGCGCACCAAGTACGGAACAGGCGCCATCCCTTCGCAGGCAGCCATCAGAACGATCAACCAATACCGGCAGGAAAACCGGATGACCGCATTGTGCTTCCTGTCCGACCAGTCGCCACATCGCGACGCCATCCAGTACTGGACTACATTTCTCAACCAGGAAACCCCGATATACTTGGGTATTGAGAAATTGGCCAAACGATACAATGCGGCGGTCGTATATTATGAAATACGCCGTGTGAAGCGTGGATATTACGAAGTAGACGTTACTCCGATTACCGAGAACGCTGCCGAAACCGGCGAAATGGAAATCACCGACAAGCATGTGCAGTTGCTGGAACAGACCATCCGCCGCGCTCCGCAGTACTGGCTGTGGAGCCACCGGCGATGGAAACATAAGAGAGTTTAATTTCATTCAAAAATCAAAAATGGATTTAGCTCAAATACCTTCGCCCTGTTATGTTCTCGACGAGTCGCTGCTTACGGCCAACTTGGAGTTGATCCGTGATGTCAGTCGCAGGGCCGATGTGGAGATCATCCTTGCACTCAAAGGGTTTGCCATGTGGGGCGTCTTTCCGCTCATCAAACCGTATGTTCATGGCGTTTCGGCCAGCTCGGTACACGAGGCGCGCCTGGCGTACGAGGAAATGGGAACGCCGGCGCATACCTATTCGCCTGCCTGTACGGATGACGATTTCGATACTGTTTTGCAATACAGCAGCCATGTTACGTTTAACTCGCTGACCCAATACGAACGTTTCCACAACAGGGCGCGTCGCTGCGAACGTCCTGTTTCGATGGGATTGCGTATCAATCCAGAGTTTTCGGCGGTTGATACCGATCTCTACAACCCCTGTTCGCCCGGTTCGCGGCTCGGACTGACGGCAAGACAAATAGGCGAGAACCTGCCGGAAGATATTGACGGGTTACATGTTCACGCCTTATGCGAATCGTCTGCCGAAGCATCCAGGAATCTGCTGGAGATGGTGGAACTGAAGTTCGGGCGCCTGCTCCCGCGCATCAGGTGGCTCAACCTCGGCGGCGGCCACCTGATGACGCGCAGAGGCTACAAAATTCAATACCTGATTGACGCCTTGAAAACATTCCGCGCCAAATACCCGCACATACGGGTCATACTTGAACCCGGCGCCGCTTTTGTCTGGGAGGCCGGCGTACTGGTGGCAACTATTGAGGATATTGTTGAAAACGAGGACATCCGTACGGCAATACTTGATGTGTCGTTTACGGCGCACATGCCCGATTGTCTTGAAATGCCCTATAAACCGCGTATTCGTGACGCTTCGGATGCCTGTGCCGGCGAACAGGGATGGCGTATGGGCGGTAACAGCTGCTTAGCCGGCGACTATATGGGCGAATGGTCATTCAACGAAGAGCCTTTTGTGGGCAAACGGCTTGTATTCGAGGACATGATCCACTATACAATGGTGAAGACCACCACATTCAACGGGGTTCCGCATCCATCCATCGGAACATGGAGCGATCGCGGTTTTACGCTGTTGAAGAAATTCGGATACGAGGATTATAAAAACAGATTGTCTTGACGTTTCACCGGATCGATATGAAATACCCGCTTCTTTTTGTTTTGCTTGTTTCTCTTACATTTTTGGGAATACAGGCGCAATGGAAGGATTACAAATACAAGTTCATTGCCAGGGTGATGGATGCCGACACTGCTGTGGTCATCCCCAATTGCCACATCATCAATAAGACCCAGAATATGGGAACAGTGAGCGACGAATTCGGCGCTTTCACGGTCACGGCCAATGTTGGCGATAGCCTTCTGTTCAGCGCTATTGGCTACGGAAGGGTAACCATAGCCGTGGGCGATTCGATGTACGCCAACAACCGCACCGTCAGGCTCAAGCCGGTGACTTATGCGCTCACTGAAGTGGATATAGGCATCCTGTCGAACTACGACCGCTTTAAGCGCGACGTGCTGAGCAAAGAGGCGGAAGAAGCTTACCGGATGGCTCCCATGATCAGCAGATACGACGTGTATACGCCGCCGTTGCCCAACCAGGGCGGCATCAATGTTCCGCTGGGAATCAGTCCGATTACGTTCCTCTACAACCTTTGGAGCAAGGAAGGCAAACAATACCGGCATTACCGGAGCGTGATCAGCGGTACGGACGAATACATCCGGATCGGGGAAAAATTCAACGGGTTAGTGGTCAAGGAACTTACCGGTTTCGAGAATGATGAGCTGGTGCGGTTCATGTCATACTGTATGTTTACGAAAGATTACCTGTTGCTGGCTTCCGAATCGGAAATACAGCGGGCAATCATGCGCAAATACAAGGAATATACCGGTAATCGCTGAACATATTCCGATGAAACGTCCCCCGCCGGCAGGCAGGCCGATACTCCAATCGCGAATGATCGAACATCAACTGCGGATCTCCAGCCTGTCCATGATCTCGAAGATCTTTTTTCTCCATTCGACGGCCTTCAGTATTTCCGGATTTTGATTCCGCTTACCGGACCAAAAACGGAAGCGGGCGCCGAGTTTCTTAATTGCGAGGTACCACTGGTAAGCAAAAAGTCCCAACGGGATCAGCAGCAAAGGCATGATGATTTTGCCCCAAATGCAGGGTACAAACACCGCCATCAGCACGATCATGATCAGGTCGTAGAGCGGGTAGGCGACCATCCCTGCTACAAATTGCACCGAACTGACAAATTGCGGGTCTTTTACTTTTCGTGAAGCCAAAGCCGACAGTTTATAAGGGATGTAATTGAACAGCATGCCCAATATCCAGAAGGGAATACCAGGGACGATCCATACAGCTTGCACAAGCAGGCCTGCCAGCGAGTACGGCTGACGTTCGACCACCCAGTCGCGGAGGCTGTACTTTTGAATGATGGTAAGATACTCTCTGACGGCAAGGCATAGCGCCGACATCCCGTCGGGGTTGGTTTGGCCGTATTCCTGCAAAGCGGCAATCATCGTTTGCTGCGCCCGGAGGCGATGCTCCGCGTTGTGGCGGTCCAAACCAAGACGCTGCATTGCCTGTCGCAGGTATAACACGCGAAGGCGTTCTATTTCGCGGTAGTACGGTTCACCGGTGATGTTGACCATCCCCTCCTTCATTTTTTCCGACAGGACATCCTGCATGTGTTTGAAGGCGCGGGCGGGATTTTCGACATACTGACCGTAAAAGTCGGACACTTCAATGGCTTTGCCGTACCTGACCGTCACATCGCTGCGGAACTTGCCGGTATCGGAGTATTCGAGTCCTACGGGAACGATCCTGACCATCGGACGGCTGCCGTATTCTTCCTGCGCTTGCATGGCCAGCCGGAAAACGCCTTTTTGAAGCATGCGCAAGCGTTTGATCACGCTGTGCGTGCCTTCGGGCATCATGCCGACTGCCTGCCGGCTACGCAGCGTTTTCAGGATCAGGTCGAAGGTTTCCCGGTTGTTGTCGCCGGAATTGCCGCCGTCGCGCTTGCGGTAAACAGGCAGGATACGGAGAAAGTTCAGGATGGCGATAATCAGCGGTTTCTCGAAAATGTCGGCCCGGGCTACAAAAACGGGCTGGCGGTCTTTGGTGCACAGGATCATCAATGCATCCATCAATGCATTCTGATGGTTCGGGGTGAAAATTACCGGCCCCGAATCAGGTACCTCCTTTGCCCCGATGACATCTATGTTCCGGTAAAATAACCGTAGCGTCGGGCGGACAAATACATTTCTCACGAAAGAATATCCCAACGAACGGCTGCATAACTTTTGTTCTAAGGTTTTGGCCATGATACAGGTTTTACCGAACCCGGCAGGCTTGCTTCCGGCATCCGGAACCTGCAGGGCTACTCCTTCCAATAAAAGCGTAAAAGTATAAAATATTCCATCATGTCGGTGATCGCTTCGTTATTCAGGGCAAAATAAATCATTGATTTGTGTATTTCGGGAAAAGTGTATAATTTTACACTCTAAAGTTTAAGATATGGCTAAGGAAAAAGGGAAGGCGGAAGTGTCGAAAAGCAGGGAGACTCCGGTTTTTATGAATATAAAGACTGATTTCGGGTTCAAAAAAATATTCGGCAATAAAGTACTGCTAATTGCGTTTTTGAATGCAATTTTGAATAAAGATATTGTAGAGGTTGAATATCTTCCGGCGGAACAACTGGGTTATATCGAGGAAAATCGCAGAGCAGTATACGATGTTTATTGCACGACTGCAACCGGAGAACGGTTTATCGTGGAGATGCAAGCCTCGCCACAAGTGCATTTTGCTGACAGGATAGTGTTTTACATGAGTTATCCGGTAATTAGTCAGGCTCCGAAGGGACAGAGAAGTTTGATTAACAGTGCGGGAGAAGAATTGAAAATTCCATGGGATTATGCTCTCAGTGGAGTATATATGATATGTATTCTGGACAGTATTATGTTTTCCGAAGAAAAAGCTAAAGATATCGTCATGGAACACATGAAAATAGTGCGGCAAAACGCAGATACGGTTCTGACCGACAAATGGGAAGCGGTAACAGTAGAATTGCCGAAATTCAAAAAGACGGAAGACGAACTGGAAACTGTAACGGACAAATGGATTTATTCCTTAAAGAACATGGAAAGGTTACCCGAACGTCCGGAAAAACTGAATGAAAAGATATTCGATGAATTATACGAAAATGCAAAAATAAACAAGTTAAAAACAGAAGATATGAAAGCCTACAGTAAAAGTATTTTGGAATACGATGACGTAATCAGTTCATTACGTTTTGTGGAAGAAAGAGCCAAGAAGGAAACCAGGAGAGAAACCAGGGAAGAAGATCTAATCAAATTTGTTCGGAATTGCCATAAATATAATATGGATATTGAACAGATTGCGGCGCTTACAGACCTCACGGAGATAGAAGTATCCGACATTATAGCGAAATTGTAGAAAATAGACTGGGCAGGGATCGACGCCGGAAAAAATGGAAGAAAGTCAGGTTCTTTACCTGAATTATATTGCTGAAAATTATCAGATTATTTTGAAAGCGGAATCTGCTGGTCATTCAGGGCCATCTGTCCAGCATGAGCGTTAATGCGATTCCTGCTCCGGCTCCTGCCAGCGTCAATACCCAATCGCGCTGCTTTACCCTGAAGACATGGAGCAATAAAGCCGTGAGCGTTAGTATGCACAGAACAATCAGTATCTGGCCCAATTCCACCCCGATATTAAAAGCCAGCAGAGGAACCGCCAGCGAGTCGCGTGTTCCCAGCAAACTGCGCAAATAGTTCGAAAAGCCCAACCCGTGAATCAATCCGAAAAACAAAGCCAGCGCATATTTGATCTTTGCCGAAGCGTTGCCCGGCTTGCCGGTAACGATGTTGCCCGCCGCGGTGATCAAAACAGTAACGGGAATGAGAAACTCCACCCATGCTGTCGAAACGCGAACAATATTCAGGGTGGCCAGCGCCAGTGTGAGCGAATGGCCCATGGTGAAGGCGGTGACAAGTACCAGCACCTGTTTCCATTCCTTAAATGTGTACACGGCGCACAGCATCGCCACAAACAGGATGTGGTCGTAACCTTCCAGGTCGGCAATATGCTCCATGCCTAATTCCAGATACAATCGAAACATCATATTCTTGCTTTAACCTTATTCTCCGAGATTCAATATCCTTTCCAGTTCTCTTACCGTCTCATCAAAATCTACAGGATGGTAACCGGTAACATCCCCTGTCTGGTCGATCACAAACTGGGTCGGGAAACTGCGCACATTCAATTTCCGTTCAAGCAAAACCTGCTGCTGGTCGGGCAGGCGGTAATGCACAATTTGCGGGCCGGTGAGTTGCTGCTGCCTGATGAATTTTCGCCATGCATGTTCGGAAGAACGATTCGCCAGATACATGAAAATAACATCCTTACCCCTGAATTTCTCTTCAAAGAGATGCGAATAAGTTTTGATGTCGTTGATACAGGGGCCGCACCAGGTTCCCCAAAAATCGGCGAAGATCACCTTGCCTCTGTACGGCTCAATCAGCTTGCCGAAAATCGTGTCGGCGTCGGTTTCATTTGCCAGATGATCGGTATTTTTCAGGCTTTCTTCGTGTTGTATGATCCTCTTGTTGAGTTCGGCATAATGATCATTAACCGTCAAGAGCTTATCCAGCAGAAACGGACTGGTTACGCGCGTTTTCATTACCTGCACGTCCCTGTCCTGAAGGGGCATACGGTGCTGTTCAAAATCTTTCAGATACAGATGCGCCGTCCATAATTCGCTTAATACCGGCTCCTGCAGCAGCGAATCCGCCTTGTGGTAATCCATATCCGTAAGCGTACGGCGGATATAGGCCTCCCGCGCTTCCTCGATCAAAGGGTTGAAGGTTATCCGATGGGCTTGATCGATCAGCTCCTTATATGCCGCCAGCAGTTCTTTCTGTCTGGCCGTATCTTTTTCCGCGGTATATTCATGGATGACGCGATCATATTCATCAAACAGTCGAATATTTTCGGGCGTATTCAACCCTGTTTCTTCCAAAAACATGACCGTATTCAGATCAACGGATTTAGCTCCCGAATAATAGTCGATATAATCGCTAATAAAACTTTCATATTCACGTACCAGCGTGTAGACTTCGGGATTGTACCTGGGAATATTTTTTTCGACGTAATCCGTATACTCTTCGGAAAAGCGCCGCATTTGCGACGCCGGCAACCTGAACCTGTACTGCAGCAGGTTCCGTGCAAGCTGATAAGTTTCCCAGTTTCTTTTGTAAAACCGGAACTTCCCGGAGACGTTGGGATGTGTCGAAATGTAGTTTTCCAAACTGTTTTTCCGGGTTTCGTAATCTTCCGTACACAGTTTCAGAAACTCCATATCCGGAATCCCGGATGTTTCGTAAGCGTTAAAACTGCTGTAGGTAGATTTGTAGCGTATCAATTCATTGTTCGGACGGGCGTTGTCGCCCATCAAAAGAATCTGTTTATCGCGCAGGTAAAAATCGTTCCAGTAATCGATACTGCCTGCAGGCACCAACTCGGTAATATCTGCAAAAATAAACAGGGTATCGTTGGGCGAGAAAACCAGCTGCCGGGTCAGCCGCCCCCAATCCGCATAAACTTCCTGCGAATTGACGATGGGGAAAGTGAGCGAGAAACGCCCCAGCGAGTCGATCGGCGCCTGATAATCCGGCTGCTTTCCCGATAAAAAGTCGGGAACCGAAATTTTAAAAACGGGATTGAAATAGCGCCTTTTAAACCAGTCGGGTATACCCGGAGGCAATTCCGGAAGCCGGTCGAAATTCCGGTAATAACCGATAACGGTTGCCGAATCCTGCCGGAATGTCGGCGCCGGAAACGGCGTATTGTCGGCAGTTCTGTAATCGGGATAGCGTTTGCGCATCAGCACGAAGTCCTGTTTTCCGGATTTTCCGTTCCTGATGGTTAACATACTGTCGTTCTTTTGCGCGAGATCTAAACTGATGGTTTGGCCGTCTTTTTGCAAAACGATCCTGGTGGTTTTCCCTTTCTGTTGAACGGAGGCGTACTCCCAAAAACCGCAACGGTAAACGGCAAACTTTTCAAAAAAGCCGTACCGCCACTCGTTCGACTGGGTTTCAATCCAGTTTCCGACAAGCGAAGCCGGAATTTGCCGTGCGTTGACCATCGTGCATAACAGCGCCGTCAGCAGGGAAATAATTGTCTTGTTCATGATGATTCCATATATTATATGTGTCTTTTACGTTTACAGCATTTTGATGATCCGATGTATTCGGGAAACCTGATTGATCTTAAAACCGGTCAACGGTTGCTTTTTCCGGCGCGAATCTGAAACACAAAAATACGCATAAAATTTAAATAAATATCTTACCCTGCATGCGAGATTTTTATGAGCGGTTCCAACGACCTGTCAGACCCGGCAGGGCCGACGATCCGACGGGGTCTGATGGCGTCCGGAGCGGATCGCTTAACATTTTTTTTAAAATTTTACCTGTCGGATACTTTTTTTTAGATCGCTGGCTAATTTTTTAACTACATTTGCATGTTTCCGTCTGCCGACCTCGACCGGATTCATGCCGGCAGACGCTTCCGCCGATAAGAACCGGCCAGGTTCATGGTTTCGGAACGTTCTGCAAACCGGAGTTTGATCAGGTTGATGGTTTCGGAACGTTCTGCAGACGGGAATTTGATCAGGTTGATGGTTTCGGAACGTTCTGCAAAGTCGAACCCGACGAAATTCATGCCGGCAGAGGCTTCTGCAAAGAAGAATCCGACCGGGTTCATGGTTTCGGAACGTTCTGCAAACAAGAATCCGGTCAGGTTTATGGTTTCGGAACGTTCTGCAAACAAGAATCCGGCTAAGTTCATGGTTTCGGAACGTTCTGCAGACAGGAATCTGATCAGGTTCATGTTTTCGGAACGTTCTGCCGGACGAGTCCGACGAAATTCATGCTTGCAGAACCTTCTGCCGGCGCCAACCTGACCCCCCTCCGGCAGAACGTTCCGCCGGAAGGGATCAGTCAGGATCAAAACGTTCTTTACAATTTGCATGTATTCCCCGCATGGATCGGATATGACCGGGATATGGGCAAAAGTGGAAAACCAATCTGTATGTTCTTAATAAAAACTCTATATTTTAATAACCATCAAAATAAATTTTAACGAAGATGAAGATCATCAAATTCAAATTAGGAGGCCTTTGGCACAGTGAATACCCTTTGGTAATCAAACGTTTGACGGCCATCA
>JAISCQ010000239.1 GCA_031265445.1 Bacteroidales bacterium
GTCGGCTTTCGCGTTGTGTTTTATCCTTAGCTCAAAATCTCCGGTGGATGCCGGACAGGATGAACCGGTTTGTTTCCAATACCCTTTTTCGAGGGATGAATAACAGTTACCGACCGTTCCTGCCTGTAACCATGCGGTTGAAAGCCGGAACGGTTTTTATAATGTCTCCCGCCCTGTCAGTGGTCTTGACCCTGACAGCGGTGGTAAAAGCAATAAAAGTAAGAATAAAGAATATAAATACGATAAACGGTTTGGCGGCAGGATACCCATATCCTTGCAGTTCTCCTGTCCGGGCCGTATCTTTTAACCCTTGATAAAACCGCCCGGTTGAGGACTGACGGGCAATAAATTTAAAATGTACTAAAAATGAAAAAGTCTTTTTTGAAGATCGCCGTAATGGCAATGGTTGCAGGCATCGTAGCAACAGGCTGCGGCAGCAGTAAAAAGGTAGAGGTGGCTCCTTCCATGACAAGAAGGGTAGCAGTACAAACGCCTTGTTATGATTTTTTTATGGACAAGCCGGGCGAATACATGGCGGGTCTGGGCATCAGTTCCCCGAAAGCGGACGAACGGGATGCGCTGCTCGAAGCCAACAGAGTGGCGCTTGCCGATATTTCGACGCGCTATCTCGGCGTGATTAAAAACGGAACACAGTCTTACCTGAAAGACACGACTGTTCCGTCAGGCAAAAAATCCTCGGAGAACAAGCTGGAAGGTATCGCTACCACGGCGGGGTCAAAAGCCATCAACGAGTACGCGAACAGGGTCTGCTTCCAAACCATGGAAGTGATCGACGCCGGGACATTTATCGGTTACACTGTCGTTCACGTTCCGGTGGCGAAAGTGAACAAAGAGATCGCCAGCGCCCTCGAAGTAGCAAAGGTTGATTACGACGCCGAAAAATTCCAGAAATGGCTGCAACAGGAGCTTGACGCTCAGGCGGCTTCTCAAAATGCAAATCAGTAACCTGTAAGCGCTGGTATACAATGAAAAAACGGATTTCCATCATCGCAATGCTCTGTCTGTGCTACGGCACAGTCATTGCGCAGACCGACGCGCCCGAATGGTACAAAAACACGCCCGTATCTCTGCTCCCGAATGTAACGTTCGCCGGCGGAATGGGGTATACCGTACAGGAAGCGTTTACAAAAGCTTTGGCCGACGCCATCGGTTCAAGCGCGAATATGACAGTTTCAGCGCAGTCAATTTCCGATATGAACAGCGGAAACGAAATCATGCTGCCGGCGATCAATAAAAAGGTAAAACGAATGCTGGTGGAACGCACGCCCCTGGGTATGATATACGTACTCATAGCCATACAAAAGGATGTAACCCTGCCGCCCAATTTCGACTGGCAGGTATTTACAGACAAATACGCCTTTTCGCCCCGCGTTTTTGTGCCCGGCATGGCGCAACTGCATAAGGGCAGTAAAACGAAGGGGATCCTGTTCATTGCGGGCGAAGCGGCTTTCATCGGCGGCGTAGTGGCTGCCGAGAGCATGAGGGCTTCATACGAATCGAAAATCGGTTCCACCCACAACCCTGCCTCCAAGCAGGACTATATCGACCGGGCGGATATGTGTTCCAACGTGCGCAACATGGCCGTTGCGGGCGCTGTCGCGCTGTATGTATGGAATATCATTGACGGTATCGCCGCCAGGGGAGACGTGCACCTCAGGCTTGTCCGCAATGCCGGCCTGAAAATAACGTCTTATGCACATCCGTACGCGGACGGGGGAATAATGTTATCGTTAAATTTTTAAATACTGGAATTAAATTGATCGAAATGAAAAGAATAGCAGTTTTTAGCGCAATATTGCTGATAGCAATATGCAACTCGTGTTCCAAGGACACACCCGACCTTTTTTCCACGATTCATGGAATAGTAAGCGACCACGAAACCGGCGCGCCGATAGAAACGGCAAGCATTGTGCTAAGCCCCGGAGGAAAAACAAGCGTGTCGGGAGTCGACGGACGCTACGAGTTTAAGGATCTGGAAGCGACGCAGTACACCGTAACGGTGCAAAAGGCCGGATACCATACCAACCGCAAAACGGTCACCGCCGTGGCGGGCGAGAGCGTGCAGGTTGACATCCCGCTGACAAAAATTGAATGATGGTTGAGGATGTGAAAGCCGATTGATGATGCCGGAAGGCATCCGATGCTGATAACCCCGAACAGGCCGCAGGCGCAGTTCGGGGTAGGACACACGGGCGAACATACAGGTTCGCCCCATTATGATCGGAAGAAGGATTTTAGGCATACGGAATAAATAACGTGTAAATGTTTCATGCCGTCGGATTAGCCCGGCAGGGCTGTATTTTCATAACCGCAGGTCAGCGACCTGCGGAACGGATACGGGTAAAAACTGCCTGTAAGGCAGGACTGATAACAAAATCCTGCCTTGCAGGCAGTCGGAGACGATTGTTTTTCCGCAGGTCGCGACCTGCGGTTATGAAAATCCGACTTTTCAAGTCAAACCGTTACATCCTGTTTTTTCGCATCCCTTCGCATCCCTTAAAAACTTTGTAAATAAAAATTAAAGAACAGTTATCATAAAAATCAGAAATCAGTAAAAAGTAAGAACCAATGAAAAAGATCATTTATTTTACCTTAGCCGCAGTCCTTATATTCGGCTGCATAGCAAAGGAAAAGGAAAAGGAAACCGCCGGTAATATTTACGGC
>JAISCQ010000019.1 GCA_031265445.1 Bacteroidales bacterium
TCAAAAAGTTCTTTTTTGCCTTCAAAATAGGCTTTGAGCGTGGAAAGAAACAGACTCTTCCCAAACCTGCGCGGACGGGCAAGAAAATAGGGTTTTCCCTGTGTTACCAGGCGATAGAGATATTCGGTTTTATCTACATACAGGAAGTTTCCTGTACGTAAATCCTCAAAGTCCTGTATGCCAATGGGCAGTTTCCTTACTGTATCCATCATCAATAATAAATTACAAGTTTACAAATGCAAAAATACTGAATTTATTTGAGGTGCAACCGTATTTTTATCCCTGACGGGATTTCCGCCGGATGATGAAACGTTGCCCGGCAGGGCATTCAATAGAAATCAATGCGGAAAACATCCACCAATCTCCGCAGGAGGTTCATCATGTGAAACCTCCTACGAGGTTTTGGTTCGGGAGACGGCATGCGTTTTTCTATTGATATGGTTTTTCGTCGGAAAAAGAATAGGGAAAATCGACTTTTTGGGTACCACGCTGTTTATTCGGGCTTGCAGCCATCTCGAAATCAACAACTGCGCCTTTCATCAATGTTTCGTGGCGTAACCAGTTTCCGGAATGTGCCCGGCCATTGAGTTTCATGCTTTTAATATACCTGTTTTCGGCATTATTGGCAGGAGCATTGATGACCAGCTTTTTCCCGTTTTCAAGGTTTATGGTTGCTTTTTTGAACAGGGGCGCTCCCAAAACATACTCGCCGCTGCCGGGACAGACCGGATAAAACCCAAGCGCCGTGAACACATACCATGCCGATGTCTGGCCGTTGTCCTCATCGCCGCAATAACCGTCGGGCGCAGGCCAATAGAGGCGGTTCATCACTTCGCGGAGCCAGTATTGCGCTTTCCATGGTTCGCCGGAATAATTGTAGAGATAGATCATGTGCTGGACGGGCTGGTTGCCGTGCGCGTAATTTCCCATGTTCATGATCTGCATTTCGCGGATTTCGTGGATCACGGCGCCGTAATAACTTTCGTCGAACAGCGGCGGCACGCTGAATACGGAGTCGAGCATGGCGTTGAAGTTCTTCTGTCCGCCCATCAGGTCAATCAGGCCCTGTACGTCGTGGAATACCGACCATGTGTAGTGCCAGCTGTTGCCTTCGGTAAAGGCGTCGCCCCATTTTAACGGATTGAAAGGCGACCGGAACGTTCCATCCTCATTGCGGCCGCGCATCAGGCAGGTTTCCCTGTCGAACATGTTGCGGTAGTTTTGACTGCGCCGGGCGAAAATATCTATTTCGGAAGCAGGACGATTCAGTTTCTTGCCCAGCTGGTAGATACACCAGTCGTCATAAGCATATTCGAGCGTGCGGGCGGCGCTTTCATTGATTTTTACGTCGCAGGGGACATATCCCAGCCTGTTGTAGTATTCCCAGCCCAAACGCCCGGTGGAACGCACCTTTGGATGTACGTTGCCGGCTCCGTGCAGCACAGCTTCCCACAGTTTGTTGATGTCGTATCCGGTAAGCCCTTTCAGGTACGCATCGGCAACGATGGAGGCCGAGTTGTTGCCCACCATGCAGTCGCGATGTCCCGGGCTGGCCCATTCGGGAAGGAAGCCGCTTTCGAGATACGTATTCACCAGTCCTTCCTGCATTTTGGCGTTCATCGACGGGTATACCAGGTTGAGAAACGGGAACAGGCAGCGGAAAGTGTCCCAGAAACCGGTGTCGGTAAACATATACCCCGGCAATACCTGCCCATTGTAGGGACTGTAGTGCACCGCCTTGCCCTGTGCGTCAATTTCGTATAACATCCTCGGAAAGAGCGCCGAACGGTAGAAACACGAATAGAATGTACGGGTTTGATCCACTGTGCCGCCTTCGACGGAGATAGCGCCCAAAACTTTATTCCAGGCTGCTTTGGCCCTGGCTTTCACCTGGTCGAAACTGTCCGGGCCCAGTTCCTTCAGGTTGATCTCGGCCTGCGCATGGCTGATGAATGATGACGCCACGCGAGCATGAACCTTTTCACCCTTTCGGGTCTTGAAGCCGATCACTGCGCCGGTATGTCCGGCCTGTTCTTCGAGTTGTCCCGGCTTCAGGTCTTTATTGTTGAAAATAGCCCGGTATGTAAACGGTTTATCGAACACCGCCACGAAATAGTTTTTGAAACCCTCGGGCACGCCGCCACTGTTTTTGGTGGTGTAACCGATGATCTTGTTTTCCTCGGGAATGATCCTGATGTACGAGCCTTTGTCCAAAGCATCAATGGTGACGTAGGAATGGTCGTTTTCGGGAAATGTGAAACGGAACATGGCCGCACGTTCTGTCGGGGCGATTTCCGCCACCACATCGAAATCGGCCAGGTAAACGCTGTAATAGTACGGTTTGGCTGTCTCGGCCTTGTGCGAGAACCAGCTGGCACGCTGATCGTCGTCGAAAAGCGGTTCGCCGGTAACGGGCATGATGGCGAATTGACCATAATCATTAATCCACGGGCTGGGTTGATGGGTTTGCTTGAATCCGCGAATCTTGTCGCTATCGTAAGTGTAGGCCCATCCGTTGCCCATCTTCCCGGTTTGCGGCATCCAGAAATTCATGCCCCAGGGTACAGCTATGGCCGGGTACGTGTTGCCGTTGGACAATGAATGTTTGGATTGCGTACCCATCAATGGGTTGACCCATTCTACAGGATCGGTCACCTTATCGACCGTTTGCGCCAAAACACCCGTGTAGAGGAAAACGGTGCAAAGAATAAGAAACTGTTTCATAAAAGAACATTATTTATTTATTAATTGATATTGAACGGCTTTTTATGGTGAAGACCGGGGGTGTATACTACTCTTTGTTCTTCACTCAAAAGTGGCGATCACCGTTTGATTGCCTTTTGCAACCTGTTCCGGTTGAACATTGACTTTGGCATCGAGCGGGAGAAAAAGATCCACACGCGACCCGAATTTGATGAATCCCAAATCGGCGCCCTGTACGGCCTGTTCGCCCGGTTTGGAATAGGTTACGATTCGCCGCGCCACAGCTCCGGCTATCTGGCGAACAAGGATTTCCTGCCCGTTCGGGACTTTGATCACTGTTGTAGACCGTTCGTTCAGCAGGGAAGATTTCGGATGCCATGCCACCATGTACTTGCCCGGATGATATTTCGCGTAGGTTACTTCGCCGCTTACCGGGTAGCGATTGACATGCACATTGAGCGGCGACATGAATATGGATACCTGTATTCGTCTGTCGTGGAAATATTCCGGCTCGTCCACTTCCTCCACCGCCACGATTTTACCATCGGCAGGGGCAAAAATTTGACGATCGTCGGGAGTCAATGTCCGGTCGGGATTACGGAAAAACCATACTACCGTGCAGAAAAAAACGAACGACGCAATCCCCAGGAGGATCGTCAGCCATTGATGCGGCCAAAAATAGCGAATAGCCGCATTCATGCCGGCCAGCAACAGGAACGCGACAAGGATAATGATATACCCTTCAGGGTGAATTTTCATGGAATAAGACTCTATTAAATATATGGTACAAGGTCGCCGCAAAGATACAGCATAAAAACTTTTTATCAAAAAGTCTATTCTATAGGGGGTGCACTTCAAATGGTCGCATTGTCTAAAAAATATTATCTTTAGTCATGCGGAATAATTTATGTTCGGGCCAAAAATCCGGTGACATATCATCCGCTGTCGTAGTAGTAGCGGTTCCAACCCTGTCAGCAGCTACGCAGCCTGACAGGTTGGGATACGTAAGCTTACGTAAACGACCTGACAGGGTCGATAGACCTGTCAGGGTCAACCCATCAAAAAACAACTCATCAAAAAAATCCCCCCTTAACCCCCCTTCAACAATCTTTTTTTTGTTTTGTTCGAAAAACCATTTATATTTGTCCCCGTTTTTAAATCAAAAAATACCTCTAAAAATGTCGAAATCTTTCGAAAATTTGTTGCAAACAGTGTCCGGAATTTCCGGTGTAACGTTCGGTAAATCACCGAATGGCACGCCTTTTGCAGAGAGAGAGAGAGAGAGAGAGAGAGAGAGAGAGAGAGAGAGAGAGAGAGAGAGAGAGAGAGAGAGGTAACTATTCTTTACTTG
>JAISCQ010000030.1 GCA_031265445.1 Bacteroidales bacterium
GGCGAAAGCAACTGTCCCGATGATCATCCGGTCATGGAAATCGCCGGCCCGTGGACGGTAAATTTCGACCCGCGCCGGGGCGGCCCCGAATCGGTTACGTTTCCCGAACTCACGGACTGGTCGCAACATGCCGACGAAGGTATCAGATACTATTCCGGCGCTGCCGTATATCATAAGGTATTCACCATCGACTTCACTCCCGAAAAAGACAGGTCGTATTTTCTGCAACTGGAAGATGTCAGGGATGTGGGTATAGCTGTTGTTACACTTAACGGAAAGGAGAAAGAAACCGTCTGGACAAAGCCTTTCAGGGTCGACATCAGCGGAGATTTGAAAGAGGGTGACAACACGCTCAGGATAAAGGTCGTCAATTCGTGGTTTAACAGGGTTGCCGGAGATGAGCGCTCATCCGGCGACAGGCGTTTTACTTCAACAAACATATTCTTGCAGGGCGGCGCGTACACCATTCTCGAACCTTCCGGCTTACTCGGCCCGGTCAGGATCATGAAGAATGAAGAATTAAAAATGAAGAATTAACAGTGATTTATTGATTTAAAAACAGAATGCCTATGGAGAAAACAGAATGAATGAAAAGCAATCGAACGACCGGGAAATGCTTGTACCGTCTTCCGGCCGCGTCAACTTTAGGAGAAATATCATTAAAAATAAATCAAAATAAATTTAATATTCAATTAATTATATGACAAAGACATTGATTGACGGCATGAAAAATGCCAAACGTGTAAGTACCATGATGCTGTCCGCTGTTCTCCTGATCACAGGGGTGGGGACAGTGAGCGCTCGCGGCGGCGATTCGCAGGAATCGTCCGAACTGCGGCAGAGTAAAACCACCATTACGGGTACGGTCGTCGACCGGACGGGCGACCCGGTGATCGGTGCAAACATTATCGAGAAAGGCGTAGCCCTCAACGGGACAGTTACCGACGCAGAGGGCCGGTTCAGCCTGAACGTATCGCCGGGGGCGACGCTGACCGTTTCCTATGTCGGATACATCACGCAGGATATCGCCCTGGGAGATCAGACGCAACTGCAAATCATCCTTCAGGAAGACTTGCGGGCGCTGGACGAAGTGGTCGTCATCGGTTACGGCACGGCCAAACGGCAGGACTTTACCGGTTCGGTGGCCTCCGTCCGGCTCGAAAATTCGCCCCTTGCGCTGGCTCCCAACCTGAATGCGCTTGAAGCCCTCAAGGGGAACGTGGCCGGGCTGGACATCGGCGCCACGAACTCCGCCGGAGGACAGCCGTCCATGCAGCTGCGCGGACAGAAATCCATCTCCGGCTCCAACGACCCGCTGATCGTTGTCGACGGCGTTATCTATATGGGAAGCCTGAACGACATCAACCCGAACGATATTGCCTCGTACGACGTCCTGAAGGACGCAACTTCGGCCGCCGCCTACGGTTCGCGTTCGGCCAACGGCGTGATCATCATCACCACGAAGAAGGGACGGACGGGCAAGCCGCTCGTTTCGTTCAACGCTTCGGGAAGCATGGAGCGGTGGCAGAACCGCCCGAAACTGATGACGCCCGACCAGTGGATTGAATCCGTGATGGCACGCAACAACAACACCGACCTTTCGTGGATGAAACCGCAGGAAACGGAAAACATGAATGCCGGGAAATCGACCGACTGGTTCGACGTGGCCACCCGTACAGGTTACATACAGGACTATCAGATAGCCGTTTCGGGCGCAAGCGACAGGGCGAACTACTATCTGTCCGCTTCCTATGCGAAAAACCGGGGCATTGTGTTTGGCGACGATTATGACCGCGCGTCCGTTCTGGCGAAGATCAGTACGGATATCACCGACTGGCTGCAAATCGGCGTAGACGGAGCCTATTCGCGTGTGGATTATTCCGGCGCGGGCGCAGACCTGTACCAGGCGTATATAATGTCGCCCTACGGCGTCGTCTATCGCGACGAGGAAAACAAACTGCTGGAAAAGTATCCCTACACGCAGTCCGGTATCAATCCGCTGTGGGGTACAAGCGAAGAAAACCGCAAGAATATCGATGTCCGGAACAATTTTCGCGTCAACGCCTTTGCCGTAGTTAAAATACCCTGGATCGAAGGACTGAGCTACCGTTTCAACTATGCGGGCAACCTGAGCAAGAACCAGTCGGGCGATTTCTATTACGAAAGGAACTATGTAAAAGAAGGAGCATACGACGATCCGACCCGCTATTCGCCGGCCACGTACCAGAGCCTGCTGAGCAGCGCCAACGGAGCTATCAACAACAATTCGACGATCAGCTGGCTCATCGACAATATCCTGACGTATAAGAACACGTTCGGGAAACACGCTGTTGATGTGACGGCGGTAGCCACCCGCGACCAGCGGAGCTGGGAACAGATCATTTCGCGCGGAAGCGATTATGCCGCCAACGGAAATACGACGCTGGGAATTTACGGACTGCACAAGGCAACGACGCAGAAAGTGGAAATCAGTAAGGATCAGCGTTCCAACGTCGGCTATTTTGCAAGAGCCGTGTACGGATTCAACAACCGCTATTTCCTGAATGCATCGTACCGTCGCGACGGCGCTTCGGTCTTTGGGGCAGACAACAAGTGGGGCGACTTTGCCGCGGCGGGTCTGGCATGGAAAGTGACCGAAGAATCGTTCATGAAGTCGCAGCAACTGCTGAACAGCCTGAAGCTGAAACTGTCCTACGGCAAAAACGGCAACCAGGGACTGGGTCCTTACGGTACGCTTTCGACCGTCAACAACGGCTCGACGGGCGGCGTCCGCTACGAGTTCGGCAACAGCAATATCCTCTACGGCATCACGGCCGGCGCGCTGGGCAACGCTTCGCTGGGATGGGAATCGACCTCGTCGTGGAACACGGGATTCGAATCGGCCTGGCTCGGCAACCGGATTTTCCTGGATGCGGATATTTACTTCTCGCGCACCACCGACCAGATTTTCGACCGTAACATTCCGGTGATGACCGGCTTCAAGCAGATGAAATCGTCGATGGGCGAAATCGGCAACACGGGCGTGGAACTGACGCTCCGCACGGTCAACATCGAGAAGCGCGACCTGACGTGGACGACCGGACTGACCTTCTGGCTGAACCGTAACAAACTGATCCATCTTTACGGAGATGATGTCGACGGCGACGGCGTTGAGGACGACGACATCGGCAGCAGCCGCTTCATCGGCAAGTCGCTGGGCGCCATCTACGGCTGGGTGCAGGACGGCATCGTGCAGGAAGAGGACGACGCCTACATCCAGATGACCGGCGCCAGTCCCGGCGCGCCCAAATACAGGGATCTGGACCTCAGCGAAAGCATAGGGGGGGAAGACCGTGAAATCCTGGGATATGACAAGCCCAATTTCAAGCTGAACATGAGCAATACGCTTTCCTACAAAAACTGGGATTTGTATCTCATGCTGACCGGCACGTTCGGCGGCGGCGGTTATTTCATGAAAAGCAACGCCCGCGCCTATATGGCGAGCGGCACCGGCGTGTTCAACAGCAACAATATCTACGTCCCCTGGTGGACGCCCGAAAACAGGAGCAACGTCTATCCGTCGGCCACATTTTCCGGCGACGGCCGCTTCCTGGGACTGCAAAGCCGTACCTTCGTGCGCCTGCAGGACGTCACCCTCTCGTACACTTTCCGTGAAGCATGGACCAGGAATCTGAAAATACAGAACCTGAAACTGTTTATCTCGGGGAAAAACCTCTTTACCATCACCGGATGGGAAGGCGGAGACCCTGAAATAGGAAATGGAGTGCACGCAGGCGACTATCCCGTAATGACGACCCTCACAGTAGGCGCCAATATTAGTTTCTAATTTTCATATATTGATATAACCATGAAAAAGATAAAAGGATTATACATGAGTTTCGTCCTGCTTGCCGCAATGCTGCCGGCATGGACAGGCTGCAACGACAGCGCGTTTCTGGAAGAAAATCCGGAAACATTCTATACGGTAGACAACGCCTTCTCGACCTCGGAACAGGTCGACCAGGTACTTGTTTCGTGCTATTCGCATATCCGGGTAATGTACTGTTTTCTGGAAGAAAGCAGTACGGCATTCGTATTCCGCGGAAGCAACGGTACGGATATGTACGATGTGCCCCTCTTCCGCTACGGCGCCCGTTTCAACGATTACGGTTTGCTGAATGCCACAAGGGAAGAGTTCTACACCAATTACTCGCACTGGTATCAGCTGATATCCAAGGCCAATCTTGCCCTGTATGCCTCCGAACTGCCGCAGATCACCTGGGCATCGGAAGCCGACAAGGCGTATGCCGAGGCGCAGGCGCGTTTCTTCCGCGCGTTCTGCTACCGCAACCTCGGCGAGCTGTATGGCGGCGTGCCCATCGTGACGGAAATCACGACCTCGCCGCGCTACGATTATGAGCGGACAACCCGCGTGGAAACCTATCAGTATGCCATCGACGAACTGGAGGAAATCCTGGACGACCTGCCCGAAACGACGACAACGCCCGGACGACTGGTACGGGGCGCGGCGCGGCACAACCTGGCTCAGCTTTATATTGACAGGGGCGTGGCGCTGGAAGCGGAAGGTAAAGCGGGCGAGGCGAAAACGGCTTACGACAGAGCCGTTGCGTATGCCGGCGCAGTGATCGACGGCGGGACGTACCGCCTGATGACCGAACGCTTCGGCTCGCGCAGCGCCGAGGATCCCGACTTTTACTATGCCCAGAGCGCAGCCGAACAGACGCCCGACCGCCTCTATTCGGCGGAAGGCCATCCGATTGCAGGCAACGTCTACTGGGATCTCTTCCAGGAAGGCAACCAGGATTATCAGGATGGAAACCTCGAAGCCATCTGGTGCGCACAGATAGACTATGCGGCCTACAAAAAGGAAGACGGACAGTCCAAACTGCAGTATTCGCGTGAATTTGGCCCCGTATTCCGCGACGGGGCGGCCAACCATGTCAGCGGAACGCTGGAAGACGTCGGAGGACGGGGCATTGCATGCGTCATCCCGACCTTCTATACCCGGGACGTGATCTACGAAGGCAAGTGGGCGGACGACCTGCGCAATTCCGATGCCGTGTTCCGCCGGACCTTCCTCGGCAACAACACCTCGTCGGACTATTACGGCCTGCCTGTCCCCTGGAACGTACTCTATCGCGAAGGGCAAAGTCAGGATGAAATGGATGTGGCCAGGACGGTGGTATACCCCGTTTCCTGCAAGATTGCGACGGACAAATACACCGGACTGTCCGACGGCGAAAACCGCAGTAACCTCTTCCGCGACGAATACCTCATCCGCCTGCCGGAAACCATCCTGCTGCGCGCCGAAGCCAAATGGCGCGGCGGCGACAACGCGGGTGCGGCAGCCGACATCAACCTGCTGCGCACACGCGCCCAATGCACCTATCAGGTGGTGTCTTCGGACGTCAGTCTCGACCTGATTCTCGACGAACGCGCACGCGAACTCGTCTACGAAGAATCGCGCTGGAATACCCTGCTGCGCATGGGCGGAACGGTTGCCACAGACCGCATCAAAAGGTACGCCTACTGGGACGACCCGCGGGCAACGCTGACGAAACCTTTCAACCTCTGGCCGATTCCGCAGGTGGTGATCGACACAAACAAGGATAAGCCTATGGCGCAAAATCCGGGATGGTAAGCCTGAATTGAAAGTAGAATGTTTCAAGAAAAACGGGGATGGAATGGTGTTGATCCATCCATCCCCTGTTTTTTTAACCGGAAAATAATTGCCTCTGTCCGGGTTCCGTGTGATCACATGGTGAGGCGAAGAGTTTAAACGGAGACGGGTATTCAAAAAAAATGCACTCCCGACAAATATTTTTTGTTTTTGTTCAAAAAGCATTTATATTTGCCGTCGATTTTTAATTCAAAAAGCATCTCTAAACAGGTCGAAATCTCTCGAAAATTTCTTACAGGCAATGTCCGGTGTAACGTTCGGTAAATCACCGACTGTCTCGGCTTTTTCAGAGAGAGAGAGAGAGAGAGAGAGAGAGAGAGAGAGAGAGAGAGAGAGAGAGACTAACAGGCGTATGCTACGCGTGCGCGCGAAATAATTTTCCGGAATTAAATACTGCGACACCGCATTTTCGTTGTGTTGGGGTGCAGGCTATTGCCTTATGTATTGCTGATGTTGAACTGCATCAAAAATTTTCTTTTGCTGCAAAAGAACCAAAAGTTGAAAGGAATGTTTCTTGCAGGAGTGATTCTTCCGTTCATCAATCGAGGAATGTTTCTTGCAGGGATGATTCTTCCGTTCATCAACCGAAGAATGTGTCTTGCAGGGGTGATTCTTCCGTTCATCAATCGAGGAATGTTCCTTGCTGGGGTGATTCTTCCGTTCATGGCCCCAAGAATGTCTCTTGCAGGGGTGTCAGGAATATAATAAATAAGAACAAATGAAACAAGCGCATAGAGTTGAAACAATACGCATACCCAAAGGTACTTTTCTCATGGGCAGTTCGAATGGTTCTGCCGTAGGGATCGGCACGCCCGGAATAGACCCGAATGCAACAGCCGCCGAGCCGAACAGTGATTATTGCTGGGAAACACAGCACAGGGTAACGCTCACCCAGGATTATTATATGAGCAAATACCCGATCACCAATGCTCAGTACGCCGAATTTCTGAATGATGCCGGAATTGACCGCTCAGGAAGAAAAGCAGATATTCAAGGCTGGGCAACATTGATAGAAGCAAGCTACGGTAATTATGACTGGGGCCTGCACCATAACGGCAGCTGGTCACAAAGGTGGCGGCGGAAATGCCGGTGGGAACCTGCGGCAACTTATGAGAATCATCCGGTGATTCATGTAAGCTGGTATGGAGCGAAAGCATACGCCGAATGGGCGGGTGGCAATTTGCCGACCGAGGCGCAGTGGGAACGTGCAGCGCGCGGCGGCGTTGAAAACATGCCTTTCGGCATAGGAAACGGCAAACGGTTGACGGGCGCGATGGCAAACATTGACGGAACTTATCCTTATGATCTCGACAGGGGCGGAGCGTATTCCGGTCTGTCCGGCGCTTATGTGGGCCGTACCACGGAAGTAGGCGCATATTCGGCTTATGCCAACGCTTACGAACTGTATGATATGCACGGCAACGTATTTGAGTGGTGTTTAGATCGGTGCGACGGCAGTGACAACTACGTGAGTTTTCCGGCGAAAGACCCTGTTTGTACAACCGGTTCGTTCCGCGTGCTGCGCGGCGGCGACTGGAGCGACGGCGCCCGGAACTGCCGCTCCGCTTACCGTAGCGTCGACTCCCCCGTCATCCGCGGCATCAACGTCGGCTTTCGCGTAGTGTTTTGTCCTTAGTTCATCTTGAAGCCCTGTCAGTTAACCGGAAGACAAATACATTTTCGATTTTAAATCATTTTAAATCTTTGATGGATGACGGATGGATGAAGCCCTGAAATATTCATTTAATAAAGCCCTGGCCGCAGCAAAGGAACTCATTCGATCCTCGGCGATTTTCCGCTCATATTCGGGCAGCAGCGCTTCAATATCCGGATGATTGTAAAAATGACGGACAAGGCTGTTGCGAATCGTTTCGTTCATCCAATACTTGGCCTGTTGCTTTCTGCGCTGTTCGAAATATCCGTTATCTTTTGTCAGCCGTTCGTATTGCTGCACGGCATCCCAGATTTTATCGATTCCGAGCCGGGTAATCGCCGAACATATATTCGCTTGCGGCTCCCAGCCCGACACCGGTTTAGGGAACAGACGCAGGGCGCTCTGGTATTGCGCCTGTGCTAACTGCGCCTTTTCCAGGTTGCTGCCGTCGGCTTTGTTCACCGTGATCAGGTCGGCCATTTCCATGATACCGCGCTTGATGCCCTGCAGCTCGTCACCGGCGCCGGCAATCTGTATCAGCAGGAAGAAATCGGTCATGGAGTGTACGGCTGTTTCCGATTGTCCCACGCCCACCGTTTCGATAAAGATAATGTCAAACCCCGCCGCTTCGCAGAGGAATACCGTTTCACGCGTTTTCCGCGCTACGCCGCCCAATGATCCCGACGAAGGGGATGGGCGGATAAACGCATTCGGATCGGCCGAAAGTTCTTCCATGCGGGTTTTATCTCCCAGTATACTACCCTTGGAGCGTTCGCTCGAAGGGTCGATCGCCAATACCGCAAGTTTATGTCCCCCGGAAGTCAGATACCCTCCCACTGTTTCAATAAACGTGCTTTTGCCGGCGCCCGGTACGCCCGTAATGCCTATCCGCATGGATTTTCCCGAATGCGGCAGGCAACGTTCAACTATGTCCTGCGCCATCTGTGCGTGCTCGGGCAGCGAGCTTTCCACCAGCGTAATGGCCCGGCTCAGTATCGTGCGATTGCCGCCCAAAATGCCGTCTATATATTCGCTGAGCATTAACGGTTTCCGCTTCCGGCTCAGAAAACGCTGCAACGAAGCCGTATCTACTGTCGGCGGCTGTTCTATACCCGGATTGACGGTCAACGCACTGTCATGATCATGATGATCATCCGGCCACGAGGCATGTTCATTAAATACTGTCATTCAAAATATTGTGAATTTCGGGACTGATCCATTTCCTGCACATTACATCTTCATACAAAAGACAAAGGTACAAAATTCTTCACTCGTCATTCGTCATTAACTTCGTTACGCTCGCAGGTTCGGCGCTTCACTTTCCGGGTCTACTCCGCCAGAAAAAGCGTTGAAACGGCCTGTCGTGCTTGGTCTCCGGGAATATGCCCGATTTGACCAGCCGCACATCCTCAATCACATAAAAAATGAGCGGATCGAACTCTACGAGGATCTTTCTCGCCTGCTCAAATGTTTTGCGGTCGATCACCGTATATAATATCTTTACTTTTCCCGACGACCCGTCGCCATCAACCACGGTGGTGCCGAATCCCGACGCATTCAGACATTTCTGCAAAGGAGTGATGTCTTTGGCCGAGAATACCTTGATCAGTTGCGTACCGAGTGCAATCCGCTCCTCAATGTGCATGCCGATATAATTGCCGGCGGCATATCCACCCGCGTAAGCAATGTAACCCACAATACTGTCTACGTTTTTCAGTATCTGGCTGATGACCACGATCCAAATGAAAACCTCGAAGAAACCCAAAATGGGAGCAATGTCCTTTTTCCCCTTGGATACAAAGACAATACGCAGAGTACCCAGGCTTACATCGCAAATGCGCGAAAAAAATATAATAAGCGGTAAGACGATATACTGATAAATTTGCTGGTCGGTCATCACTAAAGTTTATTAAAGTTCAAAATTCAAAATAACGTTCGATACTCAATGAACAATCATCAACTGCTTTAGTTTTTCCATTCCGGCGGTTGCTTTTTCGCGAATGATCGTTATGTTACGTCCCGAATACGGCACGTCGTTAGGATCGATCAGGTAAATGGATGCATTCCGGGGGGCATATCCCACCAAACCGGCAGCAGGATATACGTTGAGCGATGTACCGATGATGATCACCATATCGGCTAAGGCTACCGCGTCGGCTGCCGTTTCGATCATCGGTACCGCTTCGCCAAACCAGACAATATGCGGCCTCAGTTGACTGCCGTCTTCCGCTTTTTCACCCCATTCGATCGGCCGGTACCCGATGTCGACAATCATATCCGGATTGACGGAACTGCGCGCCCCGGTCAACTCGCCGTGCAGGTGGATTATTTTCGAACTTCCGGCACGCTCGTGGAGATTATCTACATTTTGTGTTACCACGGTTACGTCGAAATCTTTTTCCAGTTCGGCCAAAATACGGTGAGCAGCATTCGGCTTAACCTCTTCGAGCTGCTTGCGGCGGTCGTTATAGAAACGCAGCACTAATTGCGGGTTTTTGCGCCAGCCATCGATACTTGCGACCTCCATTACATCATATTGCTCCCACAGGCCGCCCGAATCGCGAAAGGTTGTTATCCCGCTCTCAGCGCTGATTCCCGCACCGGTCAACGCAACAATTTTCTTCTGATCTTTCATGTTTTTTATTTTTTATTTTTAAAAAGACATCAACGGCAAGATATGCATCAAAAGTCGTCTTGCCAATCGTGTGCAATCAGTTACAAAGATAAGTGCAAGTTTTTATAATCGGAAACTTTATGTCCATTTTGAAATCGCGTTGCGTACACAGCCTGTTCCGCAGGCCGGCCGTAAAGGCTCTTGGTTTGGTGCGGTTTTTGTAACTTATGCCCGCAAATGAACGTATAAGTCAAAAAGCATAGATTTGAAAATCAAAGTTATCATACCGGTTCTATTTGTATGGGCGCAAATTGCGGTTCATGCACAATGCCTTATTGATTCAAAGGCGTTCGGGCCCGGTGAACTGATCACGTACAAGGCATACTACAATTGGGGATTCATTTGGTTGCATGCCGGCGAAGTGGAATTTAATGTCACCGCCAAAAAATATGACAGGCGCGATGTCTATCACCTCTATGCATACGGCACAACGTTCAAATCGTACGACTGGATTTTCAAGATACGCGAGAAATACCAGTCATACATCGATCCCGAAACGCAAATGCCTCTCTGGTACGAACGCGACGTAACCGAAGGCGGTTATACTGCTTTCGAGGATTATAAGTTCGACTACCGGAACAACCGGATACAAACTTATGTACAGAAGCGGAAAGATCCCGGCGTGGATGCTTCTTTGCCCTTAACGCCCTGTCTGTTCGATGTGATGTCGGCCGTGTATTATTTTCGCAGTGTCGATTTCAACAAATACCGGGTGGGCGACAAGATACCGATTGATATGATACTCGATAGCCAGGCGTATCATTTGTACGTCCGTTACCTGGGAAAAGAGGAGGTGAAAACGCGCGACAAACTGAAGTATAAATGTATCAAATTCGCTATTCAGTTAGTGGAAGGCACTATTTTCAAGGGCGATGAAGATGCCGTCATTTGGGTAACCGACGACGAAAACAAGGTGCCGGTGATTGTGGAAGCGCAAATCCTCGTAGGTTCGGTAAAAGCCATCCTGAATGAAGCAAAAGGCCTGAAGCATCCCAAACAATGAGCCAAATGGGCGCTCAAAAGGAAAAGTCGTTAATTTTGTATATTTTTGTTCATCTTTTCAAGAATTAAGAATTGGTTATCAAGCTTTGAAAGTACTTGAAAGTCTGCCATAAAGACTGTGTCCCGTCCCGGCGACAGGGCAAAAGTATGTTTCCGTAAAGACTAGCTTGAAAAAATTTTGCATGTCATAAAAATTCGAACATGTTGCAAGTTTTGGGTTATACATATATAAAAGATTAAGCTGATGGATCAAATCGCCGTTTTAATTCCATGTTATAACGAAAGTGTGACTATTGCCAAAGTTGTAGAGGACTTCAAAAGGATATTACCGGAGGCGGCCATATATGTATACGACAATAATTCGACCGATGCAACGGCCGGGATTGCCGGGAATGCCGGCGCTATAGTACGGAAGGAGAGCAAGCAGGGAAAGGGGAATGTGATCAGGAGCATGTTTCGGGACATTGACGCCGAATGTTATGTGCTGGTAGATGGAGACGACACCTATTCGGCCGAACATGTACGGGAAATGATCCATGCCGTATTGCATGACCGCATGGATATGGTGATCGGCGACAGACTGACGGGAGCATATTTTACCGAAAACAAGCGACCCATGCACAATACGGGTAATAAGATGGTCCGGCAACTGATCAATTCGATTTTTAAGAGCGATGTACGCGATGTGATGACCGGCTACAGAGCGCTGGGATACCATTTCGTAAAGACTTTTCCGGTATTGTCAACCGGATTCGAGATTGAAACGGAGATGACCATCCATGCGTTGGATAAAAACCTGTATTTGAAGAGTATTCCTGTAGATTACCGGGATCGTGCGCCCGACAGCATCTCAAAACTGAATACATACAGGGATGGCGCCCGTGTGCTGAAAACCATATTTTACCTGTATAAGGATTACCGGCCTTTCTCGTTTTTCAAACGGACATCTGCCGTCTTGTTTGTCGCAGGCATGCTCTTTTTGTACCCTGTTTTGAGAGATTATCTGCACAGCGGCTTGGTTCCCCGCTTCCCCACGTTCATAGCCGGTTGCGTCTTTTTTCTTGCCGCATTGCAGTCCTTTTCCATAGGACTGATATTGGATAATCATGTCAAGAGCAGAAGGCAGAGGTTTGAAATTGAATATACAAATAGTGTACGAATGTATACGTCCGTAATGAAGTAATCGAATTGAATCCTATTTCTATGAATAAAAATGTGATATGGATTGTTTTATGCTGTTTCCTGACCTTACTTCTGGTTCTATCAGGTATCAACAATTCCAAAAACAACAGATATGAACGCACTGTAACCGACAATGAGTTTTTGATGATGAATATCCGATGTATTCCGGAAATCATCCAAAGCTTCGGGGAAGTAAAAAATACTTATGGCAGGCAGAATACTTTGTTCTTCCGGTATGGAAGCAGTTTGAACAGCAGCTATCTTCTGGATGAAATATTGGTACTGCAGCAAGAAATCGGTAAAGAACGGATATGGATTTTTCCCGCATATCCGGATAACCGAAATTCAAAGATACAGCTACACAACGAACTGGCTAATTTTAACTACAGGAATATCCCTGCCGATTCGCTTCTTATACCCATATACGGGGACGAAGAAAAAGGGTATTTCGCGTGGACGAATCATGACGGGAAAATCGACATGGTCTTTTTCCCTGATGAAGACAAAGCCCGGCACACGCACAGTTTTTTCCGGGAAGTGAAAAGACGGGTACAGGCTATAGAAGATAACCATGATGTTTCCGTCATTCAAAATGGATCAAATGAAAAAGAATAAATATTTGATTTTTTGTGGTTTTATTTTGTTGGCGCTCGCCTTCAATTTCAAAATGAATATTGCCGGTAGCGCTTCTTTTTTCAATAATTTTCAATATGACGGCGAAAGTTTGGTGGTAGGGAGGCTTATATTATCCGAACGTAACAATATTTTTGACCATGCCCGCTTTTTAGGCTGGGTACAACCGACTCCGGCAGGGCTAGACCCATACCTCTATCAATATGAGGCATACCAGCACGCATACGATTTTGAATCATATCAGGCATATTATTCCCATCCGGCATATCAATCATTGGCATACGGTGTCATTTGCGCGGTTACAGGGATGAACGGATATCCGGCTTTAGATTTCCTGAAATGGCTCGTCAGTATCTTCACCGCATTGCTTTTCACACTGTTCATCGCTTGGGTGCAACGACGATGGGGATGGGCCACCGCATTCTTTGTTTTTTTTACGGTCTGTTTTTCGCAGTGGGTTACGGCATTCGGACGCAACCTGTTTTGGATATTGGGCGCTTTTTATGTGCCTTTCGTGTTTGCACTGTGGTACTTGCAAAAGTACGAACCAAACGACAGGCGCTCGATACGCACTACCTTTTGGCTGATGTTTTTCACCATGTTATTCAAATGCCTGTTCACCGGCTTTGAATATATAACTACCGCATTGGTGATGTCTGTTACTCCCTGGTTTTTTTATGCCATCATGAACAGGTGGGGGTGGAAGAAATTCCTGCAGAGCGTATCGGTTGCTTCGGCAGGCGCCCTTGCTGCCGTTGTGGCCGGCATTGCATGTTTGACCGTACAGCTTTCATCTGTCTCGGGAAGCATTAGCAGAGGATTCAAATACATTCTGACAAGTTTCGGCAGACGAAGTCATGGAAATGCCGGAGAATTTGATTCCTTTTTCCGGGAGAGTCTGGACAGCAACCTTTGGGATGTACTGAGGGCTTATTGGAACGGTCATGCCATTGATCTTTCCCATTGGTTCGATCATCCCCTGTGGCAGTCAGTCGGCAAGGTAAGTTTCGGTTTTTGCGTGTTGTTGTTCCTGCTGATCACCTGGGTGGTCTTTCAGTCGAAAATCATACGAAAACATCCGGTATTCCGGCGACAACAGGTTGCACTTGCGATGATGCTCTGGATATCGCTGTTGGCTCCCTTATCATGGTTTGTGATTTTCAAGGCGCATTCATACGTCCATACCCACATGAACCACATCGTATGGCACATGCCTTTCATCTTGCTGGGCGCTGCGTTCATGGGAAGTACCCTGTGGTTCTTCATCCGTAATATTTTTGCAAAAGGTGGAGAATAATCCTGAATTTGATAAAATCGCCGACAAGTATCATACTGAAATTATTGAAAATTTAGGAAGTTTCGGCAAATTCAGACAGTCAACACTGTCCTATAAAGCACAGTATTTACACTATCTTTTACCTTTTGAGCCTAAAGGCATACTGGATTACGGCTGTGGTACAGGCTCGAATATTCCATACCTGCACAAATATTTTCCGGATGCTACACTGTACGGGTGCGATATTTCGAAAGAATCCGTGAGGCGGGCGAAGGAAAATTTCCGGGAATGTACATTTGATACCATAAAAACAGCTAAAGACTTAATCAATATCTACAAGACAAAAATAGACTGCGTGTTTGTCAGCACGGTTTTACATCATATCCCTCATTGTAAACATGAGGAATGGCTTACCGGATTATTCGAAACATTGGAGAAAGGCGGGTATATGATGATCTTTGAACACAATATGAAGAATCCGTTCACCAAAAGGATTGTTAAAAGAACGCCGATGGATCAAAATGCTATGATGCTGAACTGCGGATATTGCAAAAAAATGATAAGAACCATATTCGGGAGCCAATCAATCATTCAACATGGTTATACCTACTTTTTTCCATGGAGGAACCGGGTATTTACCGGGATAGAGCACAAATTGTCAAGGTTGCCTTTAGGCGCACAGTATTATGTATTAGCGAGGAAATGTTAAGTTCTCCTCTGTTTGCGTTTCGATGATGAACCGTGGCCGGTTCTTTACTTCCTGGTAGATTTTCCCGACATATTCGCCGATGATACCGAGCGACAGGATAATAATGCCCGAAAAGAACAGGATGGGTATCACTGTCGACGCCCAGCCTTTGATGACATGCCCCGAAAGAGCAGCCCACAATACCCAGATGCACAACGCCAGACTGATCACTGTAGTGAAAATACCCAGCCGGAAAATCATTTTAAGCGGAACTGTTGAAAAAGAAGTAATTCCCTGCCAGGCAAACGACATCTGTTTGCGTATGGGGTATTTGGTTTTGCCTGTTAATCGCTGCTTCCGTTCATAGTAAACACAGGTGGACGGAAAACCGATCAATGGGAAGATGGAGCGCAGGTAAAGATTTACCTCGCCAAACCTTTCCAGGTGGCGGATGACTTCGCTGCCGGCCAGTCGAAAATCGGCATGGTTGGTAATACTTTTCGGGTTCATTTTTTTCATTACCGCATAAAACCCTTCAGCCAGCCAGCGTTTGCTGCGGCTGTCGGCGGTGCGGATACTGCGCACGCCGTAAACCACGCGGAAGCCTTTTCCGAATGCGTCCATCATCCGTTCGACGGCATCAACGTCGTCCTGCAGGTCGGCATCGATGCTGATCAAACAATCGGCATGGGGATATTCGGTGAATAATCCTGCTATCAGGGCGTTCTGGTGCCCGAAGTTCGCCGACAGCTTGATACCCTTCACCTGCCTGTTTTCGCTGCTCCGCTGTTCGATGAGCGCCCATGTACCATCCCGGCTACCGTCGTCGATACAACAAATATAGCTGTTTTCTGCTGTTTTCCGTTTACCGTGCAACCGGGTAAGCGCCTCGAGTAAAATATCGAGCGAGCGGGGTAAGGTTTCTTCTTCGTTGTAGCAAGGCACAACGATACACAATCGGGGCGCGTTCATGAATTGTCTATCATTTATCATTTACCATGAATCATTTACCATGAATCCGATCCTCTCCCACCGGATGCTGCGCCGGACAGCATCGCGCGAAAAATACACCATCCATACCTTGCCCAGTACCAGTTCTTCGGGCACAAAACCCCAATAACGGCTGTCGAGCGAGTTGCCGCGGTTGTCGCCCAGCACGAAATAGCCGCCGCTACGGAAAGTATACTCCCCTGCCGGCTCCGTGTCGATGTAAAATACGCCATTCGTACAGGATACCTCGTGATCTTCCGCCCGGATCATGTTCCGGTACAGGTTCACGTTTGCCGAATCCAGCGGTACGGATAAACCTTTGGCCGGCGCCACCACCGGCCCGTAGTTATTGATGTCCCAACCGAGGCTGCGAAGCGGGAAATCCAGCGAAAAATCCCACGGACATTTCCGAACCGTAGGAATAGCGGCAGCTATCCGTCCATTGATATAAATTGCGCTCCGGACAATGCGCACCGTGTCGCCCGGCAGACCGATACAGCGTTTCACCAACTGAAGGTTGGTTCCGTCGGGATGGTTGAACACAATCACGTCGCCCCGGTCAAACTCCTGCGTTTTGCGCACCACCAGGCGGTCGCCCGCCATGATGGCGTTTTCCATACTGTCGGTAGGCACAAGGCATATATCGGCTATCCGGCGCTGCACCAGCCGCACGGACAAAACAAGAACGCACAGCCACAGCAGTACGTTCAGTATGCGGTGTCGCGTCTTTTTTGATATGTTCAATTTAACGTTCAAATTATATCAATTGAAATGCCATTTAACAATTATGGGATTGTCTTCTTCATTCTTGCCTGCAAGATATTTCATTTGTTCATAATAGTTTTTACTGTTATTTTCAAACTGCACCCGAAAGATTTCCCAATCCTTAATTTGTCCTGCTTTTTCCGCTTCTTTTCTGTATTCTTTCATTTGATCGCCAATCATTTTGTAATTTTCAAAACCTTCCTTAAAATCAATAACTTCCATACAGGAAACAATACCGGTACTGTCGATGTAAAGCATTGGAACCGGCGTCCCTGCATACAACATGTCATCATTAAATCCTGTAAATAGAAATTCTTCCCGTCTGTTAAAGAAATTAAAATAATAAACGGCCGAACCCTTATATGTGAAATTGAAAGACAATAAGTTGTCATTTCTATAATAGTCCGACACAAGGCTGCAATAGGGTGCGGCTATACCCCGTTCACTCCAGTTCTGCATGGGAATATCATCAAAATATGTTTCAGGGAAGGCGAATTCTCCAAAATCAATATAGTACTTGACAATCATTGAGTCTTTGCTCAAAAGATATATGTTATTATCAAACGGTTCGGCAAAAAAGACTTCGTTATTTTGCATCGGTTGAGAAAATGACCATTCCCGTGAAAAGGTATATCCGGCATTTTTTTCGGAAATAGGAAGATTTTGATATATTATTTCCCCGTTTTTCTCTACGACTATATTATACTTACCGGTCCATGTACCGTTGCGCAAATAATAAGCATACGTTTCATTCCCCAAATAGGCCTTTTCCGTATTCATATAAGGCCTGCTTTCTTTAATCAATTGATACGAATACAAATCAAAAAATAACAGTTTCGAGTCGGCATCCAGAATGATCCGGTTATTTTCCGTGTCAAGGAAAAAATCCGAGAGGCTGGTATACTCGTTTGGTCCTCTCCCTACCCGACAAATTTTATGTATAAATTCTCCTTTAGGAGAAAAGACAAACAGCGACAAACTCATTTGATCCAGAATGAAATAATTGCCCTGATGTATCAATATTTTGTCAATACTTCCAACAAGGCAGTTTTCACCGGTTTCCAAAGGAACAAATTCTATTTTATTAAACAGTTTTGATACCGGAATATCAGACACACTGTTGTCTACATTTATGGATATGGTATCGGCATATTTGTCGTTGATGTATATGCTATCGCTATTGTGGCAGGAAGAAATGCATAAAGCATACGGACAAACGATCAGACCTGTAATTATGTGCTTGTATATATTCATATTCTGATTACAGCAAAACATTCACTGGCTTCCCTCTGCTGATTCTTCCTGTTTTTGTTCGTCGACCTCCGGCGAATCTCCGCGAATCAGTTCCCAAAGCCCTTTTTTCACTGTGTCGCTGTCCTTCCAGGCATGTGTACGAATATGCGCATAACCGCACAGATACAGCAGCCAGCACGCAGCCACGGCAAGGATCCATTTTTTCCTGCCGGCTGCCATCTTTTGCAGCCACGGAACGGCATACCACGCCGCAATGAAAAACAATCCCGCCGAAGCCAGGTAAACATACCGGTCGGCTGTGATCATGAAACGGCTCATGGGGACAACATGCAGCACCAGCGCCATGTTGATCAGGTAAAAAAGCAGGCCGAAAACCACAGGACGGGGAATCTTCCTGAAATGGACACACAGCAGATATATGGCCGCAACCACAATGACCGGGTAGATGAGATAATGCAAAGGCATCTCGCCGCCGGGCGTCATCGGGAACGGGTAGATATACAGCAAACGGGCGGGCAGCACAAAACGGCCCGCATATACCACCAGTGAATAGCAGGAAAACACCAGCC
>JAISCQ010000071.1 GCA_031265445.1 Bacteroidales bacterium
TGTACCGTCAGCCGCTGCATGCCCGGCTGCGTGTAGTCGCTCAGCCGCAGCGAGTAGGGCGGCATGAGCAGCGTGTGTACCGTTACCGGATAGGTCTGGGAGAAGGCGTTGAACAGTGAAAGTTGACACGCAAAAATGAAAAACAGCAGCAGGGAAAGCCGCAGCTTGTCCCGGCGACCGGTACAGCCCTTCCGGAGGTCAAAGCCCGGTATGCGCTTTCCTGTTTTCATTTATGTTTGTATCACGAAATAAGACATTTGGTTATACGTTTTTGATGCACGCAAGTTACAGTTTTTTGTTACAATGATCCGAAATTGAACAAAAAAATGTGCAAAGTCGATCCATCAATTTATATGATTGACTGATGTTACGCAAGGCACAGTTTAGCATGCCGTCGAAACCCGGCCAAGCCCGGAGGGGCTTGATTTGCATAACCGCGGGTCATCGACCCGCGAATCAGCCGTCTCTCCTGCGATGCTGCCTGAAAGGCAGGACGCCAAGGTGAAGATAACAGTCCTGCCTTTCAGGCAGTCGCTCAGGATACACATCCTTTCCGCGGGTCGATGACCCGCGGTTATGAAAATCCGGCTTTTCAAGCCGCAGAATCGCATCTTACATCCAGGAATTCGTATCTTACATTCGAGAATTCGAATCTTACATCCGGGAATTCGTATCTTACATCCAGGAATTCGTATCTTACATCCAGGAATTCGTATCTTACATTCAGGAATTCGAATCTTACATCCGAGAATTCGAATCTTACATCCGGGAATTTGAATCTTACATCCGGGAATTCGAATCTTACATCCGGGAATTCGTATCTTACATTCAGGAATTCGTATCTTACATTCGAGAATTCGAATCTTACATTCAGGAATTCGTATCTTACATTCAGGAATTCGTATCTTACATCCGGGAATTTGCCATGATTCGTTATAGCGCCGTATTTTTATAACCCGTTCATGCAAAAAACAGGTATGCCAGCACAATAGCGGCAATGACTCCGGCCAGGTCGGCAATCAGGCCGGCTGTAACGGAATAGCGGGTTTTTCGGATGCCCACCGAACCGAAGTACAAGGCGATGATGTAGAAAGTAGTATCGGCAGCGCCTTGAAAAAGGCACGAAAGCCGGCCCACGAAAGAATCCGGCCCGTAATGCTGCATGGTCTCTACCATCATGGCTTTGGCGCCGCTGCCGCTCAACGGTTTCATGAAAGCTGTCGGCAGAGCCGGGACAAAATTCGTATCCAGGCCCATTGTCCCGAACAGCCAGGCCAAACCGTCGATAATATCATCCATAGCGCCCGATGCGCGAAAAACGGCAATTCCTACCAACATCCCCACCAAATAAGGGATGATCTTGACGGTAATGTCGAAGCCGTTTTTGGCGCCATCGATAAAAGCCTCATACACGTTCACTTTCCTGATGATCGCGCCTGCAATAAATGCTCCGATGATCAGGATCAGCAGCAGGTTGCTTCCTACCATCGATACCGTTTCGATTTGTTCCTTCTCCAAACTGCCAATCCACCAGGTAAGCGCTCCAATGGCTGCAATAATGCCTCCAATCCAGGCAATCATCACCGGGTCGAGCAGGTTGATGCGCTGTCGCAAAGCCACCACGATCATTCCCACCAGTGTGGAAATCGCCGTAGCAATCAGCACGGGGATAAATATGTCGGCAGGATTGGCTGCGCCAAGAATAGCGCGTTGGGCAAGGATGCTCACCGGAATGACCGTCAAACCGGACGTGTTGATCACCAGGAACATGATCTGTGCGTTCGAAGCAGTATCCTTCCGGGGATTTTCGTCCTGCAGCCCTTGCATCGCTTTCAGTCCGAGCGGAGTAGCCGCATTGTCCAGCCCGAGCATGTTGGCCGAAAAATTCATCAACATTTGTCCGAAAACAGGACTTTTACGGGGCAGTTCCGGGAAAAGCCGCGTAAAAAACGGCCCGACCATACGCGCCAGAAAATTCACCGCCCCGGCTCTTTCGCCGATATTCATCAAACCCAGCCACAAAACCATCACTCCCGTGAGCGGCAAGGCAATATCCATCACAGCGCTTTTGGACGAGCTGAAAGTACTGTCGATAATGGCCTTGAATATTTCGGTATCGCCCGTGACGGCAAAACGGATGCATGCCACCACAAAGGCGATCACGAAAAAACCAGTCCAAATGTAATTAAGCGCCATGAGCTATCGTTGAGGCTGCTTTTTGACAGCAGGCGTGACCGGCGAATGGCCGTGTACTGTATCGGTATTCCTGAATCATGAAGCGTTATGGGTTACGGGGATGTCGATTCGCCTTTTTCTGATGGTTGATCGCCATTGTCCGGTTCATTTTCGTCTTCTGCCTCTTCTTCGTCTTCTGCCTCTTCTTCGTCTTCTACCTTCTTTGTTGTCAGCGACCATTGCAATTCCGTTGTTACGCTCGAATGGGTTTCTACTTCGGGTTCGAAGAAATATTCCACTTTCTCGGGTTGTATCTTTTTCAGGTAATCGCCCGTATCCCATTGCCCATTGCCGTTACGGTCAAAAATTATTTTTACCTTATATTTGTCAGGCTTCAGGTAGTCGATGGTTGCGACATTGCCACTGTTCAATGTTATTTGCTTCACCACATTCTCCTTATCTCCTTTGAGCGCCTGCACCACCAGCGGACAGGGAATGCTGTCGAAAGTAATCTCCAGGATGCTGTAATAGTCCTCCTTCTGCGACGTGAAACTGATTCCGGTAGAGTCGTTGAACACATTATATATACTCAGAAACGACATGGAATCGATGGTCAGGAAATATTTGGTATCTTCTTTCAGTTTCCAATCGATGTATGCTTTGCGGGCATTCACCGAATCCCTTGTAAAAGTAAAGGCAACCGGCTTTTTCAGCGTATCGACCTGCTCCTGCAGGATGATCTTCGACGGGTCGGTTGCTTCTATCGGTTGCGAGGAGATCAGCTGCATCCGGTCGGTCAGTTCCATCGTCCCGCCGCCTTTGACATTGGTAGTGACGGTCATTGTTTGCAAGGCGGTGCGCGGTTTCGGTTTCCCTTCTTCCTCTTTCCGTTCGCGGCGTGACTTTGCAGGCTGTTTGGGCGCTTCGAAAGCCATTTTCAGCGTGTCGTCCGTAAATATCAAATGGTTCAACGAATCGGTACGCGGCGAATAAAGGTGTACCAGCAATGCCGGTCGGTTCACCAGGGCGGTATCGGTCAGCCAGTAATCGAGCGTATCGTTGTTGACCGAGGTTTCCAGGTCATACCATTTCCCTGCGGCTTCGTAGTCCATGATGTTGATCTCCATGGAATCCACCGGCATGCTGTATACAAAACGCAGCATGTTCGACACTTTGCGTTCGTATGCCATACGGTATTGCTTGGTGGGTTTTTCCTCAAACTGGTAAAGCAAAATATCCGTGTGCAGCAGGTCCGGATTCTTTTCCTTGATGGAGTCGGGCGTATTGCGCGAGGTAAAAAGCGGCATCTCGGGACTGTAGTAATACCGCTGGTCTGTCACGATCAACGTGTCCGAAAATGCGATCCGTTCGGCGGGCATGTCAAATTTCAGGTTACCGCCCATATCGCGCAAAGCGAAAATACGAAACGTGTCGGGACGGATGTGCGAAAAAGTAAAGAAGCCCAGCTGGTCGGCGCGGGCTATATAGGTCGGCGTTTGTTTGTACACGGCCGAATCGCTCAAATCGTCGTACAGCATCACCCAGGTAGCCACCTTATCGTCCTTGCCGGTGGTTTTCAGGTCGAAGGCATTCAGCACACGCCCGGTAAACGTCAATGAATCGATATGATCGCCGGTGGAAAATGCATACAGGAAGCCGGTCGCTATATTTCCTTCATTGAGGTCGGTGATGGAAGGGCCGAAATCAAATGAATAGGTTATGTCGGACAACAGCGGCTCCTTCAGCGTTACGCGCACGGTTTTGCTGTAAAGGAGTATTTCCGGCTTTTTCGTGATGGGCGGCGACGAGTAGAACTGGTTGTTGACATCCTTCAACTGCAAATATTCATCGAACGTAATATCGATACGTTTGGCCTTGAAATTGATGGATTTATTGGGCGGAATACTGTACACAAAATGAGGCGGAACCTCGTCTTTGGCTCCGCCCGATATGCTTCCCGGTATCTTGGCGCAATGTTCGAACAGCATGATCAGCGCTGCCGGAACAAATATATAGGTCAATATTTTTTTCAAAACGGCTCTGTTTGGGCGCAAAATTACAAAGAAAAAATAATAATGGGATATTTACCGGATATTCATTTTTTCGGCGCGAAATTTGCGGATGATTTCTTTACAACCAATATTTATATTATCAAGTAAAATAAACATTTAAGTATTTTTAACAAAAATGAATTGCAAAAGATGTCTGGTGTTATAAATTTTTGTCATATATTTAGATCGTATTTTATATTCATAACCTAAAACTTTTGAATCATGTATATCACATTTAATGAGCTTAGAAGGATAAAAGATTCGTTGCCGCATGGCAGTATCAAGGCCATTGCCGATAAGTTGAATCTTAGTGAAGACACTGTAAGGAATTATTTTGGAGGTTCGCATTACCCGTCGGGCGTGAGTGCGGGTATCCATGTGGAACAGGGTCCCGACGGCGGAATCGTCACGCTGGACGACACAACAATTTTAGATATGGCTAAGAGCATGTTGGGAGAAAAAGCATTATCCTAACCACGTATCACAACTTCTTCAAGAGGGGCCGAATCAATAACAAATTCGCCCCTTTTTTATGGGAAAGCTTGCATCAGCGTATCTTACCTCACTGCACGCTCATCACCTCCCCGGTAAGCAGCTTCAAAGCTGTTTCGGCTATTTTGGCGTTGTAGGTGGCTACAATCAGGCGGTTGGTCGCCGAAATAAAGCTGCGCTGCACGTCGCGCAGTTCCACAGCCGAAATGGCGCCCAGGCGATAACGGTCCATGGAAATATCCAGGTTTTCGGCGGCAAGAGTCAGGTTGGCAGCTTCAAAGGCCGCTAATTTGCGGTTCACTTCGTAGGTGCTGTACGCGGTAGCTACCTGTGCTTCTATATCCTTTTGTATCTGCTCGTAGCGTATGTCGGCCGCTTCCTTGTCCAGTTTTGCGTTCCTGATCTCCCGGTTGATGTTCCATCCGTTGAACAGCGGCATACTGAGCGTGGCGCCGTAATTGAACGTTTTTGAGTTGTTCTCCTCCACCTGCCCCGTTGCCGACAGGGACTTCACCAGGGTATAGTTTGAGGTGAGCCTCACCTTGGGATAACGGGAACCTTGCGTTGCTTTCAGCGAAAAGGCAGCCGCGTTGACCGACATCCGGGACAATACCACGTCGGGATTTTCGGCCAGCGCCATGTCGTGTATCTTGCCGTAACGAAGCGTCTGGTCGATGCTGATGCTGTCCGATGCCGAGAAATCGGCGGTAATTTCCCTGGCCAGGAGTTTGTTCAATTCAATTTTGGCGTTTTTCAGGCCTTCGGTTTGCTGGATGTACGATGCGGTGTCGGCATTATAGTCCACCTGCGCCGAAAGCAGGTCGACCTTCGAGACTTTACCGCCCAGGAAACGGTCCCTGGCGCTGCGGGTGCGCAGGCGCGATATCCTCAGGATGCGCTCGGTAGCTTCCAGTTCCTGCTGACGGCTCACAATATCGAAATAAACATTCATGATCGAGGCAATGGTCTGCTGGATGGACGCCTGCAGGTTTTCCCGTCCCATCATTTCCAGTTCCTTCAGCCGGTTGTAGTTGGCAAACATGGCCAACCCGTCGAATACGGTCCAGTCCAGTGCAACGTTGCCGTTCCAGTTGGTCGATCTGGCGCCGGTTTTGTCCTGCACCGTCCCGTTGATAAACGTTTGCTTGCTGTTGGCAATGCCCTTGTTCAGCGTCCCGTTGAGGGTCACCGACGGCAACATGCCCGCATTGCCGATGGTGGCGTTGTTGCTGCTCACCTGTTCGCTGTTGCGCGCCAGGAGGATGCTGTAATTGTTTTCAAGCCCTTCGGTAACGGCATCCAGCATACTGAAGGGCGGGGCCTGCTGCGCAAACGAATGTGTACAGAAAGCAAACAAAACCGGGAAAAAGATATTTTTGGATTTACACATGTCTATCTAATCAAAAAATCATCAATCAAAAATTATACATAATCTTCTTCATGAATCACCACGCGTTCCTTTCCTGTGATGAAGATGTACATCACCGGAACTACGAGCAGCGTAAGGATGGTGCCGAAAATCATCCCGCCTACCACGGCAATACCCATCGACACGCGGCTTTCGCTTCCGGCGCCGAAGGCCAGCGCTATCGGCAGGATCCCGAAGATGGTGGCCAGACTCGTCATCAGGATGGGACGCAGGCGCGAAACCGACGCATCCTTCACCGCCTTGAGGACGGAATAACCCGCATCGCGGCGCTGGTTGGCAAATTCCACGATAAGGATGCCATTCTTGGTGACCAGCCCGATGAGCATGATGATGCCTATTTCGCTGAAAATATTGATGGTCTGGTCGAAATACCACAGCGAAAGAAGTGTTCCCATGAGGGCCAGCGGCACGGAGAACATGATGATGAGCGGATCGCGGAAACTTTCGAACTGTGCGGCCAACACGAGGTACACCAGCACCAGCGCCAGCGCAAATGCGAAATAGATACTGCTGGAGCTTTCGCTGAATTCGCGCGCCTGTCCCGAAAGTTCGGTTTTAAAAGTGTCGTCGAGCACGCGCTCCTTAATAGCGTCCATCGCCACAATGCCGTCGCCGAGCGTGTAACCCTTGGCCATGGTCGCCGATACGGTCGCCGATACATACCGGTTGAAACGGTACAGCGACGGCGTGTTGCTCTTGATGGAGTCGGTCAGCAGGTTGTCCAGCTGGATCATGGCATTGGCGTTGTTGCGCACGTACAGCGCCGGCAGGTTATTGGGCGCGTTGCGGTCTACTTTGTCCACTTCGCTGATGATCTGGTATTGTTTGCCATTCATCGTGAAATACCCGATACGCTGCCCCGCATAAGCCAGCTGCATGGTTTGCGCGATGGAGGTTGTCGACACGTCGAGCAGACGGGCTTTTTCGCGATCGATGCTTACCACCAGCTCCGGTTTGGTAAATTTGAGGTTGACATCCGAAAAGGCAAAAGCCGGGTCCTTGGCCACTTCGCCCATAAATACAGGGATAATGGCCCGGATCTTGTCGAGCGTTGCCGCCTGTATGACATATTGCACGCCTTGCCCCGAGCGGCGGTCGCCAACGGTCGGATCCTGCGTGATCAGAATCTTGCCTTTCGTCATATTCCAGGTATCGACCACCAGCTTGTCGGCAATTTCCTGCTGCGAACGGCGGCGTTTGTCCGGCTCTACAAGGAATGCCCGCACAAAACCGAACCCGCTGCGCACCATGGTTTGCATGCTTTGCAGTTCGGGTACCGAATCCTGCACCATATCGGCAACCTCGTCGACATACTGGAGCATGCTTTCGTAGGATGTGCCTTCGGGAACGCTTATCCGCAGGGTGATGCGGCTGCGGTCTTCGAGCGGCGCCAATTCCGACTTGAGGTTCATGAACAATACCCCGATAGCGGCAAATGCGAAAACGATGATCACAATCGCAATCCACCGTTTTCGTATGAAGTGGCTCAACCCGTTGCTGTATGCGGTGGTCATTGCATCGAAATATTTTTCGGTGACACGGTAGAACCAGGTTCTCGAATGGGCGGGTTTCAAGATCTTGGAACACATCATCGGCGAGAGGCTGAGCGCCACAAACGCCGAGATGACCACTGCGCCGGCAATGGCAATGCCAAATTCGCGGAACAGCCGGCCGGTAGTGCCGCTCAGGAACACTACGGGCAGGAACACGCACACCAGCACCACCGTGGTGGACAGGATCGCGAAATAAATTTCCTTCGATCCTTTGAATGCCGCTTCCAGCGGAGACATTCCTTCCTCGATCTTCACGAAGATATTCTCCATCACCACGATGGCATCGTCCACCACCAGGCCTACCGCAAGCACGATGGCCAGCAGGGTGAGCACATTGATGGAGAAACCGAACAGGTACATGATAAAAAACGCCCCGATCAGGGATACCGGGATGGCCAGAATGGGGATGAGCGTGGTGCGCCAGTCGCGCAGGAAGATAAAGATGATGATGACCACCAGGATGAACGCCAGGATGATGGTTTCCTCCACTTCTTCGATGGAACGGCGCACAAAGTCGGTAGTATCCATAATGACTTCCGTCCGGATGTCTTCGGGCATGTCGTTTTCGATTTCTGCAAGCCGCAGTTTGAAGCGGTTGGAAATATCCACATTGTTGGCTCCCGATTGCGGCAGGATGGCCAGGATGGCGCAAGGCACTCCATTGAGCTTGGTGATGGATTTTTCGTCCTCGGCGGCAAACTCGGCGCGTCCGATGTCGCCCAGTTTGATGGGACTTCCGTTCACTTCCTTGATGATCAAATCCTCGAACTCCTGCGGGGTGCGTATCAGTCCCAGCGTCCGGATGGTCAGGTTAATGGCGGTTCCTTCGATGGTTCCCGACGGCAGTTCCACGTTTTCGGCGGTGACCTGCGTGCGGACATCAGTAGCCGTCAACCCGTAGGCGCCCATCCTGGCGGGGTCGAGCTTGATGCGGATGGCATAGCGTTTTTCGCCAAAGATGCTGATTTCGCTGATGCCGGGGATGGTTTGCAAGCGCTCCTTGAACAGGCGGTCGGCTATGTCGGTGAGGTCGAGCGGATCGCGCCGGTCGCTGCGCACGGCCAGCATGATGATGGGGTTGGCGTCGGCGTCCGACTTGTATACTGTTGGCGGATCGCAGTCGCGCGGCAGGCGGTTCTGCACCCTCGACACGCGGTCGCGCACGTCGTTGGCGGCGGCTTCCATGTCCACGCCCAGTTCGAACTCCACCACGATATTGCTGTTCCCGTCGCTACTGGTGGACGTCAGTGTGCGGATACCCGAAATGCCGTTGATGGAAGCCTCAAGTATTTCGGTGATTTGCGATTCGATAATTTCGGAATTGGCGCCCGGATAAGATGTCCGTACGTTGATGATGGGCGGGTCGACACTCGGGAACTCGCGCACCGGCAACGATGTAACGCCGATCATCCCGAAGATGACCACCACCATCGATATCACGATGGCCATCACGGGACGCTTGATACTTGTTGAGGCTAAACTCATAGGGATTTCTAATTTCTAATTCCACAATTTCCAACTCCACAGTTTCGTTATGGAATCCTTGGCATCATGGAATTTTTTGTTAATTGATTTTGTCGGGTGTGACGATTGTTCGCGGGGTAATCTGCATCATGCCGGTGGTGATGACCGAGTCGCCGGGAACTATTCCCTTGACGATTTCAACGCGGTTGTTGGTGCGCGTCCCGGTTTCTACCATCACAGGCTGTACTTTGCCGCCGCGGTAGAGGTACACCTTTTGCCCTGCGGTTTCCGAAAGGATGGATTCGGCAGGGATCAGCACCACATTGTTTTGCGTTTCCATTTGTACCTGTATTCTCGCGAAAGCGCCGGGTATCAGCCGTCCGTCCTGATTAGGCGCGAGCGCCTTCAACTGCATGGTACGCGTAGCCTGGTCGATGGTAGGCTCCACGGCATAGACCGAAGCGGTACGTTCGCCGGGCTGTCCTTCCAGGCGGTATTTGATGACGGTGTTGCGCCCCAGCATCTGCGAGTATTTTTCGGGTACGGAAAATTGTATCTTGGCAGGGTCGTTGTTCACCAGCGAGGCAATATCCGTTCCCGGAGTGATGTATTCGCCAGGCGACACCTTGCGGAACCCGATGACGCCATCGAACGGCGCCATGATCTCGGTTTTCGATATTTGCGATTCCAGCAGGGCGATGTCGGCCTGCGCCGCTTGCAGGTTGGCATACGATACGTCATATTCCTGGCGGCTCACGGCTTCCTTGTCCAACAACTGCCGTTGACGGGCTTCCTGATCCTCGTTGAGCTTGAGGTTGGCCTGCGCTTTGGTAAGCTGCGCCTGCAGATCGTCGTCGTAGACCTTGATCAGCAGCGTCCCCCTGGCGACATGCTGCCCTTCACTGAAAAAGATACCGATGATCTTGCCCGATACCTCGCTTTTGAGGATCACCGATTCGTTGGCCTCGACGGATCCGGTCACCGGAAGCGTTTCGGTAAAACTCTCGGGCTTTATGACCTGCAAATTAACAGGCAGGGCGGCGCGCGCCAAACCGCTGCTGCCCCCTGCAGTTTGCGCCGGCTTCGACCATACGGCTTTGTACACAATGGCTCCCACGAAAGCAAGAACTATGGCGATGAGAATGATTTTTTTAACGATTTTCATTGATCAATAATTATCTATATGCCTCTGAATAAACCAATAAACACCCAAATACTAAACAATACAATGTTTCGTATCCGGACTTTATATCCACCATAAAAGGATGTGCAATGTTAGGCAATCTCCGGCAGTTTGTAATGATAAAAAATCTTAATAATTGTTAAAGTGCAGTTATTACGGGGATTGATCACAACTGTATATCCCCTTCAATCAGGTAATTTCCGTGCCATTTTGCAAAATGGTAGAGGAAGCTGGAAAGAGGCGCATAAACTTTTGCCGCATGTCCATCTTGCTGATTCTTTACTGGAACGATGGCTCAATGGCATGCATCAAAGGATGGTTTCACCAAAATCGTGGGGCAACCAAAAAAAGGTGCAAACGGAAGTCTGCGCCAGTATCTCACTTCGCCAAAATGTGGCGAAGTAAACAACTTATGGTATAAACCTGTTTGTACTGTCAGGCTTGGGACTAAACTGCTTAAAATGATATTCCCAATTTACTTCTGTCGGGGATTTTTTATCTATATCCTTCATTCTGTAATACTTGTTGATGATAAAGGTGGTGTCATTCAGTATCACGCCTTCATAAATAAAAGTACTGAAAGGCCCGTCAGACGGAACCCATTTCTCGTATTTGATTTGAATACCATTTATTTGAAATACACCCCAATAATACTTTTTTGCATTGTTCACATAAAAACCATTCCTAAAACATTCTTCCATTTCAGATACTCTATCAATAGGAACTCCAACATCTCCCAAAATTACCCCATTGCTATATAAAATGTAGGGAGTAACACCATGTAATTTTTTTTCTTTACCTGCGTAATCATAACGGCGATAATACCCATCAATCCGTAATTCTTTCCCGTTATAATCAATTTTTTCCAGCGTTAACCTGTCATCTGAACTTTCATCCCATTTTCTGTCACAACTGGAGGATGAAAGTATGAAACCAGCACTTAATAACGTAAGCATTTTTATTTTATCCATGATATACGACATACTTTTTTGATTATCATATTTTACAGTGTCTTAAAAAATTACCAAAACCAGTACCAACGGGGTTTTTTACCTGGTATCACAGGGAAAAACGGAATATTATTGGGCTTGTGTGCATATTCGTTTTGCCAGTAATTTCTGATACTTTCAGAATTTCTGCCTATTCTTAAAGGCCCAACACCAACATAGAATATACCGTGACTGTATTTACCAGGGTCATATTCCCCATTTATATCATAGTATTCCTGTCCATCTACTGTGTATGTTTTCCTACCACCATCAGGACCTGGGTCGCCTGTAATAACTTTCATTCCAACCGACAGGGGGCCAAACTGAATATGAGCGGCTGCCGTTCTCCATCGGTCTTGTTTATCATCTCCTCTGGTAATAATGCGGTCAAAACCGGCATGGGTAATGATTTCCGGCTGACTGCAAATTACAGCCAACCGGAACCATTCTTTTCCCGGCGCTCCCAATTACGGAACAACCGGGGTGATATCGCTTTGACCCTGTCAGCAGCTTCGCAGCCTGACAGGTCGTTATTGCAGTGACCTGTCAGGGTCAAACCGACCTGCCGACAGCTGCGGAGAACCGTTAACCGTCGGTTACTCGCCTGCCGACGATTGCGGAGAACCGTTAACCGACGGTTACTCGCCTGCCGACAGCTGCGGGGAACTTGTAACCGATGGTTACTTGTCCGCCGACAGCTGCGAGGAACTTGTAACCGACGGTTACTCGTCCGCCGACGGTTGCGGGGAACCGTTAACCGATGGTTACTCGTCCGCCGACGGTTGCCGGAAGATTTGATGATATGTCACAGAACAATTTTAGCGTAAAAGTACTGTATTTTTTAAAAAGTTTTAAAGGTTGTCTATTTGTTATCGCCCGTATTTTGATTTTGTTCCTGTATAAAGACAGACGATCGGGAAAAATACGTATTTTGCAGCGGATTTTTTTAATTTTGCGACCATGACCATCCGCCAAATGATTACAGAAATCCGTCAGCAACTGGCTGGCCGCTATCCCGAAACGGAGATGGAAAGTTTCGTTCGCATCCTTTTTGGGTATTATCCCGGCATAAGTCCGGCGCAGGTACATTTGTCGCAGGACAGCGAATTGCCGTCCGGAGCCGAAAAGCAAATCCGGACAGCCGTCGGCGAACTCAAAAAATACCGGCCCCTGCAGTACATCCTCGGAGAAACGGAGTTTTACGGACTGAAGTTCGAACTGACCCCCGACGTACTCATCCCCCGTCCCGAAACGGAAGAGCTGACGGATTGGGTGATACGCCAATATAACGGAAGCGCCGGCTTGACCCTGGTGGATATGGGTACCGGCAGCGGCTGCATTGCCGTGGCTTTGGCCGCTAATTTACCGGATGCCACCGTATGGGCGGTAGATGTTTCCGATGCAGCGCTGGCAATCGCCCAAAAAAACGCCGTGAAAAATGCCGTGAATGTAAATTTTCTTTCAGGCGATGTTCTGAAAGGCGGCCGGCTGGGTTTTAAGCCCGGTTCACTGGATGTGGTAGTCAGCAACCCGCCCTACGTTACGCCATCCGAAAAACAGCAAATGTTACCCAATGTACTGGAATATGAGCCGCATCTTGCTCTGTTCACGCCTGAAGACGACCCTTTCGTCTTTTACGGGCATATTGCGGCATTTGGCTTGAAATGCCTGAAAGACGGAGGGAGGATGTTCTTCGAAATCAACGAGGCATCTGCCAAAGGCGTGGAAGACATCCTGAAACAGAACGGCTATTCGGATATTATCCTGCGAAAAGACATGAACGGCAAATGGCGAATGGTTTCCGCCCGACTGGACTTACCCTGTCAGTCTTCGTGAGAAAATATCTTATCCGTAAATCAATAAATTCATGTACATTTGCCTTTTTATTTTCATCATTGAAATGATTGAGGCACATGATTGATAAGATCAACCGGATAAAAGAGGATGCCGGCAGGTTCAAAGCCGCTACACAGGTCGAACTGGAAGAGTTCCGCCTGAAATATCTCAGCAAAAAGGGACAGTTGAACGCATTGTTTGACGAATTCAAGACCATTACCAGCGAGCAGAAACGCGAGGTGGGGCAGAAACTCAATGAGGTGAAGAGCCTGTTGACCGAAACATTCGAACGTTACAGGGAAGCGCTGGATCGTGAAACGGCGTCCGCCCGGGATAACGATCTGACGCGTCCCGGCGAATCGATCCCCACAGGTTCGCGGCATCCGATATCCGTCACCCGCAGCGAAATTTGCGATATTTTCACCCGCCTGGGCTTCACCATTGCCGAAGGGCCGGAGATTGAAGACGACTGGCATGTGTTTTCGGCGCTGAATTTCCCTAAAGAACACCCTGCGCGCGACATGCAGGACACGTTTTTCATCACCCAAAACCCCGATGTGGTGCTCCGCACGCATACATCATCCGTGCAGGTGCGCGTGATGGAAACCACGCAGCCGCCCATCCGCATGATCATGCCCGGACGCGTATTTCGCAACGAAGCGATATCGGCGCGCGCACACTGCATTTTTCACCAGGTGGAAGGCCTGTATGTGGCCGAAAACATATCGTTTGCCGATTTGAAGCAGACCCTGCTGTTCTTTACTAAGGAAATGTTCGGCGAAAAATCGCAGATACGCCTCCGCCCGTCGTTCTTCCCGTTCACCGAGCCGTCGGCGGAAATGGACGTATCGTGCACCTGCCGCGGGAAAGGCTGTAGCCTCTGCAAAGGAACAGGGTGGCTCGAAATCATGGGTTGCGGCATGGTCGATCCCAACGTACTCAACAATTGCGGCATCGACGCGCGGAAATATTCCGGATTCGCCTTTGGGATGGGTATCGAACGGATCGCCTTCCTGAAATTCCAGATCAGGGATATCCGCATGTATTTCGAAAATGATGTGCGATTCCTGAAACAGTTTGCAGCAGCAGGATTTTAAAAATTCTCATTCATTCGATAACTTTTGAATCAGGAGTCATGAAAATCAAAATTGTCAACAAATCACGGCATCCATTGCCGTCATACAGTACCCTGTTATCGGCGGGAATGGACCTGCGCGCCTTCCTGGACGATCCGCTCACCCTCGCGCCGGGTGCAAGGATCCTGATTCCGACAGGGCTATACATATCCATCCCCAAAGGCTATGAAGCACAAATACGTCCCCGGAGCGGACTTGCCCTGAAAAAGGGCGTCACGCTGCTCAACACGCCCGGAACCATCGACGCCGACTATCGTGGCGAAATCGGCATCATCATGATCAATCTTTCACAGGAAGATTTTGTGATTCATGACGGCGAACGTATCGCCCAGATGGTCGTAGCCCGGTACGAAACCGTAGAATGGGAACCGTGCGGCACGCTTGACGAAACGCTACGCGGAGCAGGCGGATTCGGACACACAGGACAGTAATACATTTTTGATTCACGATTGACTGTTTTTGATTCATATAAAAAATTGAAATCCCGGGAGAATTATTGGCGTCTTCTGCTGGTTCTCGTATTTTGCGGAGCGTTTGCAGCATGTTCGCCGTCGAAGAAGATACAGCAGCCCATCAGGCCGGTACAGTTTACCGAAAAGGAAAAGCTGGATTACGACCATGATTTCATAGAGGCTACCAAACTCAAAATGTTCGGGAACCTGCCCGATGCGGCCAGCATGCTCACCCGCTGCATTGATGTCAACCCATACGACGCAGCGGCGTATTTCCAGCTGGCCGAAATCTACTCCATGACCGACGATCCGGCCAATGCCCTCCGGTATGCCCGACTGGCCGCCCGGTACGACCGCAAAAACGAATGGTACAAGATGCAACTGGCCAACCTGTACCTGGCAGAGAAGAATATCGACAGCGCGATTGTGGTATACCGGCAGATCATCGAGACGCAGCCCGATAATACCGACCTGCGCTATAACCTCGCCGTACTGCACATGGAAAAGAACGAATACCGCAAGGCGTTCAGGGAATTGGATAAAATTGAGAAGACTTACGGCTTTACCGAAGACATGGCGATTGCAAAATACCGGGTATATTCCAGGAAAAAAGATGTCAAAGCTACCGAAGCGATCCTGAAAAAAGGCATCGGGATGTATCCCGACGAGTTGCGGTTCTACGGGTTGCTGGCCGAACTGTACAGTTCGACCGGCCGCGAAAGGGAAGCGCAGGAAAACTATACCAGGCTGCTCGAAGTGGATCCCGAAAATGCGCTCGGATACATTTCGATGATCGAATTTTACAAGGATTACGGCAATGATGCCAAGGTACTGGAGGAAATGCAGCGCATGTACGACCTGAAAACCATCGACCCCGACCTGAAAGTGGAATTGTACCTGCAACTTTCGGCCGACAGTACATTCTTCAAGAAACACTGCAAGCAGATGGATCTGCTGATCAAGCAGCTTGATGAAAAATATCCCGATAATTTCCGCGTGCGGCTGGTCAATGCCGACCGCAACCTGCGCGAAAAAAATTTCGAAGGCGCCAGAGACAACCTGCTGTTCATCACCGACCGCGTGCAGACCAATTATTTCCTGTGGGAACAGCTGTTCTACCTGCTTCATCTCCTGCAGGACAACGAAACGCTCTACGAGTCGACCGCCAAGGCGTTGAAATATTTCGACAACCGTTACCTGTTTCATTTCTTCCACGGGTTGTCGGCTTTGGTGCTCAAAAAATACGACGAGGCTATCCCCGCCTGTCTCCGAACCCTCGAATGTCTGAAAAAGGAAAAAGAACCGGACAGGGATGTGGAGCTCCAAGCCCTGGTGTTCCTCGGCGAAGCATACAATGAGAAAAAAGAGTATGCTGCGTCGGATTTTGTTTTCGACAGGGCGCTGGCCATTGCTCCCAACAATTCGCTGGTGTTGAACAATTACAGTTATTTCCTCTCCCTGCGGGGAGAAAAACTGGATCTTGCCGAAAAATATATCAGGCGTTGCATCGCACTGGAGCCGAACAGCAGTACTTACCTGGATACCTACGGATGGGTGCTTTACAAACTTGGCCGCGTAGACGAAGCCATCATCATGGTGGAAAAAGCGATGAAAAACGGCGGAAACGACAACCCGGAGATCATCGAACACATGTGCGAACTCCTGACTGTGGCCGGCCGTACCGATGAAGCATACCATATATGCAAATATTCCATCGAACTGCATAACTCGAAAGAAACGGCAGAACAGAAAATGGAATCGATCAAAGAGCAAAAATGAAAAGTAGAAGCCGCCTGATGATGATCTTACCGCTCATGGCCATCATCATGGATTCCTGCAGGTCGCATCAAAAGGCAGCCGTTGCGCTTGAAGGCGGGTCTTTTTATACCTCCTGCTATCCCATCGAAAGCATTTCCGTACCCTCGTGCAAAATGGAAATATCCGACGGCGGTCAATCCTTCTCCCTCAGCGGCAGCATCTATATCCGGCCCGACAGTATCTGCTACTTCCGTGGCGGCAAATTGGGGATAGAACTGATGCGCGGGGTGATTTACCGCGATTCGTTCATGGTGGTCAATTACCAGGATCGTGTCTGTTACAGGGGCAAAAACGAGTACCTGCAAAAAGTCGCCGGCTACCCGGTAAACCCCGAATCGCTGATGATGCTTTTCACAGCTGACCGGTGTGAAGATACCTACCGGGATAAGTTTAACTTCATCGCCGCTGCCGGCAGTAGCGATCGGATAATGATGCAGGGGAAAAACCGCAGCCTCCTGGAGATCAATATCAACCCCAGCGATCATACCGTTGAAGGTATTGCCCTGTACAATAGCCGGCAGCGACAGGCGCTGTTCAGTGCAACATACAGCGGCTACAACCGGCATCCGCAGTTCGCGCTACCCACCATCTTCGACATCTCGGCGCACGATGGCAAAAACCCCATCCGCATCAAGGCCGACTTCCGGCAAATCCTGTTGAATCAACCGCAACAGGTGAATATGAGCATACCATCCCGGTATAAGGTGGTGGTTTTACAGTAATTGAATGTGTCTCGGTAAGCCGGTAAATATCCCACAGGGAAAATCTCAGCGCTCCCTGGCGACTTGCGAAAAAACTCATGAACGAATGTCTGTCACTTTAACTGCCGACGGTTCCAAAACCATCTATTCCGAACATTTCGGAGAGCATTACCATTCCATCTTTGGCGCTGCGAACGAATCGAACCATGTTTTTATCGAAGCGGGATATTCGGCTGTGACCGCCGATCCCGTATCGGTACTCGAAATAGGGTTCGGCACGGGCCTCAACGCGTGGCTTACCCTGCATCAGGCCGACAGGCTACAAAAAGTTACCCGTTATGAGGCCATTGAGCTTTACCCCATAGACAATGCCTCTGTATGCGAACTCTCGGAGCATGATCTTTTCCGGAGCCTGCACGCTGCTCCCTGGGAGCAGCCGGTTGAAATAACATCCTGTTTTGTACTGTACAAACGCAAAAGCGACCTGCTGCAAACCGCCTTTACCTCCAGCTTTGATGTCGTGTATTTCGATGCTTTTTCGCCCGCGGTACAATCCGAAATGTGGGGCCGTGATATTTTCGCCAGCCTGTATGCGGCAATGAACCCGGGTGCAGTCCTGACCACTTACTGCGCCAAAGGAGACGTTCGACGAACCATGCAAAGCGTGGGATTTACCGTGGAACGCCTGCCCGGCCCTGCGGGGAAACGGGAAATGTTACGTGCAGGAAAAATATGACAGGGCGTGTATTTGTGTGAGTTCATGAGTAGCGATGATCCACGAAAAATAGTATTACCTGTTTGATTGTGGTTTTTTGTTAAAAATGTATAAAAAATCGACCATCTAAAAAATTTATGTGTACTTTGCGCCTGTTTTGAAATCGGGGGCGATGGCAACCATAAAACGCGGATCACACCGGCGGGTTTGTTTCAGCCATAGCCACCTGTTTTGTGGAATGTAAATCATAAAAATAATCATAAATGAAAAGACGAGATTTTATTACGAAGAGTATCGGTGCAGGTATCGCTGTCGGTACGGGTTTCACGTTCCTGTCGCTCGAAGAAGCTTTCGGAGGCAGTATTTCCAACCCGCATGCACCTTACGACCTGGTGGCCGTGATGGGCGGCGAACCCGAACTGATGTTCGAAAAAGGAATTGCCGCGCTGGGCGGAATGAAGAATTTTGTGAAAGCCGGTCAAACCGTGACCGTTAAGCCGAATATCGGGTGGGACCGTACCCCCGAATTGGCAGCCAACACCAACCCGAAGCTGATTGCCAGGATTGTTGAAGAATGTTTTGCTGCCGGCGCCAGGGATGTGTTTGTATTCGACCATACCTGTGATAACTGGCAGAAATCGTACGCTACAAGCGGCATCGAGAAAGCTGCTAAGGACGCGGGCGCGAAGGTAATAACCGGCAACAGCGAAGGAAACTACAAAGAGGAATCCATTCCGAAAGGGAAATCGCTGAAAAACGCCAAGGTGCACGAAAAAATACTTGAAAGCGACGTATTCATCAATGTACCTGTATTGAAGCATCACGACGGAGCGCAGGTATCGTTTGCCATGAAAAACCTGATGGGTATTGTATGGGATCGCGGCTTTTGGCATAAAAACGATCTTCAGCAATGTATCGCCGACATGGTATCCTACCGCAAGCCCGACTTGAATATCATCGACGGTTACCGCGTGTTGAAGAAAAACGGGCCGAAAGGCGTATCGGCCAGCGATGTATCGATCGAAAAGTCGCAAATCATATCTGCGGATATTGTAGCTGCCGATGCTGCTGCTGCAAAGATTTTCGGCAAAGATCCGGCCTCTGTCGGCCACATCAAAATAGCCGCCGAGATGGGATTTGGCGTGATGGACCTTTCGAAATTGAATATCCATAGAATAAAAGTTTAATGTTTCGGGTTTCGAGTTTCGGGTTACATGGCTTTGCCCAACCCGAAACCTGAAACCCGAAATTCGAAACCAAAAAATGATGCAGCGCTATCTGAAACCTTTCCGGCTCATGGTGTCAACAGTCATGTTGGCGGCTATCGGGTTCCTGTTTCTGGATTTTAGCGGTTCCGCGCCCTCGGCGTGGTTCCGGGGCTTTACATGGCTACAGTTCGTGCCCTCGTTCATCAAATTCCTGCAAACGCTCGGACATGGACTGGCTGTTACGGCATACGGGTTCATGGTTATATTGATACTCACGCTGCTTTTCGGACGCGTCTATTGCTCGTACATCTGTCCGCTGGGAATTTTTCAGGATGTGGTGAGCTGGTTTTCAAAAAAAGCGCGCCGTTCCGGGAAAAAAAAATTTCGTTTCCGCTTTGCGCCGCCGAAAACATGGTTGCGCTATTCCATACTTGTGATCGTTTGCCTGTCGCTGTTCACCGGCAGTATTTTCGCAGTCAACCTGCTGGATCCGTACAGTAACTTCGGGCGTTTTGTCTCCGACCTGTTCCGTCCGGCGTATATCACAGGCAACAACCTGCTGGTACGGGTATTCGAGGCTCTGGGGTCATACGCGTTATATCCGGTAACCGTGGCTAAAACCGATCCTTATGCACTGATTGTTCCCGTTGTCGTGCTGGCACTGGTGATTGGGCTTTCGGTGCAGAAAGGCCGTTTGTACTGTAATGCCGTTTGTCCTGTGGGAACGCTGTTGGGGCTTGTATCGAAAGTATCGCTGTTCAAAGTCAGGTTCGATGTGGAAGGATGCAACCAGTGCGGCAAATGCATGTTCGCCTGCAAATCGCAGTGCATCAACATCAAAAGCCGGGAGGTTGATTTCAGCCGTTGTGTAGGATGCGGCAACTGTATGCAGTCGTGTGACAAAAGCGCCATCCGTTATACTTTAGCTCCTGTGCGCAAGCCGAAAATAAGGGAAGGAGCCGACGCGTCCAAACGGCGTTTTGTTGTCGGGAGCGCACTGTTCATCGCGTCTCTTAGCGGACTTTCCGTCAAATCCATCGCTCAGGAACGCCGGAAAAAAGGCGAAAACCACGTGAAAGGAAGCGGAAAGGATACAGGTAACCGGGAAGTAGTGGCCCATACGGTAACACCTCCGGGATCGCGCAATCAGCATCATTTCACAAAAGCATGTACCGCATGTCATTTGTGCGTGAGCGCGTGCCCCACAGGCGTTTTGAAGCCGTCGCTTTTCGAATACGGTTTCTTCGGCATGATGCAGCCTTTCATGGATTACCATGCAAGTTTCTGCAATTACGAGTGCACCCGATGCACCGAAATATGCCCCAACGGTGCGATCTTGCCATTGACCGTCGAAGAGAAACTCACTACCCAGATCGGTACGGTACAGTTCGAGAAGCACAATTGTATCGTTTTCACCGATGAGACTTCGTGCGGTTCATGCTCCGAACACTGCCCCACCAAAGCCGTCAGGATGGTTCCCTACAAGGGAGAGCTGACCATCCCCGAAACCACGCCCGAAATATGCGTGGGATGCGGCGCCTGCGAATATGCATGTCCCGTAACTCCTTACAAGGCCATCGTGGTTGACGGCCACAAGGAACATCAAGCAGCCCAAAAACCGGAAGAAGAAGAACTGGAAGATAAGCCGCGGGAAGAATTTCCGTTTTAGGCGCCCAAAAAGATTTTTCGCATGCGCGGAAAGGTTCGTTGCATGCGAAAAAAGGTGATGGATGTGCGAAAGATGGGAATTGTTTTGGAAAAAATATTGGTACGATTGGTTGTTACGGGCTTTCCTTTGCGGGAAAATGGAAAGGATGTGAATCACGGCAATATCAGGTTGAACGTTCCCTTTTTCTCAATCGACCAACCTCTGGCTGTGCGGAACTTCAGATAATACGCATACACCCCTTCGCCGGCGGGTCTTCCGTTCTTAAGCCGTCCGTCCCAGCCGGCGTTGACGTCTTCCGTCTGGTAAACTTTAGCCCCGTTGTGGTCGTACACACAAAGTATATATTCCTGCGGAGGATAGGAAAAGAACGGTTTATACTCGTCGTTTTGCCCGTCGCCGTTGGGAGTGAAGGCCTGCGGTATAAATATTTCGCTTTCGGGCTGGATGCAAACACTGTTTGAAATGGCTTGCCGGTCGGATGCGTTTGGCGATACAGGCGCCGCCGTGACCCAATAACATATATCCCCGTCGATTTTAACACCCGACAGGTCGTCCTTATAGGCGGTGGTTGCCGGATCGGTGATGGTAGCGATCACTTCGTCGAAGGCGGCGCCTATCTGCCGGTGCAGTTCATATCGCGCATCGCCGCTCCAATCCAGGTATGGATTCCATTGCAGCGAATTCACCTGGTCGTCCTGTTTCAGGTACAGCCATAGCGCCGTTGCCATGTTGGATGCGGCGGTATACTTGTCTTTACACAGATGCCAGGCTTGTAGCTTGTAATAATAGGTCTTCTCGCGTTTTTGAATATCGGTGAGCACCGTATCGCCGTGTATATTGAAGGTGCCTAAAGAAACGAACGAATAATCGGGTTTGCTCGATCCGAAGAACTCGTAGCCGTATGTTTCCGACGCCGGATCGAGCTTGAAACTGACCTCGGCCAGCCCCGAACTGTTGTATTGTGTGCCTGCCGCGTATATGTACGACGGCTGGACGGGCATTTTGGTCTCCCGTGTTGTCCTGTAGCTGGTTGCTGTCGTCCCGTCTCCCCGTACGGCTTTGATGTAAAACGCATACTTGTCGTTTTCGTTCACACGCGGCACGATGTAAAAGGTATCCTGATCCGACAGCGCTTTTATTTCTTCATCGGGTCCGCCTCCTTCGGGGATGCGCATCACATGGTAGCTGATCAAAGGGCTGTATGGCGGGGTGTTTCCAATCCAGCCCTTATAAGGGTGCCAGTCGAGCCTGATTTCGGCCCGACACGAGTCATACTTATTGCGCACCTGGACATGGTAGTCTTCGTATGACCGCAGACTGGAGGAATAAGGAGAATTGTGCACGGCGGCGACTGTGAACCCGACGGATGTTTTGCGGGGGTCGGGCATCATGGGAGTCCGTACCGCCATAGTGTCGTAATCGAACGTATAGCTGCGCGTGGCAGGATTCATCGTAGCGATGAAATGATTGGTTAACGATGATTTTTCGTACCAATAGATCACAAATGCGTCTGTACCGACGGAGGAAACCGGGGGTGCAAGCACATCCCAGACGATCGTTATGTAACCTGTCCGGGGGTCGACACTCACGCTTTCGAGTATCGGCCTGTCGGGAATTTGTTGCGCCTGTAACACGTTCAAGCCGAGGTACGCGCATACCGATAAAATCAGACATGGTTTTAGAAAACGGCTACTTTTCATTTGAATCATTTTTATCCAACTATTTTCATATATACGATTCATATCCAAATATTGTTGTGATCGCCTTCGAAATTCTTTCGCGCTTATGCTGCGTAGCTGCTGACAGGGTCGAAAGGTTCTCAATTACTTCACGCGCCCACGATGGTAAGCGTTTTACCGTTCACGGTTTCCTTTTTTATATAGAGTTTATCCTCCCATTTGACGGTCTTGCGGCGGTCGAAGACCACCATCCAGCCTTCGCTGCAGCAGTGCAGATCCATGTAACCGGCGGTCTGGACGAGACCGTCGTCCACATATTTTTTCCCGTAACGGATCTTCAGTTCTATCGGATACTTTTGATCGTTATATATCATCATCAGGTCAAGACGCCCGTTTCCCGAAGCCATGTCGCGGATGATCTGACCGCCGCCGTTCACCACGCGCTGCAGGAAGGCCTGCATCACAAGCAGGGGACCCGCTTCGGGATAGTCGCTGTATTTATTCACCCAGACGTCGCT
>JAISCQ010000105.1 GCA_031265445.1 Bacteroidales bacterium
CTGATGGAAGACGATACCATCCGCATGGCGGTTGAAATATGCGAGGAAGGCGCCTTCACGCGCGAAGAGATGGAAGCCTATGAGGCTTACTGGGACCATATAACCCTTGAAGTGGAGATCGCAGAGGAGTCGGAAGAAAATAAGAAACAGCTTAAATACAAGGACAAAATCATCGAAGACAATAAAAAAGCACTTGAAGCCAATAAAAAAGCACTTGAGGACAAGGACAGATTCATCGAAGAACTGAAGAAACAGTTGTCTGCGAGATCGCTTTAATATATGGTGTGAGCCGGCACCAAATTTTCAAAATATACGTTACTTTTGTTGTTTCAAAGTCGAAGATACCGATGACTCGATAACAGGTTTGGAACGAATTCACGTTGTGACGGTCATATATCGCGTACATTTTTTGACCATTATAAATGTAATATCATTTTATATAAAATCAACCGATGGAATCATTACAAATCAAACTGGACAAACTGCAACAGAGATTCAGGGAACTGGGCAGCGTAGCAGTTGCTTTTTCGGGTGGAGTCGACTCCACCCTTTTACTGGCGGTAGCACACGGTGCGCTTGCCGACCGGGCGATTGCCCTAACCGCTTTTTCAAGTACGTTTCCGGCCCGCGAACTGAACGAAGCCCGCGAGTTTACCGCAGCCCGCAGGATCCGCCATATCGTATGCGAAATAGATGAACTTGCGATACCGGGCTTCGCGCAAAATCCCAAAAACCGGTGTTACCTGTGCAAACGAAACCTGTTCTCCCAATTCAAGAAGATCATTGCCGGGGAGGGAATCAAATACCTGGTTGAAGGGTCAAATGCGGATGACGAAGGCGATTACCGTCCCGGCATGCGCGCCCTGACAGAACTGGAAGTGCTCAGTCCCTTGAAAGAAACCGGTTTCACAAAAGCGGAAATCCGCCGATTGTCCGGCAAAATGGGGTTGCCGTCATGGGACAAGCCCTCGTTTGCATGTCTTGCGTCGCGTTTTCCTTACGGAGAAACGATTACATCCGGAAGACTTCAGGCCATCGGAAAATCCGAACAACTGCTCTTCGACATGGGATTCAAGCAGGTCAGGGTAAGACATCACGGTAATCTGGCGCGCATAGAAGTTAATCCCGACGAGATGGAAAAACTGATGCTGCCGGAAACCCGCGAACTGATCGACGCCGAGTTGAAAAAGGCTGGCTTTGTTTATGTAACCGTAGACCTGCGGGGTTACCGTACCGGAAGCATGAATGAAACAATAAAATATACGAACACATTCCATATACAACAGTCATGAGCGGGTCCGAATGACAACACTCAAAAATGAAGCAAATCAAAAACCCAATCCGTTTATTTGAAACAGATTGGGTTTTTGTACCTCGGGCGGGACTTGAACCCGCACGGACATTGCTGCCCACGGGATTTTAAGTCCCGCGTGTCTACCAATTCCACCACCAAGGCCCGGTGATAAAAAATCCCGACATATTATCGGGATTCGAGCGGAAAACGAGACTCGAACTCGCGACCCTAACCTTGGCAAGGTTATGCTCTACCAACTGAGCTATTTCCGCAGGTGTATTTCTATTTTGACAGGGCAAAGATACAAGAAAAATGATTTCTCCAAACAAAATGCCCAAAAAAATATGAAAAAAATCCGATCCGATCAGTTTACATGAACAATACAGTTCTTTGCTTTCGACTCCTCCTCGCCTTCGGGAGTTGCCGTAATATTCGCCTTTCCGGGAGCAACGGCCTTGAGTTTCCCGTTCTTATCTACAGTTACGATCCTGTCGTTGCTGGTTTTCCAGATGATGTTCCGATTGGTGGCGTTTTCCGGGAAAAATTCGACGCTAAGTTGCCGGACGTCTCCTGCTTTCATGTGTTCGTAAGCCGAATTGAGCAGTATATACGACAGATTGACCATTTTGGCGACTACCGTGATGTTGCAGGCTGCGGTTTTATGACCGTCTTCGGTTTTGACGGTAATGGCGGTTTCTCCCGGCGCTACGGCTGTTACCGCGCCAAGGTTATCGACCCTGGCAACGGAAGGGTTAACGCTTGTCCATGTCGTTTTCCGGTTCGTTGCGTTGCGGGGCGCGACGCTGGCAACGAGCTGGAGTGTGTTCCCGGTCTCCATTGGTTCGGATGCGCGGTTGAAGGTGACGCCGGTCACCGGGATAGCCGCTTTAGCCGTAACCTCCGCGTTGAGCCTCACGAAAACCGGATCGCCTGTAAGTTTGATGGCGCTGCCGCTGACGGCTGTTTCGTTTTCGTCCCACGAAACGGATACCATTTTCGTAACATTCAGGGCAGGCGGGAACGTAAACGTTGCCGATGCTGTTTCATCCAGATCCTTGCCGGTCTTGGCCCAGAGGACATAAACATAATCCCTGGCTGCGGCCGAGTAGAACGCGCCGCCGTTGACGGTTGCCGGGAGGTTCAACCTGTCGGTTTCGATTGCATCGTATCTCCGTCCGTCCAGCATGCGGCTCATGGTACGCCAGCCGGTTCCCGACTCGTGCACACGCAGTTCGCCGCTTCCGGGAGCATTGGGGATCGGCCTGTAAAAGCCCTTGTAATCGTATTCCTGTCCGTTTTCGCTCCATTCCTTGAAATCCCACGGACAGTACGGATAGATAGCGCTGATGCCGTTCCGTTGGGCAACCACAGCCGCCTTGATCAGGTAATTCCGCTGCGACTGCTCCGAACCGATATAATCACCTACCTGTTTACTGGGGATATTGGTCTCGGTGATGATGATTTCCTTGGCGGGATATTTTGTCCCGTCGTAACCGTATTTTTTCAGCACGTCGACGTACAGGTTCTTTTGGCGGACTACGGCATCCACAGCGGCGTCCGAGTAACGGGAATACTTGAATCCTATCCCGCGCCATTTTTTCAGGTAATACATGGGATAGATGTGGTAGCTCAGGCAATCGAACCAGGCGCCGCCCCTGTACGGATATTCGGCTGTAACCTTTCCGCCGTCGGGGTTGTCGGTATTGCGCAGGATGGCGTCGAGGAAACTCTCGTAGCCAATGCCGCCCACACAGACGAAAGCATCGGGATCGAGCGATTTGATGACTTCGTACGAAACCCGCAACATCCGGATATAGCTTTGAATCGGGGCATGGAGATTCGCAAGAATTTCCGGATCGGGATCCCTGTCCCACCAGTTGCATCCCTCGCCGGGCCCGTTTTCGCCGCACATGGGCGAATAGGTAAAATCAGGCTCATTCTTGATTTCCCAGAATTTTACATCATCCCTGTAGCGCTGTACGAGCTTGTATACATACAGAGCATAATAATTCCCGTCGTTAACGGGCGTTCCGTTTTCACCCTGATCCCAAACGGGTTCATACAGGTTTTCGTACGATTCGGACGGTACGCCGGGAATATACTGTTTCCGCTCGCGGTGCCGGTCCGACGGCTGGTCGCCGATAAAGACCGCATTGTTTTTTGCGCCGATTCGCGTATAGTATTTGAAGGTATTTACACGGATACTGTAACCGTACGTTTCCACAAAATTCTCGTACAGCGCAGGACGCAGGCTGGTGACGCCCACGCCTTCCCGGTTGCGGCGTTCGTTGCCTGTCAGGATGTCCGCAATATCCTCGTCCGTCCAGTTCTGGTTCAGCCACTGCATGTTCGACCCGTACAGGAAATACCCGGTATATCTGTTGGTTCGGGTATTGGCATTGTCGCCTTCCTGCAACGGTGCGGCCATTTTCCCGGTATCCGTATCTTCCCGGCCTTGTGCATGAGCACACGAGGAGAGCAATAAGCAGACAATGACGGTCAATGGAAAATATTTCATGATTTCAAGATCGGTTCAATATGATGATGCCATTGAAACAGCCGCAAAAACACCGCTGTGTTTTTTCTTAGCGTCTTCGCGGCAAAAACAGCATGGGCAAAGATACATTTTTTTCAATTCCTTTATCGCCACGCCTGCAACCTTTTCCATTTGAGGTTCGGGAAAAGCCGGCTCACGGCAAACTTGGGCGTGGTTAAAAATGTAAATTTGAGTAACGGCCTGATGTTCTTCGGGAAAAAGCTGAACGAATACCATGCATACAGGAAATAATACTTCATGTAGACCGGAAACGGCACCCGTGGCGGATACGAAATCACGGTCTTATAAATGTACGAAGTGTAATGGTATCTGGGGAAATGGGGAAATATGCCGATAAGCCAGGGAATCATACGCAAGTCCCCTATCAGGTGCTTGTAGGTGACCGTGGTGGACACGCCCGTACGATTGATACGGTAAACCGACATCGGCTCCGGAAAGAATTTGACGGGGCTATGTACCGTACAAAGGAAAAACAAACCGCGATCGCCTGAAAACACTTCGTTGGGCATCTTTTCGAGTTCGCCGATCAATGACGTGCGGAACATGATGGTAGCCGTCTGGAATACACAGCCGTCCAGTAAATCGTTCAGGTCGAACGAGTCCTTGATCTTTGTGTTGAAAGGTTTGGGATCACTGTCCCTGTAATCATATATCGACATGCACTGGTGTGCACAGGCGCAATACTGCGGATTAGCTTCAAGAAAATCAACCTGGCGCTGCAGTTTGTTGGGATCGGTCCAATAATCGTCACCTTCGCAGAGTGCCATATATTTGCCCTGCACCCTGGGGTAAATGAAAAACTCCGAGATAGCCAGGCCGCGTGAATACCGATTTTCCGTCTGATACACCGGCTTGATGATATCGGGATATTTTGCCTCGTACGCGCGGATAATATCTGCATTATTGTCGGTCGATGCATCATCGTGGATGAGCGCCTCGAAAGCAAAGCTGGTTTTCTGCATCAGGAAACCATCGAGACACCGGCTGATGAACCGGCCATGATTGTATGTGAGGCAACAAATACTTACTAAAGGCTTATCCATTGAATATTAATGATCAAATATGAGTATTGACGCTTACCGGAACTATTGCAGGTAAGCGTTTCTATATACGAGAGATCGACCGAATTTGTTATAGGGACAGGATCATTTTTTGATGAATGTCCGATATTTTCTCCGCTGTTACTGTTTTCTCCGCCGCTATCAGGATCAGGACCGCCAACAGGGGATACAAAAAAGCAGCCGCTGTCAGCGTCACGAACACTGACAGGGCTGCGCATTAAGAACCTCGCTTGTTTTACCTCCCTTAGCTGTACCGACTGCCTGTTCCTATTTATTGGATGCGGCTCGCATTTTCCTTCAGCCGGTTGATCAAAGCTTCTTTCAGTTGTACCTTATCCGAAAAATCCGATGACGAGGTTGCCTTTGATGCTTCACTCGTAGCTTTTCCTTCGCGCCATGGTAGAGAACCGCTATAGTTACCTTTGAGCGATTTTTCTTTGGACGATCCTTCCTCAGTGAGGGTACCTTCCACATCAAACGTATATTTGCTGCCGGATAGGTCGACATTGACAGTCCCCCCTGATTTTAGCATATATAAAGTTTCCCTGCTATCATAATCAAATATCATTCCAAGTACAAGAGAAACAGGATATACATATTTGCCTGCAGCCAGTTCTTCGTCCTGCAATGTTGCAAATGTTAAAACATGGTCATTTTCAAGATAAAAATATATATACAAGACATCGAGTCCTTCAACAACGGCATAAACCTGCTCTGCTTTAACTACCCCGGTTTTTTGCCCGGCATAAGCGAATTCGTTATTCCCCGGTTCGGGATCTTTTTTTTCATCTTTCTCACATCCGCTCGACAGCGCCCCGACAAGTACCACCAGCATGATCGCAAAAGCGGATTTTACATACCGCGTCCATCTCAACTCATTGACTAACTTTCTCATGATTCAAAATTTTTAAAAATTAATTTACAATTTATTTACTAAAGGTTTAAAAAGAATTACTGTTTGTTTATATTTTGTTGCAAAAGTACGAAATCCGAAAAATAATCCAATACCCCACAAATGGGAGTTTTTATCTCCCTGTGAAAAAAATGTTTGTATACAAAATTGTGGCGCAACATTTCCAACGGATTTTCAGATCCGTTCATCACTGTATCCTCGCGCTGTCCTGTCAGTGTTCTTCATCCTGACAGTGGCGGAATGTATCCGCAATTTCGTTTGGCGTTTTCCAGAACGTTTTGAAAGCATCCCATGTCATCGTTGATCTGCACAACGAAACGCATGATAAAACTTCTGTGGATATTTCGGTCATCTGCCGGATGAATATCCTAAACGCAACCTGCTGGTGCGGATATTTTTTGAGCGCGCTGCTTTCTGATCACTAAATTGCATTTCTAATGAACTTGTTTTTACGAAAAATATGGTTGTAATAAAATGATATGCTGTTGCTTTCGATGATTTCTTTTGCATAAAGTTCAAATGAAATTCGGTTGATGCAATAAATATATGTTATCTTTGTCGTTCTGTTTCATCCATTAATAAAAATTATGGCACGTTATTTAGACCCCAAAACCGACCTGACCTTCAAGC